>NZ_CP022657.1:2045000-2390000 GCF_002243515.1 Tumebacillus algifaecis
GATCGGATTGGCTTGGTGATAGGCGTCGATCATGCCTCGAATCCAAGCCAGATCCCAGCCCCCCATGTCTTCCATCGTGGATGTCATCAGTTTGCGCAGGTCGCGGATAGGCAGGTCATAGGCGACACCGTCCAGGTCGATGATCCAGATCTGTCCGTCCGGGCCGACCTGTCCGTTCGACCATCCATAGTCTTGATGGGCGAATCCCCAAGCAGTTTCACCGCGCTGTACCAGCTCTTTATAGGGCGATTGTTCTAACGTATACAGTGCGTTGCGGGCCTGCATCTCATATTTGTCGAGCAGCGAATGGAGCTTTTGGCTGGCTGGCAGATCGGAGTAGAGAATGGAGATGTGGCGGAACCAGTCGAATTTGGTGAGGATTTTAAAATAGGACATCGGGTAGCGATAGAGGCGGGAGGCGTTCTCAGCCCCTCTGGGCGGCACATAACCTTGCGACATTTTGTGAAATTCACCAAGGCCGTAGCAAAGCTGTTCAGCGCCGGTGAGGTCGATTTTTGCAGCGGGGGTCAGTGGTTCGATCCAATCGGTGACGATCCACATCTTGCCGCCGTGCTCGACCGACAACTGACCTGTTATGCTCGGAATTAGGCCGGGCACCCGCGCCCCTTTTTCCTTGAGATACTGCTGTGCATAGATGCTGTACAGACTGCGCTGTGGCGTGCGGTGCAGCACTTTTAAACTGCGTGGGCCGTGGTCGGTTTGGATTTTCCAAATCGCACCACCCTTGTCTGGCTTGGTGGTGATCAAAAGCATGTCGCTGACCGTCATGTCGTATTCTTTGACGACCTCATGTGTCATCGCTTCTAACTCCGGCGGGACGGTCGGCACATCGCCTTCCACGTCTCCCCACGGCTGTATCAGCCATTGTTCCATGGGCTTCCCTTCCTTTTGTATGCATTTTCTATCAGTGTATTTGCAGGACTGCGCTCTCGTAACGGACAGGCAACCAGAGGCTCTTGGAATTGGTTGGGTGCTATGCTATTGTGGAAGAAATCAGAAAATAGTGGAACGTAGGCGTCTGCCTGCGCAGCGGTTCGAAGTGGTGGATGTTCTTGGGTCGAAAAGGAGGGTCAATGAAATGTACATGCGAAACGAAGCAGCAATCGCGCTTTCTTGCCTGCGCTGTGGGAACGAGTATGAACTGAACGATTATACAACTGGCTGCCCGTCCTGTTTGGGAGAAGGTTACCCGGTCTCGCTGGAGGTGAAGTATGCAGCGGTGGAGTGGAGCGTCGATGCGACGAAACGCGGGATGCAACGTTTTGCTGACAAGCTCCCGTACCGCACGTTTCCAATGCTCGGAGAAGGGGACACGCCGTTGCTTCCTTTGGCCGATCTGGCCACAGAGCTTGGCGTGCAGGAGTTGTGGTTGAAAAATGAAGGGCAGAACCCGACCGGTTCACATAAAGATCGGATGAGCGCACTGGTCGTCGCACGGGCCAAAGCGAGCGGGTACACGACGGTCGTCGCCGCTTCGAGCGGCAATGCAGGCGCGTCGCTGGCCGCTTATGCAGCGGCGGCCGGGTTGCGCTGTGTGGTGGTCACCACCGTGGGGATGAACCCGATTTGGGCCCAGGCGGTGCGGGCGACAGGGGCGGAACTGGTCGCAGCGCACGATGCGAAACTGCGCTGGAAATATATGCGGCGCATGGTCGAGGAAGAGGGCTGGTATCCGGTGACCAACTATCTCGATCCGCCGACGGGCAGCAATCTGTTTGGCGTGCAAGGCTATAAGACGTGCGGGCATGAGATCGCTGAAGCGTTTGCAGGAAATGCACCGACGGCCATCGTCGTGCCGACTTCGCGCGGCGATTTGCTGTGGGGGATCTGGCGTGGCTTGCAGGAAGCTCGCGATGCAGGCTGGATCGCGACTTTGCCGCGTCTTTATGCGGCAGAACCGTTTGGTCGCTTATCACGAGTGCTGGCAGGAGCGGACTACCGAGGTAATTTTCCAGGGGATCACAGCAGCACTGAGTCGATCGGTGGCTCTACTGTGACCTTCCAATCGCTGGTCGCCCTGAAAGAGTCGGGTGGGGGTGCGGTCGATGTCTGTGGAAAAGACGCTTTGCAGGCGCAAAACAAATTGGCGCGGCGCGGTCTGTATCTGGAGAGTTCATCGGCGATCGTTTGGGCGGCCGTTCAGCAACTGAAAGACAGCGGTCAGCTCGGTGCGCAAGACCGAGTGGTACTTGTTGGCACATCGAACGGGTATAAAGACCATTATTTTGCACAATTGCCCGCAATCGACGTGATCGACGCAGACTAGTGGGTTGCTTCAAGCAGCGCAGGTAAAAGTTGCGGCTTGAACTTTCCTTTCCTTCATCTGTAAACTAATAACGAGAATAATAGGCTTCGAGACTGGAAAGCGAGGAGAGAGCTATGCGTAAATGGTTGCGAAACATGATCGCTGGACTGTTGAGTGCAGCCATGCTCTTGCCGGGGACTTCCGGGTTTGCAGCGGACGGCAAGTTTAACATGTCCTATCTTTATTTTGGTAGTACGTCTACGTATGTGCAGACCGTAGAACGTACAAAAGGTGCACTACATGTAGTGTCTCCCGATTTCTTCAATCTTAACGCAGATGGCTCATTGAAACTGACAACCAAGCTGTCCACATCATTTATAGCGGAGATGCACAAGCGCAACATCAAAGTGGTGCCGTTCCTGAGCAATCATTGGGATCGGGAGTTGGGGCGACGTGCTTTGCAAAACCGTGAACAGTTGTCCACGCAAATCGCCAACGCGATCGCGACGTACAACTTGGACGGTATCAACGTGGACATCGAAAATTTGACAGAGACCGACCGTGCTGCCTACACCGACATGGTGCGTCTCATCAACTCGAAAATTCCGGCCCATAAGGAAGTGTCGGTGGCGGTGGCCGCCAATCCGTTCGGTTCGAATGTGGGCTGGAAAGGCTCTTATGATTACAAGCAGTTGGCGGCTTACAGCGACTATCTGATGATCATGGCGTATGACGAAAACTATTCGGGGGATCTTACGCCTGGCCCAGTCGCAAGTGATGCATTTGTGAAGCGATCGATCGAATACGCGCTGAACCAAGGTGTGTCCAAAGAGAAAGTGGTGCTCGGCATCCCGTTCTTCGGGCGGGCATGGAGCGCAGACGGCACGATGAACGGCGCTGGGGTTTCAAACTGGCGCGTGCCGGAGCTGGTGAAAAAGTATGGTGGGCGCATCGTGTACGATGCACCAACCAAGTCGGCCAAAGCAACGTTTACAGTCGCGCCGGGCGATGAGGTGACGGTGATCGGAAGCACGACATTTTCGGCTGGAACCTATACGATCTGGTTTGAAAATGAAGCGTCGATCAAGGAAAAACTACGCTTGGTCGGTCAGTATGACATCAAAGGCACCGGCTCCTGGAGTTTGACCCAAGAAGAAGCAGGTACGTGGGACTATTATTCGCGATGGCTGAATGGACGATTCTTCATTGACACGGAGAAGCATTGGGCCGCTCAGGACATCCTGGCCATGCTTGATAAGGGCTGGATGGTCGGCACTTCGCCGCTGAAATTTTCGCCGGAACAGCGGTTGACTCGTGCACAAGCTGCCGTCATTCTCGTCAAAGCGGCAGGTCTTGAAGATCAGTCTGCGCCGAATGCAGGTTTTCGCGATGTGCCGTCCGGCTTTTGGGCGAAGCGTCACATCGACATCGCCAAACGGGCGGGCTTTATCACAGGGAAGGAATACAACCTGTTTGCGCCCGATCAGCAGGTGTCCCGTGAGGAGATCGCCTCGATGCTGGCACGCATTCTGAACCTACAGATGGAGCCGGAAAGCGAGCCGCCGTTTTCTGATGTGCAGGGCGGCTGGTCATACGATGCGGTGCTTGCGATGAAGCAGGCAGGAATTTTGAACGGATTTGAAGATGGTACCTTCCATCCGAAAGACGGCACTTCTCGTGCGGAGATGGCGTCGCTGATGAACCGGATTGGAGATCGACTGAACGAGCACAACAATTGATGTACAGCTACCTTGCGCTTTTATCGCGCAAGGTTTTTTTTGTGCGCGCAGCCAAAAAGGCGAGTCACTGCAACAAGTGGAAGAGCTGGCTGAGCGGCCCTCTGTTCAGCGTACGGACCAGCGGACGGCAAAAATCATGCAGAGAACGGTTCGAGGATTCATTTAATAAACGAAGGAACTGTGTAGTGCTTGGCGAACTAAAGAAATGTGTACTCGTTTCTAAATAGCCGGTTGCCTTCAACTGAGTAGCGCTATTTTTCCTATCCGAACACGACTTGATGCCTGTGCAATCGTATCGAGCGGGCCTGCTGCCGAAGCAGAATTTTCTACCGCCTATTGCCAAGCAGGGTGAAACGGCATAAACTCAATTTATCACTTCGTTTATTAACTTTGATCCAACCAACCTGAAAGCGCAACTGCACGAGTTGGAGGATCTATGAAAATAGCATAACCTCTGCTCTCATTTCGGCGGATCGAAAGCTGTATGCCGCTGCAAGTGAGTGAGGTCACACGGTAAAAGGGGAACGATGAAGGATCATCACTGGGAGGATACTACATGAGTCAAAAAAAATCGATGTTTGCGCCGGTCAAGCAGCGTTCGTTTCGGAACCTGTTTATCGGCTCCCTGTTTTCCGATTCGGCGAACTGGCTAGACATGACAGCGCTTGCGGTCGTCATCGCCTACGAATGGGGTATGGGGGCGACACAGATCGCCTCGATGATGATCGTGCTGGCGATTCCATGGATCTTTATCGGCCCCGTAGTCGCCGTCTGGGCGGATCGATTGCCGCGCCGGGCACTGATGGTCACCTGTGTGCTGATCCGCGCTGTGCTGATCTTGGGACTGTTCTTCGTACCGAATCTCTATGCGATGCTGGCTCTCGTCTTCCTGCGGGCGACGGTGGCGACATTGTACAATCCGGCGCGTATGTCGGCGATCCGTACGTTGGTCGCGGATGACATGTTGCCGCAAGCGCTGTCGCTTGGGCAGATGTCGATGTACCTCACTCAAGTCGGGGCTCCGATGCTGGGTGGCGCATTGATCCCGTTGATCGGTGCACGTCAGGTGTTTTTGGTAGAGATCGTTTTCCTGCTCGTGGCCGTGGCGTTTATCGCGATGTTGCCCCCGCTGCGAAGCGAAGCGGTCGATGGTGATCGCAGCCCGCACTTCTGGACGCAGTTTATGGAAGGGATCGTGCATGTGAAGTCGAAGCGTATTCTGTCCGTTTCGATCGTCCTGATGTCGATCGGCATGTTCATCGTTCTGTTGTATGACGGCATGCTCGTCATCTGGACGAAAGATATTGGGCTTGGCGAGCACGCGTTCGGTTATCTGGTCTCCGCGCTCGGTATCGGCTCGGTCGTAGGCGCCTTCGCGATGGGGTCAATTCCGAGATGGCACGAAAAGCCGCTGCACGCGCTGGTTGCGCTGGCTATGGTCTGCGGCCTGCTCGACGTGGTGATCGGCCTGGGCGGACTGGGCTACATCAATGCAGGGTTGGCGATGTGGTTCGTCTACTTCTTGTTCTTTGGGATCTTCTCCGCTGCGGCGACCATTCCGTTTTCCTACATCATTCAAAAGGAAACGCCGAAGCATCTGATCGCACGCGTGAGTGGCGTTTCGACCGCTACTCAGGCCGCGTCGATGCTGCTCGCCCCGGCGGTCGGTGCATGGATGACTTCGCTCATCGGCATCGGTGGCACCTTTGCGGCGGCAGGTTTGTTCATGGCGATCATCGCCGTGCTCGTGTTGCTGATGCTCAACCGCATCTTACAGGAGAAAAAAGGTGTAGGCGGTGAAACGACCGCACCTTCAGCGTAAGACGACAGGTCAGGCCCCTTATGGGGCCTGATTTCGTTAGGAGGATGGTTGGGACGCGAGGAGCTGTCACCTTTTCGAGCCTTACAGACTAGGAATACGCGAATGCAGGGATGTTGAGCCAGATCGTTTGGGCACAAGAAGGTGTGGCTACTTGCCAAGGATGCTCTTGGCCATCTGTGATCTGCAAACGAGCAGTAAACACGATTTGAAAGAGGTGAGTTCCCATGAAACGATTGTGCATCATCCCCTGCGGCTCCCGTAAAATTTGGGATCAGCATCCCGATTTTGCAGGGCCTGCCGAGGCGCAACACACCTATACAGGCACCTTGCATAAACTTTGCCAAGCTTATGCAAAAAAGTTTTTTGGCGACGATTGGCTGATCCTTTCGGCCAAACACGGATTGCTTCGTCCCGAGGACATCGTGTCAGAAAACTACGATGTCCGCTTCACCTCTAACAACCCGCTACGTCACGTCTCTTTGCAGGCGTTCATGCGGCAGGTTGAAGAGAAAGGGCTCACCGCCTATGATGACATCACCATTCTCGGCGGCAAAAAATACACGCTGATCGTGCCAGCGATCTTTGGTAACACCCGCACCTACCACATGCCTCTTCAGGGCTGCAAGGGCATCGGTTTTATGTTACAACGGCTAAAGCGTGCGCTCGCAGAAGGAAAAGAGCTCGCGGACGATAACTAAATCCTCCTGCATCAAAAGCACAACCGGCTCACGAGGTTGTGCTTTTTTGCACAACCTCGATATGGTAAAATGAGGTCACTATTTGTGTAACGAAAAGAGGAGTTCCCGTGAACAAGACCATTTATGATGTAGCAAGAGAAGCGGGCGTTTCGATGGCGACCGTGTCCCGCGTGCTAAACGGTACGGCGGTGGTCAAAGAGGAGACGAAAGCGAAAGTCCAAGCTGCCATCGAAAAGCTGGGCTATCGTCCCAACGCCGTCGCGCGCGGGCTGGCCAGCAAGCGGACGAAAACGATTGGTGTCATCCTGCCTGACGTTTCGGACCTTTTCCA
Organism: Tumebacillus algifaecis; assembly: GCF_002243515.1. NCBI lineage: Bacteria > Bacillati > Bacillota > Bacilli > Caryophanales > Alicyclobacillaceae > Tumebacillus > Tumebacillus algifaecis. Next base: position 2,051,857 of record NZ_CP022657.1, read on the forward strand.
TGCAGAGGTGCTGCGGGGGATTGAGGATATCGCCATGATGTACCACTATCACATCATCTTGACCAGTTCTGACGCCCGCGAGGATCGGGAAATCGATCTGATCGGCACGATGTGGGAGAAACAGGTGGATGGCCTCGTTTTCATCTCGGAACGCATCACCAAAGAGATTGTCAGAACTTTTGAACAAGCGCAGTTGCCCGTCGTGCTCTGCGCGACCGACGACCCGGAAGGACGCATCCCATCCGTGGCGATTGACAACGAGTCGGCCGCCTATGACGCGACTCGCTTCTTTCTTGATCAAGGGATCGCCAACATCGCCTTCTTTGGCGGCCCGACCACGCATCGCGTCACGATGGAGCGCCGTCATGGCTATGAGAGGGCGCTACAGGAAGCTGGGCAGTCGGTGCAGGAAAGTCTGATTCTTCACGCCCCCGACATGAAATATGAAGGTGCGCACTCGGTCGCGGCCGAATTTTTGCGACAAGGTCACCACGCCGCAGCAGTTGTGGCTGCCAGTGACGAAATCGCACTCGGCTATCTCAACGCCGTCCGCGATCGGGGCGGCAATTCGCCCCAAGATGTGCTCCTGCTTGGATTTGACAACACACGCCTGTCCACCATCGTCCGCCCGGAACTGACCACCGTCGCGCAGCCGACCTATGACCTCGGTGCCGTTTCGGTGCGTCTGCTCACCAAACTGCTCAATGAAGAACCGATCGATGACTACACCGTCCGTTTGCCACATTCGATCATCGAACGGACTTCGACGAAACGGGGATGAGCAGATGAACGGACGACCTCGAGTTCTCGTCACTCGCGCGCTACCGGAAGCGGGGATGAACAAGCTCTTTTTGCACTGTGATGTGACCGTCTTCTCCGCAGAACGCCAGCCAACCGCTGAGGAGTTGAAGGCGCTCCTCCCGCAGTATGACGCACTTCTGTGCACACTCATGGACAAAATTGACCGCGAACTGCTTCAAACAGCCCGTCCAAAAGTTGTCAGCACCTACGCGGTCGGCTACGACAACATCGACATCGCTGCCGCTACTGAATTCGGGATTCCGGTCACCAACACGCCGGGTGTGCTCACCAACGCGACCGCAGAGATCGCGTGGGCGCTCTTGATGGCCGTAACTCGGCGCATCGTCGAAGCGGATCATTTCGTCCGCCAAGGCAAATGGAGCGGCTGGTCTCCGCTGATGCTGCTTGGCACCGAACTGGCAGGCAAGACGCTCGGCATCATCGGTTGCGGTCGCATCGGGCTAGCGGTGGCGAAGCGGGCGAAGGCATTTGAGATGAACACGCTCTATTTAAACCGTCGTCGCTTAGAGGAAGCGACCGAAAACGAATACGGCCTGACCTACGCCGATCTTGACACGCTGCTCGGTCAGGCAGATTTCGTATCGCTACATGTGCCGTACACGCCCGAAGCGCATCACCTCATCAACAGAGATGCGTTGCGAAAGATGAAGCGGTCCGCCTTTTTGATCAATACGGCACGCGGGGCGGTCGTGGACGAAGCGGCCCTTGTCGAAGCACTGCAAATGGGGGAGATCGCCGGGGCTGGACTTGACGTTTTTGAAGCAGAGCCGCAAGTACATGCAGGATTGCTCCCTCTACAAAATGTGGTGTTGGCACCACATTTAGGCAGCGCCACTTGGGAGACCCGCACCAAAATGGCCGAGATCGCTGTGGAAAATACGATCAAGGTGCTCCAAGGTGAACACCCGATCTCACTGGTCAACCCAGAAGTCTGGACAACGCGCTAGACTTTTGCAAAAATACACAAATAACTGAGAGGAGTTGCATACGATGTTTGAAAAGTGGATTGATCAAAACCGCGACGACATCATCGCCAAAACACAGGGAGTCTTGCGCATCGATTCGGTGGGTGCCGAATCGACCGCTCCCGATCAGCCGTTTGGCCCAGGATGCGCCGAAGCGCTGGACTACGCGCTTCAGCTTGGTCAAGAGCTCGGTTTTGCCGTGAAAAATGTAGATGGCTATGCGGGCCATATCGAATGGGGAGACGGGGACGACTATATCGCCGTACTCGGTCATCTTGACGTCGTGCCGGTCGGGACTGGCTGGACCTATCCGCCTTTTGGCGCAGAGATCCACGACGGCAAAATTTATGCCCGTGGCGCAATCGACGACAAAGGGCCGACGATGGCCGCGCTCTTCGCAATGAAAGCGATTCAAGCATCTGGCGTGCAACTCAGCAAAAAGGTCCGCTTGATCATGGGACTTGATGAAGAATCGAACTGGCGCTGCATGGATCGCTACTTTGAAAAAGAACCGTTTCCGATCGGCGGATTTACTCCAGATGCCGACTTCCCGCTGATCTATGCCGAAAAGGGCATCTACTGCTTCAACCTGACCAAGCCGCGTCACAACATCGAAACCGCTTCGGTTGTCGTTCGTGAGCTGTCCGGCGGCAATCGAGTGAACATGGTGCCAGACAGTTGCCGCATCGTGCTGACCGCAACTGGGGATGCCGAAGCTGTGGCATCGCAGTTGCGGCATACGGCCGAGCAGGAAGGGGTGAAGTGCCAAGTCGATGTGAACGGTAGCGAGATCACGTTGATCGTGGAAGGGATCTCCGTCCATTCCATGGCACCGCAGCATGGGATCAATGCGATCGTACAAGCGGGCAAATTGCTCAAAGTGCTGGACACAGCCGACCAAGCGATCTGGGCGTTTCTCTCCGAAGTGGACACAGATGGCGAGCGCATCGGCGTCAAGATGACCTGCCACGCGACCGGTCCTTTGACCAGCAATCTCGGCCTAGCCAGCGTCGATGAGGAAACGATCACCTTCACGTTTAACCTGCGTTTTCCGGTGGACAAAACGGAGGATGACTTGATTGCTTTGATCAAACAAAAAACGGGGCCGATCGGTTTTGACGTCACAGACCCGGGCATTGCCAACATGAAACCGCACTATGTGCCGCTCGATTCGGAAATCGTGCAAACGCTGCTCAAGGTCTATGAAGAGGAGACCGGTGAGAAACTGGCTCCGCTGACCACAGGCGGAGGCACGTATGCAAGGGCGATCCCGAATGCGGTCGCATTTGGTGCACAATTTCCAGGACAGCCAGATGTCGCCCATCAAAAGGATGAGTTCTGGGAGGTAGAACATCTGCTCAAATGCACCAAAATCTTTGCGAAAGCCATTTACGAACTGGCAAAGTAACCTTGCTTACAGAACGGGTGATCTTGTCGTTGCATAATGATAGGTAAAGAGGTAGTGTACCATCTTGCACCCAATCTCTCTGCAAAGGAGTGATGAGAATGCGCGTAGAGAAGCTCGGAGACAACAAAGTCCGGATCATGCTCTCTTATGACGACCTCGATCAACGCGGCATCGACCGGGAAGAAATTTGGCAAAACGGTCGGAAAGTTCAAGAGCTGTTCTGGGATATGATGGAGAAGGCTTATCTGGAAACCGGTTTTGAAGTCGCCGGTCCGATCGCAGTGGAAGCGTTCACGATGCCGACCGAAGGCGTTGTGGTCGTGATCACCCAACTGCCGGCACTACCTGTTCAAGCGGAGCAGGAGCTGGTGGAAGAGGATGACGAGGCGGATGCGGCGATGGACTCACCCGATCCGTTCGGTGCGTTCACCTTCGTGTTCCAAGACTTGGAAGACGTGATCCGCGTCGCGCACTCGCTCCAAGCGTATGAGGCGGTAGGCGGCACGCTTTACCACTACAAGGAACGCTATCATCTGTTCTTCGATGAAGAAGAGGTCGGAGAAGACTTGTACGACACGTTCTGGTCGATTTTGCATGAATATGGAGAGTTGTCGCCAACCACGAAGGCGATGCTCGATGAATATGGAAAGCGGGTCATGGACGGCAATGCTGTGCAAACGATCACGCAGCACTTTCCGCTTCGCTAAACCAAATACATGAAAAGCTCCCGTGCCACTGTGGCCGGGAGCTTTTTTCTGATTTATTCATTTGGTTACCGAAACATATAATTGTAAAGTTTCAGCAAAATGGCAGCGATCGCCGCGGCCATCAGCGGGCCGACCGGGATGCCTTTGAGGAAGACGATGCCAAGCACCGTGCCGATGACCAGCCCGATCGTCAACTGAGGGTCCATTTTTAGCATATACAGACCTTGACCGTTCAGATACGTAGCCAAGATTCCGCCGATGATCGCACAGATCCCGGCTACCGATACAAAAGCGCTCATTAGATCTTTGGTGGACACTTTTCCGTTGACGAGCGGCACCAAGACTGAAATCATCAGAAACAGCAGTCCGATTTCCAGCCCTCTGCGCTCGAGCGTTGGAAAAAACCGCTGTAAACTCAGCAGTTTCAAAATGAGTAAAAAGCTGGCAGCTGTGGCTAAAATACTGGCTCTGCCGACGATGCCAATGATGATCAATACGACCAGAATGATCTCTCCGACCACGATCGACCGCCCCTTACGTGTGCAGATTCCTTGACACATGTATATGGACAGGGCGGACAAGGTAGACCAATCGAGCGCATTGCGGAGGTCGCTTACAGGGTCAAGCGAAGCGTGTCGCTACGCAGACCGACGCGTAGCGCTTCCAAGGCGACGATGTCGCGCGGATTGATATTTCCGAAATTGACGTTCGGGCCAAATGCACCGATCAGTTCTTGCTGTTGCGATTTGAGCGGTGCTTCCCAGATCAGTTGATCCAGATTTTGCACCTGCGATGTGAGCTCATCAAAATCGTCTTGGCGGATCGAACCGTCCTCTGCAAAGAAACCGACCGACTTGCCTGATTCACGCCCTTCCAGAATCACTTTGAAGGCACCCGCCTGCAAGTCAGCATCGATCAGTTGCAACTGTGTCTCGACGGGGAGGTGGAGGCCGTCCTCCTTCTTACCTACTTCGGTGATCACTTTCAACCCCTGATGAGTCGCGTAGCGGATGATCTCTGATCGCTTTTCCGGCGCGAGCGGGATCGTTCCATCCGACACTTCTACGGTCTGAAATCCGAGGTCGAGACAGCGTTCCAGAAACGGTTGCCACCTGTTTTGCAAAATGGCTGCTTCGAGGAAGGTTCCGCCAGGGTAGACTTCGATGTGGTGAGTTTGTAAAAAGGAAATTTTGTCACGCAACACGGGCACAGGATACAGTTTCGAAGTGCCAAATCCCAATTTGACAAAATCGATATAGGGACCGGACAACTCTACCAGATCATAAGTCTCAGTCAGGCCGAGACCTGTATCGATCAACATGGTAAGGCCGCTGGTCGTTCGCGGTTTGGCGAGACGACCAGGCAGCGGATCACGCAAGATGTCATCCCAAGCACGTTCGAACGATGAACGCATACCTTCCGGCTCCTTTCTCTTTCCCGAGGGTAACCAGCGGGTAGTAGGCTCTAGCATCGTATGAAAAAGGATTGCTGATGGTGAAGGGTGTACAATCCTCGAAAACAAGGGATGTAAGGGGAGCGCGATACGGCCAGCAAACACAAGTCCTAGTACGAGCTGAAACTGCAAGAAAAAGGGAGCCGATGTTGACGGCTCCCATCAAATGCATCTCGTCTTCGCCTGAGAACGTCTCCTCTGTCCGCTAGCAACAGTCGAAACGTGATGCTGGAAAGCTCAAAGCTCAAAGCTCAAAGCTCAAAGCTCAAAGCTCAAAGCTCAAAGCTCAAAGCTCAACGAAAGCGCGGGCGTGTGATTACGCCCGCGCTTTTCTTCGCGTCAGAAGCTTTTGTTGTTGGGCAATCTGTTCATACCGTTCGGGATTGCTACCGCCACCCTCTGTACCGACCTGGATCAGGAAGAAAGCCATCACCGCACAGACACCAGCCAAAGCGGCCATGATCGAAAACATGATCTTCGGAGTGTCCATCAAAGCGCCGAAGATCGGGGGGCCCGCCGCGACGCCGAGGAAACGCACGCTGCCATAAAGCGCTGTGACCGCCCCGCGCTCCGCTTTCTGTACGGCGGAGGTGATCATCGTGTTCAGGCAGGGCAGGACCAGTCCGGTGCCGATCCCGGAGACGACGAGCAGGCCGAGCGACACATACGGGTTGTTGAAAAAGGCGGCGATCGCCAGCGGAACGCCGATCAGCGCCAGTCCGGATACGATCAAAATCTTCATCAACCGCATGTTCTTTTTGATCTTCGCGCCCGTCACCAGTGAGGTCGTGCACATCGCCAGCAGTGGAATGGACAGGATCAGGCCGCGCATCAGGTCGGCAACCTTGTATTTTTCTTCGAGGATCTGCGAGATATAAAAGAGGACGCCAAATAGGATAAAAAGTGCGATCGAACCTGCCAAATAGGCGGTGAGCAGCCATTTACCTTGCGCCTTGAATGTTTTTTTCAAAGCGCCGATATACTCTTTTGGCGATTGTTTCGAGCCGCTTTTCTTTGGTTCTTTGACGAAAAAATAGACCAGTGCGGCCGAAAGGATACAGATGATGGGAAACGCGAAAAATGCGGCGTACCAGAACAAGAGTGCAATCAAAGAGCCGATGATCGGTGACAGCACTTTGCCTAATCCGTTCGAAGCTTCGATGATGCCAAGCGCCTTGGCGCGCGAAGCACCGCTCCAGAGATCTCCAGCCAGCGCCATCGCGATCGAAGCTGTCCCCGCCGCCCCGAGACCTTGCAAGACGCGTCCAGCCATGATCACTGCATAAGGTTGGTCCATCAGCCAGGCAGCCACTCCGGCGACAACGCCTCCTGCTCCATACAGGAGCAAGGCCGGAATGATGACAACTTTTCTTGTGTAACGGTCGGAGAGAAAGCCGGCCAGCGGGATGATCACCCCAGCTGGGACAGAGAACAGCGTGATGACCAAGGAAGCTTGGAATTTGGATATGCCGATCTCCTCTTGCATCTGAGGGAGGATTGGGATCAGCATCGAGTTGCCAAGCACCATGATCAGCGGTACGGTTGCCAACGCGAACAAGGGAAGGAAATGAATCGCTTTTTTCGGTTTCGTCGCGGCCATGGTGTCAGTCCTTTCTCCCAAAAAGCAGGTTGCATCAGGTCTAGTGTGTCGTGCGCAAGTGCGCAGTATGACTGACAAAATATACTTGACAGCCGAGCACAACTGAGGCTACATTTAGTATCAAACAACAACAGCAAATAGTTCTCTTATCAAGAGTAGGCGGAGGGACTGGCCCGACGATGCCACGGCAACCGACACGATATTTCGTGCACGGTGCCAATTCCAACAGGTTGTTTATGCAACCTGAAAGATGAGAGAAAGCGCTCTTTGTAGCTATCAAAGACCTTTCTCAATTCTGAGAGAGGTCTTTTTGCTTGAGGAGGAAATCAGATTGCATCCAGATACTTGTTTGGCTCAAATTGGCAACAATAAAGCAGAAAAAACCGGCGCGATTTCGTCGCCGATCTATCTTTCGACCACGTATCGTCATCCGCGGCTTGGCGAGAGCACAGGATTTGATTACACGCGGACGAAAAATCCGACTAGGCAGACGCTGGAAGACGCGATCGCACAGCTGGAAGGCGGGGTACAGGGATTTGCGTACAGTTCGGGAATGGCGGCGATCGCCGGAGTGCTCGGGTTGTTTGGGCAAGGAGATCATCTGCTGGTCTCTCATGATCTATACGGAGGCACTTACCGCCTGCTGGAGCAGATTTTGCCGCGTCAGGGCATCACGACGACGTTTGTCGATACAGGTGACTGGCAGAAGGTTGAAGCTGCGGTGCAGGAGAACACCAAAGCGATTTTTCTTGAAACGCCGACCAATCCGACGATGCGAATCAGCGATTTGCAGGCGATCATCGGCGTGGCCCAAAGAAACGGGTTGCTGACCATCGTAGACAATACGTTTATGACGCCCTATCTGCAACGACCGCTGACACTGGGAGCCGATGTGGTCGTACATAGCGCGACGAAATACCTCGGCGGGCACAATGATGTGCTTTCTGGGCTGGCGGTGGCGCGCGAGCAAGAGTTGGCGGACCGCATCTACTTTTTGCAAAATTCGATTGGAGCGACACTGGGCCCGCAAGACGCATGGCTGTTGATGCGGGGGATGAAGACGTTGGCGCTGCGCATGGATCGACATCAGGAAAATGCGATGGTGCTCGCCAAATGGCTGACCGGGCACCCTTGCGTCAAGCAGGTGTATTTCCCTGGATTGGAAAACCACCCTGGACGCGACGTACACATCGGGCAGGCGGATGGCTATGGTGGGATGTTGTCTTTTGAGGTGGTGCGTGAGGAGCTGGTCGAGCCGCTGTTGCGCCATTTGAACCTGATCGCCTTTGCCGAATCGCTCGGCGGGGTCGAGTCGCTGATCACCTACCCGGCGCGACAGACGCATTTTGATGTGCCGGAAGCGGTTCGCAATGAATTGGGTGTGACAAGTTCTTTGCTCCGTTTGTCCGTGGGGATTGAACATTACGAGGATTTGATCGAAGATATGGCGCAGGCGTTCGCCGCGTCGGAACGTGAATTGGCTGAATAGGAAGGGAGTTTGGCTTAGATGAGCGAGGAGAAAAAACTGACATTTGCGACACAGCTTTTGCATACGGGAAATGAGATCGACCAGACGACTGGAGCATCGGCCATACCGATCTATCAGGTCTCGACGTTTCATCAAGAGGACCCTGACAATCCACCGCAGTATGAATATGCCCGTTCCGGCAATCCGACGCGGAACGCGCTGGAACGGACGATCGCCGAGCTGGAAGGCGGGACGCGAGGGTTTGCCTTTGCATCGGGGATGGCGGCGATCTCCACGGCGCTGTTGCTGTTCTCGGCAGGTGATCATCTGATCGCGACGGACGACATCTACGGCGGTACATTTCGAGTGCTGACCACCGTGCTGAACCGTTTGGGGATCGAGACAACATTTGTCGATGTGACCGATTTGGAAAACATTCGTGTCGCGATCCGTCCCAATACGAAAGGGATACTGTTAGAAACGCCATCCAACCCGCTTTTGAAGATCACCGATCTGGCAGGAGCGGCTGCGATCGCGAAAGAGCACGGACTGCTGACCATTGTGGATAACACCTTCCAGACCCCGTATCTGCAGCGCCCACTCGACGTGGGGATCGACGTGGTCGTACACAGCGCAACGAAGTTTCTCGGCGGTCACTCCGATCTGGTCGCCGGGCTTGCAGTGACCAAAGACCGCGTGCTGGGGCATCGCCTAGCCCAGTTGCAAAATTCGTTTGGAGCGGTGCTCGGCCCGCAGGACTGCTTCCTGCTGCAGCGAGGGATCAAGACGTTGAAAGTGCGCATGGACGCCTCCTGTGACGGGGCTGAGCGTATCGCGCACTGGCTTGCAGAGCGCGAAGAGATCAGCGCGGTGTTTTATCCCGGATTGTCCACTCATCAAGGACATGAAGTGCACCGGAAGCAATCGACTCGATCTGGCGCGGTACTTTCGTTCGATACTGGCAGCGCCGAGCGTGCCAAGCTGTTGATGCAACAGGTCAAAATCCCGTTGGTCGCCGTATCTCTTGGTGGTGTGGAAAGTATCCTCTCCTACCCGGCCTCGATGTCGCATTCGGGCATGCCGAAAGAGGAGCGCCACAAGCGCGGGATTACAGACGGCCTGCTCCGTCTATCGGTCGGCTTGGAAGATCCAGATGATCTGATCGCCGATCTGGAGCGGGCGTTGCTTCAACTGAGCTAAGGTAAGTTTAAAACTGTGTTAGAACACAGTGGATTTATGCGTGAAATTTCAGTAAAATAAAAATGTAACATCCATCGCGGCACCTCGTTTTTCAAATCGAGGTGCTGATCGAAGGGCGATAGAAGCAGACAAGGGCGACGAAGCAGTCAACGATTTGGTCATCTCGCTCGGCACGTTTGACGTGTTCGGCGTTGCGAATGGGGTAGCGTACTTGATCGTTCGCATTTGTCCGGATCGCGAAGCGGCGACCAATGTCGCGTAACTGTTTCGATCGTGCTAGTCGGTCACCGCAATTTTAGGTGGCGATCTTGATCACCTTGGTGCGTGGTTCGGTGTCTGTGGCTTGATGACCGCTTGTCAGGTTGGTGCATCCCCTTGGCAATCACCAACAGATGGCCTTGAGCGTGACAGCCGTGCAGATGGCAAATGTTGACCAGACCAGCAGTCTCAAACTTCTATACCTGTTGATCTTCAACTTGCTCAGATCGCTCAGTTTGTTTTGTCTCACTTTCCGACGCGTCGTTGTACGACAGGTGCGTTGTGCGCTTCTGCATGTTGACCATTGCCCGCAGACCAAATTTTATGAGATTAGGCGAGGGTCGAGGTTGCGATGTTAGGGTATGTCATATACTGCTCTCAATCTGATCTATCGTTTTGTGAGAGAGCGGCGTGATTTTGACCTAGTGCCTCTGGCATTGCTTGTCCTATGTGCAGGGCTTTCAGCAGCAACGCGGCAAGATGCAGGAACTCGCCGTCATTATGATTCAATTCTTATGTTCCGCACGACCGTACGAAAAGCGGGAACGGTGGGCATTGTAGTTGAAGGAACTCGAAGGCAGGGAGCATCCTGATGACGATCTTGGGCATTCTAAACGTTGAGAATCCACGCCAAGGGGGAATTAACGTGAAGCCCTTTAACGCACAGACCCGAAAAGACGGTGGCAAATCCGATCTGATCGCCTTTGATAACCCAGATGACATGCTCGAAAATATCCCGCCGCAAGCGCAAGGTTATGCGGAAACGATGGTAGTTGTTGACAATCCGGATGATTTTGAAGAGGAAGGGACAGAGGTGTAATCAAAGCGAAACATTCCCGAATCGGAAAACGGAGGACAACAGCGCAAATGAATCCAATACAGCTAAAACCGAACCAAACTCTTGTTATTGACCGTGTTTGAGGTTGTTTCGAACAATTAAGGTCTTTGCTAACCTTTCCTTGTTCATGAGTAAGGTGTATATTGAGGTCAAGGTTCACGAATACCTGTATAAGTTCAAAGGGAGTCGAGTCGATTGAATACCCAGAATTTGCCTTCTAACAATGCTACTGCAAATGAGCCTGCTGAAAATTTGAACATTCTAACTAGCACTCAACTTGTGATTCAAGATGCTTTGAATAAATTGGGCTACGGTCAGGACATGTTCGAATTGCTGAAGGAACCGTTGCGTGTGCTTACCGTACGGATCCCGGTGCGCATGGACGACGGCAGTGTCAAAGTGTTCACCGGTTACCGTGCCCAGCATAATGATGCGGTTGGTCCGACCAAAGGGGGCATTCGTTTCCACCCGATGGTTACCGAGGATGAAGTGAAGGCACTTGCAATTTGGATGAGTTTGAAGTGCGGGATTGCCAACTTGCCTTATGGCGGCGGGAAAGGCGGCATCATCTGCGATCCGCGTGAGATGTCGTTCCGTGAGCTTGAGCGCCTCTGCCGCGGCTATGTTCGCGCAATTTCGCAGATCGTCGGCCCGACTAAAGATATTCCGGCTCCGGACGTGTTCACCAACGCACAGTCGATGGCATGGATGATGGACGAGTATTCCCGCATCCGTGAGTTTGACGCACCGGGCTTCATCACCGGCAAACCGCTGGTGCTCGGCGGTTCTTATGGCCGCGAATCGGCTACCGCGCGCGGCGTGGCGATCGCGATCGAAGAAGCGGCGAAAGTGAAAGGTATCGATTTAAAAGACGCTCGCGTGGTCGTGCAAGGGTTTGGTAACGCCGGTGGTTATTTGGCGAAATTCATGCACGATGCAGGGGCAAAAGTCGTCGGGATCTCCGACGCGTATGGCGGTCTGTATGATGAAAAAGGTCTTGATATCGATTACTTGTTGGATCGTCGTGACTCTTTTGGCACAGTGACCAAGCTGTACAAAAATGTGATCACGAACCAAGAACTGCTTGAACTCGATTGTGATATCCTCGTTCCGGCAGCAATTGAGAACCAGCTCACGGCGCGCAACGCGCACAACATCAAGGCGAGCATCGTCGTGGAAGCTGCGAACGGCCCGACGACGATCGAAGCGACCAAGATTCTCTCGGATCGTGGTGTTCTGCTCGTGCCGGACGTGGTTGCGAATGCTGGTGGTGTCATCGTTTCTTACTTCGAATGGGTACAGAACAACCAAGGGTACTATTGGTCGGCAGAAGAGGTCGATTCTCGCCTCAAGACGATCATCTCCCGTTCGTTCCACTCTGTATACGAGACATCGAAACTTCGCAAGATCGATATGCGCTTGGCAGCGTTCATGGTCGGTTGCCGTCGGATGGCGGAAGCTTGCCAACTGCGCGGTTGGGTGTAAGTCAGTCGTCAAAAAAGCCGTCTGCCACGCTGGCAGACGGCTTTTTTTGATGCGATCAATCTTGAACAAAATACTGTTGTAAATGCTCAAGATCATTCGTTTCTTGCAACGCTGTCATCAGCTTGATGCGCGCTTTCTGCCCGTTGAGACCGTTGGAGAACAGCACGCCCAGATCGCGAAGTTGTTTTCCGCCGCCTTCATACCCGTAGATGTCTTGAACAACACCGTTAAAGCACCGGGAGACCAGCACGATGACAACTCCCTGTGCAATCGCTTTCTTGATGCCAGGCACGACCATCGGAGGGACGTTGCCCAAACCGAGCGCCTCGATGACGACGCCGCGCACCCCCTTATCGAGCAGGTATTGTAGCAGCGCGTCATCCATCCCAGCCGCCATCTTGAGGAGTCCGACCTCGTGCACGAGTCCGTCTACAGGGATGTGCGCATGAGGTTTGGGAATGTGGCGAATCTGTACGGAGCGTTTGTCCAAAAAGCCGATCGGTCCAACCGAAGGCGACTGGAAGGTGGCAACATTGCTCGTGTGCGTCTTTGTCACAAATCGTGCAGCATGGATGTCGTCGTTAAAAACGACGAGCACGCCTTGGCCGATCGCATCGGCGGAAGCAGCTGTACGCACCGCATTGAGCAAGTTAAGCGGGCCATCCGCGCCCAGTTCATTCGAGGAGCGCATCGCACCGGTCACGATCACCGGCTTGCCCGGCGGCAAGATCAGGTCGAGATAGTAGGCCGTCTCTTCGAGCGTGTCCGTGCCATGCGTGAGCACGATGCCATCGATGTCTTCCTGGAGCAGTCTTTCTTTGATCGCCGTCCCCAGCTTGGCGAGGTGGTCGAGCGTGAGATGGGGGCTCGGCAGGTTGGAGAACGCTTCGACCTGCACGTTTGCATACTGGTTGAGATGCGGGATGGCATTGGTCAGGTCGGACGCGTTTTCGGCCGGTCGAACTGTCTGGCTTTGCGGGTCTTCGATCATCGCGATCGTGCCGCCCGTTGTCAGGATCAGGATCGTTTTCATTGAGAGATCACACCTTTGTCCGAATCGGTTTGTTCTAGCATATTATGCCCCGCAGTGGCAGGCTCTGTCAAAGCAGGATTTTCATAGACCAGTTCGAATTTACATCATCGGGAGGGGAAATCGAAGTGGAATTTTTGCTGTTAATCGGGTGCGCTGTCGCACCTGGAATCGCCCTGATGTCCTTTTTCTATCTTCGTGACCGCTACGATTCTGAGCCCTTGAGTCTGGTGGGATTGCTGTTCTTTTTGGGAATGTTATCGACCATTCCGGTCATGTATCTCAGCGACTGGCTCGCCCAGGGCATGAGTTCGCCTTACGGTCGTGCCTTTTTTGCTGTGGCGCTTGTGGAAGAATTGGCCAAATACATCTTGACGATCCTCATCGCGCTTCGGCACCGCGAATTTGATGAAGAGATCGACGGGATCGTCTATGCGGTCGCCGCGTCGCTTGGGTTTGCAACGCTTGAGAACATCATCAAAGCAATGGTGCTCGGCTGGGAGACGGTTGCGATACGGGCCTTTTTCACCGTCCCAGGCCATGCACTGTTCGGGGTGGCGATGGGCTTTTATCTAGGGAAGGCGAAATTTGCCACGTCCAAGAAAAAGCGTTGGCTGCTATTTGGCGGTGCCTTCTTTTATCCGTGGGTGTTCCATGGGATCTATGATTCCCTGCTCGTTTCGGAGCAGATGGCATGGATCATGTTGATCATTCCGTTCATGATCTTCTTGTGGGGCTTAGGCATGTGGAAAGTGCGCCATGCACAGCGGCGTTCCCCCTACAAGCCGATGGAGGAACAGGTGCAGGATGTATAAAGAAACGGTGAGCCTGTCAAGACTTAATTTGCAGGGATGAAATCATAGACTCCTTAAGGAGGGAAAGCATGTCAGTACGAGACGAACGGGTAAAAGTTCACATTCGCTGTCGTCTGTGTGGAGAGACGTTCATTTTGCGTGGCTCTCGTGACTATCGTGGGCAGGTGGACACCGGATTCAAACGTTGCCTGTGTGACAATGAAGAAGCGTTCGACATTGAAACACTCATTTAAAACTTGCAGGGTGGAAAGGGAGTTGCCTATTTGGAGGCACTCCCTTTTTTTGGTTCTCATATCAACTTGCTTCCCATCTCACACTAAGGTCAGAAACGATCATCTTAAAATGGAGGGGGTACCATGAGTAGGAAGTGGAGATGGCTTGTGGCAGCCTTTGCCCTGATGTTTGCGGTCCTTTACGTCTCAGTAGATTCGATGCAGTTCATTTCGAAAAAAGAGGAGTCGGTCTTCACCACGCGCAAACTCGTGCGAGGCAGTCAAGGCACCGACGTCCGTGAACTGCAAGGCCGCTTGAAACATTTGGGTTATTACAAGGGCCGCATCGACGGCGATTTTGGTTGGGGTACATACTGGGCGGTTCGTAACTTCCAGTACAAATTTGGCATGAAAATTGACGGTATCGTTGGCGACAATACGCGAACTCGTCTGGTTCGCGCCACTCGCGGCTATAATCCGTGGGCGGCAGGTGGAGGAGGAGGCGGGGCAGCAGCACCAAAAGGCGGTGGCGGCGCGCCCAAAGCGACCGCTCCGGCGACCAAAAGCGCCGCGTACGCAGGGAAAAACCTGTCGGGCAATGACTTGAAACTGCTCGCCAACGCCGTCTATGGCGAAGCGCGCGGCGAACCGTACATCGGACAGGTGGCGATCGCAGCCGTGATCTTGAACCGCATAGACAACCCGAACTTTCCGAATACCGTACCCGGTGTGATCTTCCAACCAGGCGCGTTTACGGCGGTTGCCGACGGACAGATCTGGCTGTCCCCGAACGCGCAGGCCATGAAGGCAGTGCAGGATGCGATCAAAGGATGGGACCCGTCCTCGTCGGCGATCTACTACTTCAATCCGGCGACGGCAACCTCAAAATGGATCTGGTCGCGTCCGCAGATCAAGCGGATCGGCCAACATATCTTCTGCAGATAGAAAGGAGGTATCGACCGTATGTTTAGCAAAATCACATCCCTCGTGCTCGCCGTGGCCTTGGTGGTCGCAGGCTTCTGGGGCTACCGAGAACACAAAGAGAAACAGGCATTGCTCTTGAAGACGGAAAACCAATACCAGCGTGCCTTTCATGATTTGAGCGACCGAATGAATCTGCTTCAAGATCAACTGGGCAAGTCGCTTGCTATCAATACAAAGAAGCAGCTCACCCCCTCGCTGACCGAAGTGTGGCGGCTGGCTGCCGAAGCGCGCACCGACGTGGGCCAACTTCCGCTCTCCTTGATGCCGTTCAACAACACGATGGAATTTATCAATGATGTAGGGAACTTCTCCTACCGCACAGCGGTCGATCGCGACGGCAAAGAAGGATTGAACGAACAGGAGTTCAAGACGCTGAACGAACTGTACAAGCGTTCGAAAAAGCTGGAAAATCAGCTCGCAGAAGTGCAGTCCGCCGTCATCAAAAATAACCTGCGCTGGATGGACGCAGAACTGGCGCTGACCCAGACGGAAAAGAAGACGGACAACCAGATTCTCGACGGTTTCCACGCGATGGAGAAATCGGTCAAAAATTCTACACCGCTGAATTTTGGCCCGACGCTACAATCGATGAAAAACCGCAACCGAGTGAACGTGAAAAATCTATCCGGCCAAGATGTGAACGAAGCGCAAGCGGCACAGATTGCAGCTGCGTGGCTTGGGCGTAGCACGGCAGACGGAATCACCGCGCAACGCAACGGCAAAGGCGCACCGTTCCTGTCGCACACCGTCACCGTACCGCAAGAGAAGCGCCGGGAAGCGCTCTTCACGATCACTGTTCGCGGCGGTAAAGTCACTAACATGCTGAACGACCGGACCGTGCTAGAGGAAAAGCTCGATCTGTCTCAAGCTTCACAAAAAGCGATCGCCTATCTGAATCGATTTGGTATCAATGACAGCTTAGAAGTGGTGAATATCGACACGCACGATCACATCGGTGTGTTTGACCTCGTACCGCGTCAAGGCGGCGTCCGCCTCTACCCGGACAAAGTGATCGTGCAGGTAGCGCTCGACAACGGGGAGATTCTGGGCGTCAACTCACGCGAGTATGTGTTCAATCACAAACCGCGCACCTTGGCGAAACCGAAGATCAGCCAAGCACAGGCCCGCACGTTTGTCTCCTCGCGCGTCAAGGTGCAAGAGACTGCGCTCGCTGTGGCCCACAATGTGCAAAACGAAGAGGTGCTCGCGTACGAGTTTGTCGGCACGATGGACAATGACACGTACAAAATCTTCATTTCGGCACTCAACGGCGATGAAGTTGGGATTGAAAAGTTGAACTGATGGGAGGGGGTATCCCCCTCCTTTGCTGTGACTATTGGCTCTCCAAATAGGCTTGTACCCCTTCTGCAATCGCTTGGGCCAGTTTTTTCTGATAGGGAGGCGAGATCAGACGGCTGCGGTCACCCGACAAGTTGAGATAGCCGCATTCGATAAGCAGTGTGGGAATGGGCTGTTTTCGCAAAAGATAGTATTTGGCCGGTTTCGCGGCGCGCTTCGTCATCTCCGGCAGGGTGTGCAGTTTGGTTTGTACAAACTGGGCTATCTTTTTTGCCTCGGGCAGTTCTTCCATGTAAAACACTTCTGCTCCCCCTCTGGAAGCGAGGGGCGAGACGTTTACGTGCAGGGAGAGAAAGAGAGTGGCTCCTTGTTCGAAGGCCATGTTCATCCGATGGTCGAGATCGGCACGCTTGGCGACCTTTCCTTTCATGCCAGGCTTCGCGAAGTCAATGTCTTCGGTGCGGGTCATCACCGCTACGATGTTCTTTTCACGTAACGCAGCTTGCACTTCTTTGCTGATGGCAAGCGTGAGGTCCGATTCACGCAGATCACCTGAGAGCACGCCAGGGTCATAACCGCCATGTCCTGCGTCGATCATCACATAGGCAGGTACCTTTGAAGGTAGGGTCAGCGCTTTCTTGACTGGCGAAAAGGGGCTGACCAGGAAAGCAAACAATAGAATGAGGGAGAGTGGGAGCGCATAAGGCCTGAAAGGTTTCATTTTTCCTCTCCTTGTCCGAAATTGTCTGTACAGGTTTATTCATGAATGAGGGCAAACATTCGTATCTTAAGTAGGAGAAGAACAAGAACTGGGAGATCAGATCCCTTGGAGAGTGAGAACTTTGGCATACCCAGACATCGGCCAGACGATCACCTTGGTCATCACAGATGGTTACTATGAAGGGCGGTATCAGGCGAGGGTGCAAGACATGGAAGAGGACGGCATCTTTATCGAGATTCCGCTCAAACCAGGAGCGATCATGCCGACCAATCTGCCGACAGAACAATCTGCTCTGGTGCAATATCGTGCGGCAGACGGTGCTCTGTGCACGTTTCAAACGGAGGTGCAGGGCCGTGACGTGCGGCAGATCCCGCTCTTGAAGCTGTTGAAACCGGATGAAGAGCACATCTACCGCCAGCAGCGCCGTGAATTTTTGCGAGTGCCGATCATGGCCACTTTTCAACTGATCTTCGTGGACAACGAGACGAAAGAAATCATCAACGCCGATGCATACGGGTACGACATCTCCGGCGGTGGCCTGTCGCTGCGGGTCCAACATGACCTACCGATGCGCAGTGAAGACATTATCGGTTTTCGTTTCCGGTTGCCGCTAGAAAGCATGACGCATGAAATCGTCGGCAAAGCGCGTGTGATTCGCATCGCCCCGCAAGATCGGCACGGCTATAAGCTGGTGTCGCTCAAATATTATGAGCTTTCGGAGCGTGATCGTCAGCGCATCATCCAGTATTCTTTTAGACGACAGATTGAACTGCGCGATAAAGGTTTGTCCAATAGATAGTATGAATCCCTCCAGACTGGCATAGGATGGAACGTATCTGGGGGTGGTACAAGTTGGAACAAAGACGCCAGCAAACGTATGAAGAGCGCTTCTTGCGCGCCTACGAACGTCTGGAAAAACCGCTGTTTAAACTGATCTTGCTCGGCTTTGCCCTGATCTTGATCGGGCAGATGGCACTCTCCACAGCGGCAGGGCGGCAGTTTTTGTCGGCCACCGACCGGATGGAAGGGCAGCGTGCCAACGGAGTGATGCCAGCGGCGGCGACCGAAAAATCGACGGCGAACATCACGATCCGCTCGGTAGAAGCGGATGCTCCGCTGTCCAAGGTGTGGGTGAAGGTCAATGGCGTTCCGTCTGCTGCTTTCCAAGACGAAGAAGTGACCGTCTCTGTGCACCAAGGAGACGTTGTGACCGTCGATACGTCCGAACTGCCCGGTGTCTACCGTTTTGAAGTCGATCATGACAATCCGGGGATCTCTTATCCAGTGCCTGGGATGCTGGTCGAAGCGATGGAAGGACAGTTGGCAGAAGTGGGTCCGATCCACTTTATGAAGTAACTTTGAACTCCGATTCCTTTTGTTGCACCTGCTGCGGCCGTTATGATACTATCAATATTGAAGAGATTGACAATTAAACAGGTCGCGCATGAGAAGCGGGCGATGCCTGCTTTTTGTGTTCTCGACCATTTCATGGTCAGATGCGAATCAGGAGGCCGAATTACTTGATGAATACATTACGAGTGGCTCTAGACGGCCCGGCTGGCGCTGGGAAAAGCACGGTGGCGAAACTGGCGGCGAAGGCGCTAGGAGTGACCTATGTTGACACCGGAGCGATGTACCGCGCCATCACTTGGAAAGCATTGCAGGAAAAGATCGACCTGGCGGATCAGGCCGCTTTGACAGAACTGTCAACCCGAGTGAAGATCGAGTTCCAACTCACCAAGGAAGGACAAAATGTCTCTGTAGACGGTGCTGACATCACCGAGGCGATTCGCTCGGGCGAAGTGACGAGCAACGTATCGGCCGTATCGGCCGTATCGGGCGTTCGCGAGGCGATGGTCAAGCTGCAACAGGAGATCGCCGCGCAGACCGGGGTCGTGATGGACGGACGAGACATCGGGACCGTCGTGCTACCTGATGCGAATGTCAAAATTTGGCTGACTGCATCGGTGGA
The DNA here is from genome assembly GCF_002243515.1 of Tumebacillus algifaecis. Taxonomy (NCBI): domain Bacteria; kingdom Bacillati; phylum Bacillota; class Bacilli; order Caryophanales; family Alicyclobacillaceae; genus Tumebacillus; species Tumebacillus algifaecis. The sequence goes on from NZ_CP022657.1 coordinate 2,071,094, forward strand.
GGAGCGTGCACAGCGCCGATACCAAGAACTGGTCGCCAAAGGGCAGACACTCGACTACGATCAACTCAAAGCGGAGATCGAGCGCCGCGACTTATTGGACAGCGGCCGCGAGCATTCGCCGATGAAAAAAGCGGATGATGCTATCGTCGTGGACACGACCGGGCAATCGATCGAAATGGTCATCGAGCAAATCTTACATATCTGTCGCTCCGCAGAAGCACAGAACGACTAGGAGGCGTATACTATGGTGTTGTATCGCTTTCTTCGAGCATTGCTTCGCATATTTTTCCGCTTGTTCTATCGATGGCAGATCAGCGGGACGGAGAACATCCCGCAAACAGGCGGAGTCATCGTTTGCGGCAACCATATTTCCAACTACGACCCGCCGCTGCTGGGCTCAGCGATGGAGCGAGAGATTACCTTTATGGCGAAAGACTCCCTGTTTAAAATTCCGTTGCTCTCAGCGATCCTTCCGTCACTAGGCGCGTTCCCGGTCAAGCGGGGCGCGGGTGACCGCGGTGCGATTCGCGCTTCGCTCGAGATACTCTCGGCGGGCAAGGCGCTATGCTTGTTTCCGGAAGGCACCCGTTCCAAGACGGGGGAGGTCGGCAAAGGACAGGGTGGCGCTGCGATGCTGGCGATACGGTCGAACGCAGAGGTCATACCTGCTGCGATCATCGGGCCATATCGGCTGTTTCGTCCCGTCAAGATCGTCTATGGCAAACCGGTCGATCTGTCGGCGTTTCGAGGGCAAAAAACGAACAGCGAGATGATCGAAAATGCGACGGAAGCGATCATGGAAGCGATCCGTCAGCTGCAGGCCGAGCATCGCTAAGTTCGTATGGAAAGCCTGTTGTCGTATCATACTAGGTGATGTTACCAACTGTTCTCATACTATTATTATCTGGAGCTGTCCTTTTACCGGAGAGGAAGAGGTAACTATGGGAGTCGTCCGAGTCTCATGATACCTTCCCTATAAATCAACAATTCAAAGCGTTTTCTTTTTGGGCGCTAGGCGAATAGGAGGTTTTTTCATTGGTAGAAGACATGAAAGAGATGGAACTCGTCACATTTCAAAAAGGTGACGTGGTGAAGGGCCGGATCACAAAAATTGAAGATGGTCAGGCTCTTGTAGATGTAGGTTTCAAATATGACGGTGTGATCCCAATTGGCGAACTTGCGCCTGTGCGCGTGGAAAATGTCAGCGAAGTCGTGCAAGTGGGCGATGAAGTTGAGGTGAAAGTTCTGCGCATCAACGATGAGGAAGGCAAGATCATCCTGTCCAAAAAAGCGGCCGATGCGGTGAACTCTTGGGATGAATTGAAACAAAAATTCACCGCAGGCGACGTGTTCGAAGTGAAAGTGCTCGATGTCGTCAAAGGTGGCCTTGTCGTCAACGTTGGCGTGCGCGGCTTCATTCCGGCCTCTCTGGTCGAGCGTCATTTCGTAGAAGATTTCACCGACTATAAAGGTCGCACGTTGCGCGTGAAAATCGTTGAGTTCGACCGTGAAGAAGGCAAAGTGATCCTGTCGCAAAAAGCGGTGCTCGACCAAGAGATCGAACAACAAAAAGAAGGCCGTCTGAACGAAATCGAGCCAGGCCAAACTTTGACCGGAACTGTGCAGCGCATCACTTCTTTTGGCGCGTTCGTAGACCTCGGCGGTGTAGACGGTCTCGTGCATATCTCTGAGATGGCGCATCATCGCGTGGAAACGCCTGCCGATGTCGTCACCGAAGGGGATACGGTACAGGTGAAAGTGCTGAAAGTGGACCCCTCTGCGGGCCGCATTTCCCTGTCGATCAAAGCGGCTTCTCCAGGGCCGTGGAGCGGTGTGGAGAACCAATTCCATACAGGTGATATTGTGACCGGTACCGTAAAACGTCTGGTAACCTTTGGGGCATTTGTTGAACTGCTGCCAGGTGTCGAAGGTTTGGTGCACATTTCGCAGATCGCCAATCGCCATGTGGCGACTGCCGATGAAGTGTTGGAAGTCGGCCAGGAGGTCAAAGCAAAAGTTCTCGACGTGAGCGAAGGTGGGCAGCGCATCTCCCTTTCCATCCGTGAGGTGGAAGGCGAGCGTGGCCGTCGCGAAGTGGAGACGTTTGTCAAGCAAAACAACACCAATCAGGATCAGGGCGGCGGCCTCGGCACGCTTGGCGATGTGTTTGGCGACCTGTTCAAAAAATAATCTTTTGTTAGCGAGGGAAGCTGGTGTCGATTGAACAGCGCAAGTTAGATCATGTGCGGTATGCGTTGGAGCTACCGATCACTGGTAGCACAGGCTTTTCCGATCTTAGTTTCGTGCATCGCGCTTTGCCTGAGAGCGACCTTGCGGATGTCTCCCTTGCAACTTCCGTCGGCGGACTGGATCTCAGTTCGCCGATTTTGCTTAATGCGATGACTGGCGGTGCGGGACCGACCGAAGCGATCAACCGCAAACTTGCCGAATTGGCCAAGCACAGCGGAATCGCGATGGCGGTCGGCTCCCAGCGTGCCGCATTGAAAGATCCCGCCCTCTGCTCGACCTACTCCGTTGTGCGCGAAGTGAATCCGAACGGGATCATCATCGGCAACCTGGGCGCCGGAGCGACGGTGGAAGACGCAGAGCGTGCTGTTGAGATGATCGGAGCCGATTTGCTTCATCTGCATTTGAACGTCGCACAGGAGTTGACGATGCCAGAAGGGGACCGCAGTTTTTCGGATCTGCTCGAAAAGATCCAACGTGTGGTCGAAGGCGTTTCCGTACCGGTGATCGTCAAGGAAGTTGGCAACGGGATGAGCATCGAGACTTATCGCATGCTCGCAGACATTGGTGTCCAAGCGGTCGATGTGGCGGGGCGCGGCGGAACCAATTTTGTAGCTATCGAAAACCAGCGTCGCAGTGGGCGGCAATTTCAGCATCTTGAAAGCTGGGGGCAGACCACCGCTGTTTCGTTGCTCGAAGCGCAAGATTTTGTGAATACGTTTGATCTGATCGGATCTGGCGGGGTGCAACACGCACACGATGCGGCGAAGTGCTTGGCTTTGGGAGCAAAGATGGTGGGACTGGCCGGTGCGGTGTTGCGCCCATTGATGGAGCACGGTGTGGAGTACGCAACGGAGTTGGTCGATCATCTACATAGCGAACTACGGGCCATTTTGACCCTGCAAGGGTGCCGCAAGGTCGGTGAGCTTGCACAACGACCGTTGATCGTGCGCGGGGAGACGGCAGAATGGTGTAGGCTGCGCGGTCTGCGTTTGGAGCCGCTCGCACGGCGCGGACTGTAACGTAAGTAGAAGGAGGTCAGGATAGATGGAAGAGATCGAACTGAACACCTTCTCGATCGTCGCCCGCGACCCGCTGACGGGGCGATTTGGTATCGCGGTCACCACAAAAGCGTTGGCTGTCGGCTCGCTCTGTCCCTTTGCAAAAGCTGGCGTTGGCGCTGTGGCGACACAGGCTCGCGTCAATCCGACGCTTGGGCCGAAAGGACTGCGGTTGCTGGAGCATGGACTGTCAGCGGAGGAAGTGTTGCAAGAACTGCTCGCAGGCGATCCGGGCCGCGAGTTGCGACAGGTCGGCATCGTTGACCGTTACGGGCGTTCTGCTGCCTTCACAGGTGCAGAGGTCAATGAAGGCAAAGGCCACATCATCGGTGATAATTTTGCGGTGCAGGGCAATCTGCTGACTGGTGAAGCGGTGGTTCAAGCGACCGCTGCGGCGTTTAATGGCTCGAACGCACCGTTTCCGGAGCGACTGCTCAAGGCGTTGGAAGCGGGGCAATTTGCGGGCGGTGACAAGCGGGGCAAGCAATCGGCAGCCTTGCTTGTCGTCGATACGGATGAATTCCCCTATATCGACCTGCGTGTCGATGACAATCCCGAACCGCTCAAAGAGCTCCGCCGACTCTATGACATCCATAAAAATGGTTTGATGTCTTCATACCACGAATGGGTCGAAGCTACCCAAAATGGCATCGTCCTCTCTGAAACGGTGAAACCGGACGAAGAGAATCGGTCCTAGCAAGCGAAAAGCGCCCCTGTCGGCCAAGGCAAGGGCGCTTTTGCGTGCGGTAGTGCTGCTCGTTTGTGCGCTGTTCGACTCACAGCTGCGGGGAGCCCTGCGGAACGCTCTGCTTCAAGAAAGGATATCGAACAGCTCGTTCAGGGAGTCGATCTCATGATCGGCCCGGGGCAGATCGTCAGGCCATGCGAAACTGTTGGCAAACCAGACGGTGCGCATCCCTGCGTTGCGTGCGCCAGCGATGTCGTTGGCCGGGTGATCGCCAACAAACAGGCAGTCAGCAGGTGCGACCCCGAGTCGCTCGGCAGCCCGTTCGAAAATCTGCGGGTCGGGCTTGCGCAAGTTTTCATGTTGCGAAATCAGGATGGTGTCAACCAACTCAGGAAGCATCATCGCGTCCATATTGCGTTGCTGGAACTCCGTTTCGCCGTTGGTGATAATTCCAAGCCGATACGATCGTTGCCGCAGTTCGGTCAGTACGGCACGCCAATTATCGAAACCGGACACATGGTGGCGAAATCCTTGCTGATAATCCTCAAGCAACTCCTCAAAGGTCAGACCTTTTATCTGCCACTCTGCTAACAATTTCTGATAGACCACACGTTTATGTACATACCCTTTTTCGTCCAAACTGTGGAATCGACTCTGAAATGTCACAAAGGGAATCTCCTGAAAATGGGTTTGATAACGAGTGTGTTGCTCGTGTAAAAACCGATTCAGTGACGCCGTGCGGTCGAGCAGCGTCTCATCTAAATCGAACAAAATTCCCTGTATCATCAGAACTTTCCCACCTTTCTCATCCGTACTATTATAACAAAAAATAGGACTTGCACATCAATATCGACCGTGGTATATTACCAATTGTCGTTGCAAGTTGTTCGTCACCTTTCAACATTTTTCGACACCGAATTTGCTTCTCCAGATCGCTCTGGCCCGAAGCTGCATATAGATCTACCCCGTTTAAAGTCCTGTGCCGCCTACTGGTTCAGGGCTTTTTTGGCAACTCTTACAAACGTATACCCCCACCAGTGATCGGCAAAACTGACAGCATACTGTTCGTTTTGCTTTTTTTGTGCCTGGAAAGGAGGGACTTGGGGTGAATCCGGGTGTAATTTCCAACATCATCATGATCGTGCTCGTGATCCTCATCCTGACCGGATGGGGAGCGAAGACACTGCGCGACGGTCACTTGTCGCCCAAACTGGCAGCCTGCGGACTGATTTTGTATGTGTTCTGTAGTGGGCTAAACTTTGCAGGGCCGCTGGATGGTCGCTGGAATTTCGGCGGCACGCTGTTCCCGGTTCTGCTTACGCTATGGTCGCTGACCATTTTCCAGAACTGGCAGCACCGCTTGCAATACCTGCTGGGCGTGCTGACCGTCTCAGTCGCCTTGCTGGTGCTGTTGACCTTGGTGCCGCTCGACCCAGCATTTTTTATCCTTGATCCAGACTTGCTGTACCCGTTTACGGCAGTGATCATCTCGGTGCTCAGCGTGAAAAGGCCCTTTGTAGCACTGTCGATCGCTTGTGTTGGATTGATGATTTCGGGCAGTGTCGATCCGATTTTGCACCGTGCGTTCCAAATGGATGGCATCGTCTTTGGCGGCGGAGAGATTCGCGACATGCTCGCATTGACCGGGGCGGGTGTGCTGGCGGTGCACGGGTTTTATCATACAGGTGCTAACTATGTGCAGAGCATGGTGAAAGGTTGGCGCGAACGGCGGTCGGAGGGAGGCCCGGAGCATGCATGAGTATACGATGATCATCGTGGTCGGTGCGTTGTGTGGGATCGCCTGCCGTCTCAATCTGTTGAAAACAGACTACAGACAGTATCCGACCTACCCGCACGGCATCGTCATTCACATCGCACTTGGCGTGATCGCTTCGGGTTTAGGGGCCGTGTTGGTCGCGACCCTTTTGAAAAAAGATTACACGGCCGTCACCTTCCTGACGCTGGCCGCACAGCAGTTTCGAGATGTGCGCAACATGGAACGACAAATGCTAACCAATGTCGATGAGTTGGAACTGGTGCCGCGTGGAACGACCTATATTGAAGGAATCGCCATGGCATTTGAAGGGCGAAACTACCTGGTGATCGGCACAGCGTTTTTCGCTGCCTTGGCCACCGAATTTTTCCACTGGTGGGGTGGGGTTGTCATCGGTCTGATCTGCATCTGGCTGTCCTCTTGGTTCATGTCTGGCAAAACGTTGGTCTCGATGGTCAACATCAAGGAAGCCGAGGTGCGATTTGACGGGCCAAATCTGTTTGTCGATGATGTCCTGATCTACAACAGCGGCCTGAAAGACACTCAAGAGAGAATCTTGAAAAACGGGATGGGCTTCATCCTCGAACCGAAGAATGCGAACAGCACGGTGACGATCGGCAACCTCGGACAGCGGCAGGCCATCTTGCACGATGTCTCGACCATTTTGGGTGTCTACCGCGACTCGGGAGAGCCGTCGCTCGTACCGCTGTCCAAGCGCGACCTCAACTCGGGCAAGCTCGCTTTGTTTTTGCTGCCGATGGACCGCGACCCGGTCAAAGCCAAGGAGATCATCGAACGGGTGCCCGTTTTGGAGAACTCCTACCGCAAACCCTTAAAGGCGGATGTCAAACCGGATCGCAAACTGTAACTTGAAAGGAGGCACGCGCTCCGATGTCCACCGTGAACAATTTCATTCTTGCCGTCTGCACCACAGCAAATGATAGCGTCGGCGGTTCTGGGCCGATCTTTTTCTGCCAAGATGATGAGGACCTGCAAAAGACCTCGTTGTATCTGGAGAAGATTCTCGATGCGATGGCGCACGAGATTCGACCGGGCACGATGATTTTGGTGAAACACTGATGAAACATCGCGTCTATTATGACAGCGGTGGTGGCGTCGCAGCCTTGCTGACGGCGGCGATTCGTCTGCAAAAGCTGCCGGGGGACGTACTGCCCGATGCCGATCATGTCGCCTCCTTTTTGCGCGATCACGGCAACAAAGCTCATCCACAGGGCACGGTGTATCTGATGGGCGAAGAACGCGGTGAACGGATCTATTGGTGCGGATTGGGCGGTGTGACCCACATTGCGGTGCGGACGTGGCGCCATTTTTTACATCTCTATCAACTTCCGCAAAGTGACTTCTCATTTTGTTATGTGCCCAAGCCATCCTGCAGGCGATGGAGACGCGGAGAGAAACTGCTCAAGCAAGGCCGACGCGAAGAGAGCAGGAAGTGGTTTGCCGGAGCGGCGGTACAAGAGTACGCCGTTTTTTTGACCGTGTTGATGTCCGACTGGCGGGGGGAATGACGGTGCACATCATCTATCATTGTTATGGTAGCGCCCATTCCTCGGTGGTGGCCGCGGCGATCCACCTTGGGAGATTGCCGAGTGACCGTGTGCCATCACATGAAGAGGTGCTGAAGCTAGCCGATTATGACAGTGTGGAATCGTGGCAGATCGGTACGCTTTTTTTCAAAGGGCATGATGAGTGGGCCAATCCGATCTATACGCTTGGGCTCGGCAAAGAATCAAAGCGGAGCAAACAAGCGTTGGTCACTTTTTTGGAACTGCTGAATATCGACACCGCGCAGCTCTTTTTTAATGAAGCATTGCCGCATATCAACGTCTATGCAAAAGTCGGCGGTGCATTATCGAGGCGATACGGAATTGTGCGCTTGGGGCGTCCCTTATCCGCCTATGGCATTCGCAGAGGGTACTTCCAACTGGTCCGCTTTGTCCAGCAGGTCAAAGCGGAAGTGGAGCATCGCATGCAGGGAATGGGTAGAAACGGTTGACGTACCAATCTTACTTAGCGGATAATAGTAAACTGGACAATGTCAAGAATCATAGAAAGGCAGGGATTTTGCCATGCCAACACCAGTGGTTGCGATTGTAGGCCGACCGAACGTCGGAAAATCGACCTTATTTAACCGCCTCGCAGGGGAGCGTATCTCCATTGTTGAGGACAAACCGGGGATTACCCGTGACCGAATTTATGCGAGTTCGGAATGGTTGGACCATAAGTTTCGTATGATTGATACAGGTGGGATCGAAGTCGGGGAAGAGGATGAGATTCTGTACCGCATCCGCGAACAGGCAGAGCTTGCGATGCACGAAGCGGATGTGATCATCTTCCTCGTCGATGGACAAGACGGTGTGACCAATGCCGACAAAGAAGTAGCGCAAATTTTGTACCGGACGAGAAAGCCGATTGTGCTTGCAGTCAATAAATTGGACAACCCCAAGATGATGCAGACGATCTACGATTTTTATGAACTCGGCTTTGGCGAGCCGTTTGGGATCTCGACGTCGCACGGGACAGGGCTTGGCGACATGCTTGATGAAGTCGCGAAGAATTTCCCGGAAGACTACGATGCCAGCTATCCGGAAGACGTGATCAAAGTGTCGATGATCGGCAGGCCGAACGTCGGCAAATCATCGCTTGTCAACGCCCTGCTCGGCGAAGAGCGCGTCATGGTTTCCGAAATTGCCGGCACCACCCGCGATGCGGTTGACACCGAGTTTGTTTACGATGATCAGGACTATGTGCTGATCGACACTGCGGGGATGAGAAAGCGCGGCAAGGTGTATGAAAACACCGAGCGCTATTCGGTGATGCGCGCGATGTCTGCGATCGAGCGAAGCGATGTCTGCTGTCTGGTCATCAACGCCGAAGAGGGCATCATCGAGCAGGACAAGAAGATCGTAGGCTATGCGCTGGAAGCAGGGCGTGCGATCATCATCCTCGTCAATAAATGGGACGTGCTGGAGAAGAACGACAAGACTGCGATCGAGTTTGAAAAGCAGATTCGCAAAGAGTTTCCGTTCATGCCGTGGGCGCCGGTCCTGTTCGTTTCGGCAAAAACCAAGCAGCGCGTACATAAGATTTTAGGTATGGTCAAAACGGCTTCGGAGCACCATTCGATGCGGATTCCGACTTCGACGGTCAATTCGATCATCGAAGACGCCGTGACGATGATCGCACCACCGACAGACAAAGGCCGCAAGTGCCGCGTTTACTACACGACACAGGTGGCGGTGCGTCCGCCTTCGTTTGCTGTCTTCGTCAACGATCCAGAGTTGATGCACTTCTCGTATCAACGCTATTTGGAGAACAAACTGCGCGACTCTTTTGGATTTGAAGGAACGCCGATCAAACTGTTTATCCGAAAACGCAAGCAGGATGAAAAGAACTAAGCGCAACAACAAGAGGGGAACGGGGGAGAGAATGTGGCAGTCTTATTTGTCATGTTGATCGCCTATCTGCTCGGGTCGATTTCCACCTCGACCATTCTGGCGAAGAAGGTTGCGGGGATTGACATTCGCAAGCATGGTTCCGGCAATGCCGGGGCGACCAATACACTGCGCGTTCTCGGGCCGAAACTGGCAGGGATCGTGCTCGTCTTGGATGCAAGTAAAGGCGTGATCGCCGTCCTGTTGGCCAAACTGCTCGCTATGCCCGATCTGGTCGTCGCGGGTTCGGCCATCGCGGTGATTGTCGGCCACAACTGGCCGATCTTTTTCCGCTTTCGAGGTGGAAAAGGGATCGCGACGACGATCGGCGCTGTGTTGGCGCTGGTGACAGTACCAGCGCTGCTGGCCGGTGCGGTCGGACTTTTGGTGTTGTACGCGACGCGCTACGTGTCGCTTGCCGCGCTGAGTTTCACCGCGCTGTTGCCACTTTGCAGTTATCTTTTGCAGGCGCCAGATCAGTTTGTATGGTTTACGTCTGCAGCGTTTGTGCTGTCCTTGTGGGTGCACCGTGCGAACATCGGACGCTTGGTTGCTGGGAGAGAGAATAAGCTCGGAGCAAAAAGGTAAGGAGGAGAGCCCATGATTCAACATGTGGCTGTCATCGGGGCAGGAAGTTTTGGCACGTCACTCGCCAACGTGTTAGCAGGCAAAGGGTGCCAAGTCGATCTGTACGCACGCCGTCAGGATCAGGCAGATGAAATCAACCAAGAACATACGAACAACCGCTATCTGCCAGATGTGTCCCTCCATGAAGGGATATGCGCATCGGCAGACATCGCGCACGTGGTGCGGGACAAAAAGTGGGTGCTGATCGTCACACCGTCCTCGGTGTTTCGGGAAACGCTGCGGATGATGCGACCGCACCTCGACCCGGATGTGCGGATCGCGCATGCGACCAAAGGCTTTGATTTGGACACCGGGCAGCGCATGACACAGGTGATGGAAGAGGTGCTGACAGGGATCGACCCAGGCAGGTTTGCAGTCATCTCTGGTCCCTCCCACGCCGAAGAAGTGTCACGTCACATCCCGACCACCGTCGTGGCCGCATCGAGAAGTCAACGCACAGCAGAAGGATTTCAAGAGCTGATGATGACGCCCTATTTTCGCGTCTACACCAACCCTGATGTGATCGGTACTGAGATTGGTGGGGCTCTGAAGAACATCATCGCGCTTGGCGCTGGCATCTGCGACGGCTTGGGCTATGGAGACAATACCAAAGCGGCGCTGATGACGCGCGGTCTGACCGAGATCGTGCGACTTGGCGTGTCGCTTGGCGCGTCACAGATGACCTTATCAGGGCTCGCTGGGGTCGGCGATCTGATCGCCACCTGTACGTCGCTGCACAGCCGCAACTACCGGGCTGGTTTCGCGCTTGGACAGGGCAAAAGCTTGGAGGAAGTGCTCGATCAGATGGGCATGGTCGTCGAAGGGGTTCGTGCGACAAAAGCTGCGCACAAGATCGCCCTTGAAAAAGGCGTTGAAATGCCGATTACTTCGGCGATCTACAACCTGTTGTTCGAAGGCACACCGCCACGGACGGCAGTCGAAGAGCTGATGGGACGCCGTCGCATCCATGAGATGGAAGAAGTGGCGGAAGCAGTATCGCTGACTTGGGAGTCTTGATCGAGAAAGCGCTCTGCCTGTTGTGAGGGAGCGGTATGATCTGGTACAATAGGCGAGAGTTTGGAAACTTTTTTTGGTGCAGGGAGGAATCATTGTGAGCAACGTACCGAGCGATTTGAAGTATAGCAAAGAACATGAGTGGGTACGCGTTGACGGCAACCGCGCATACATCGGGATCACCGATTTTGCACAGTCCGAACTGGGTGATATCGTATTTGTCGAACTTCCGGAAGACGGCGACATCACGGCAAACACCACGTTTGGCACCGTTGAGTCGGTCAAAACCGTTTCTGACCTCTATGCTCCGGTTTCCGGCAAGATTGTGGAAATCAACGCCGCGCTGAACGACGCGCCGGAGAAGGTCAACGAATCTCCGTACGAAGACGCTTGGATGCTGGTTGTGGAACTGTCGGATGTTTCGGAGCTGGACAACCTGATGTCTGCTGACGAATACACCGCGCTGACCTCCAAGTAAGGTAGCAGCGGATGGAAACGTGGCGCGTTTTGAATACGGGATTTTCTGATCCCGCCTGGAACATGGCGGTCGATGAAGCCATTCTAAACGCTCATAGTCGGGGGCTCGTGCCTCCGACTATTCGTTTTTTTGGCTGGGACCCGCCAACACTTTCGATCGGCTATTTTCAGCGGTCGGCGAAAGAAGTAAATTTGGAAGCACTGCAAGCAAAAGGTCTTGGCTTTGTGCGCCGTCCGACAGGCGGACGAGCGGTCCTGCACGATCAGGAGCTGACCTACTCGGTGATCGTCACCGAGTCGCATCCGATGATGCCGAGCAGCGTCAATGAGAGCTACCGCGTCCTATCGATGGGACTGCTCGAAGGCTTTCGCGAACTGGGCTTTGCGGCGGAGATGGTGTCGCTCGCCGATGAAGAGGAGAAAAAGAAGTTCGAGTCGATGGGCTCAGCCGCTTGTTTCGACTCACCGTCCTGGTACGAACTGGTCGTCGAAGGCCGCAAAGTGGTTGGCAGCGCACAAGTGCGCCAACAGCATACGATCTTGCAGCACGGCTCGATCCTTTTAGACCTCGACGTTGAGCTTTTGTTCTCGGTGCTGACCTTTTCCTCCGAACGCATTCGCGAGCGGATGATGGAGACCTTCAAAGAACGTGCTGTGTCGATCAAGGACTTCTCTGGTGAAGTGATTTCCTACGACCGCGCCGTCGAAGCGTTTACGGTCGGATTTGCCCGTGGGCTTGGCATCAAGCTGGAAGCGGCAGGGTTGACCCCTTATGAGCAGGAGTTGGCCGAGCAACTGGTGCAAGAGAAATATGGCACCGATTCGTGGAATTTTAAAAAATGACCTGACATATCATGACATTCGGGAGGCAAACTTCCCGGGTGTCTTTTTTTATGCAAAGAGACAGCGAGGGCTTGTTCTACTTCTCAAATAATGGTCATAGAGTAGAACCATAGCACATCCCAAGCGTGTTGGACAAATTGTAGAGCCTGATCAGCATAATCTCGTTTTGGAGTCATATACATGTACTGTCCAATTGGGAGAGTTTGAGTTTCGGCTTTGATAGATGCCGTATTCGCCTTTCAAGGGGAGGGATCGGCTCACGGGGATTGCGTACAGAGTCAACGCCGATCAGAATAAGGAGGGAACAGAGTGGAAAAGTTCGACATTTTCAAAGACATCGCGGAACGGACCGGAGGCGACATCTATCTGGGTGTCGTGGGCCCTGTCCGGACGGGGAAATCTACTTTTATCAAGAAGTTTATGGAACTGATCGTCCTTCCGAACATCAAGGAAGAGGCGGACCGCGTACGCGCCACTGACGAGCTGCCGCAATCGGCTGCTGGTAAGACGATTATGACCACCGAGCCGAAATTCATCCCGAACCAAGCGGTTGAAATTGGCGTTGCAGAAGGGCTCGACATCAATGTCCGCCTTGTGGACTGCGTAGGCTACTGCGTCGAAGGCGCACGCGGCTACGAAGATGAGAACGGCCCGCGCATGGTAAGCACACCTTGGTTTGACGAGCCGATTCCGTTTCAGGAAGCGGCAGAAGTCGGTACGCGCAAAGTAATCGCGGACCACTCCACGATCGGCTTGGTCGTCACCACCGACGGCTCGATCGCAGAGATCGACCGCGACTCCTACATCGCAGCAGAAGAGCGCGTCATCGCGGAACTTAAAGAGATGGGCAAACCGTTTGTCATCGTGATCAATTCGACTGAACCACACTCTGAGCGCGCCGAATCGCTGCGCCAAGAGCTGATGGAAAAATACGACCAGCCGGTCATCGCACTCTCCGTGCAGGCGATGCGTCAAGAGGACATCATGGCAGTTCTGCGCGAAGCCCTGTATGAATTCCCTGTGCATGAAGTCAATGTTAACCTGCCGAGCTGGGTGATGGTGCTCGATCAAGAACACTGGTTGCGTTCCAATTTTGAAGAGTGCGTTCGTGAGACGGTCAAAGACATCCGTCGTCTGCGCGACATCGACCGAGTCGTCGCTCACTTCGGTGAATTTGAGTTCGTATCTCGTGCGGCGCTGGCCAATATGGATATGGGGCACGGTGTCGCCGACATCGACCTGATCGCGCCAGATGAGCTGTACGACCAAGTGCTGACCGAAGTGGTCGGTGTGGAGATCCGCGGCAAGGATCACCTCTTGCAATTGATGAAAGATTTCTCCTATGCCAAGCGCGAATATGACAAAGTAGCAGAAGCGCTGCGCATGGTGCGCATGACCGGGTATGGGATTGCGCCGCCGGTGCTGGAAGAAATGACGCTCGACGAACCGGAACTGATCCGTCAAGGATCCCGCTTTGGTGTCCGCCTGAAAGCGACTGCGCCATCGATCCACATGATCCGCGTCGATGTGGAAAGCGAATTCGCACCGATCGTAGGCACGGAGAAGCAGTCGGAAGAATTGGTGCGTTATCTAATGCAGGACTTCGAGGAAGATCCGCTCAAGATCTGGGACTCGGACATCTTCGGCAAATCGCTGGCTGCGATCGTGCGCGAAGGCATCTCGGCCAAACTGTCGATGATGCCAGAAAATGCGCAGTATAAGCTAAAAGAAACGCTGGAACGCATCATCAATGAAGGCAGTGGCGGACTGATTGCGATCATCCTATAATGGCGAACGATCGGTGGAGCATAGGATTTCCTGTGCTCCTTTTTGTGATAACCTGAGTCAAAAGTCCCGTTGCGATGTACGAAACTGGACATTTGATAAAACATGCCATATAATCACCATAGATTCTGATAGAAACCTTTGGCAGCACGTATAGATTCATGCTTTCTTGCTAAAAAAGGTAATATGCAGAGGAGGTGTAATGGGTCATGAACAAGACGGATCTGGTCAACCTCGTAGCCGAAAAGGCGGACCTCTCCAAGAAGGATGCTGCAGTTGCAGTCGATGCTGTTTTCGACGGTATCGTGGAAGCGCTGGCAACTGGCGACAAAGTACAACTGATCGGCTTCGGTAACTTCGAAGTACGTGAGCGTTCTGCACGCAAAGGCCGCAACCCGCAAACCGGCGAAGAGATCGACATCGCTGCTGCGAAAGTTCCGGCATTCAAACCGGGCAAGCAATTCAAAGATTCCATCAAGTAATATACATAGAAAGAGAGTCTCGTAGGGGAGGCTCTTTTTTGTTTTAGTTTTGGAGGAATTTTCGCGCAAATCGTGGAAATAAGGTACGTGAGTATACGATTACACTTTACTAGTCTATAGGAGCATCGAGGGGGCTATTCACGTGACAACTGACAAAGCTTATGAACAACAAGTGAATGCATTCACGTTAGACGTGCCGGAGACCTACAATTTCGCCAAACAAGTGGACGTCTACGCCGAACTGAATCCGAGCCAACTGGCCGTGCATTGGGAAAATGAAGCGGGCGACATCTTGCAACTGACGTATGGCGAATTAAAAGCTGCTTCAAACAAGTGGGCCAACGCGCTGCAAACGATCGGTCTGACCCGTGGGGATCGCGTGATCGTATTGTTGCCGCGCTCGCTGGAAGCGTACATCGTCTATCTCGGTTTGATCAAGGCAGGCGTTGTCGTCATGCCGGGCTCTGAGATGCTCCGACCAAAAGATATCGAATACCGTGCCAACCACGCCGGAGCTACTGGGGTGATCGCGTTTGGCAACATCACCTCCGAAGTCGATCAAGTCCGCACACAGTGCCCGACGCTCACAAAGTTTATCATCGTCGGCAGTGAAAAAGAGGGCTGGACTTCGTACGAATCGTTGATTGCCGACCAATCTAGCGAATATGAGGCTGTGGCAACACGCACCGATGAGATGGCATTCCTCTCCTATACTTCTGGTACCACAGGCGGCCCGAAAGGCGTCGTGCACACGCACGCTTGGCCGTACGCGCACCAAAAGATTGCCGCAACCTATTGGTTTGATGTGCAAGCAGGTGAGATGGCTTGGGCGACGGCAGGTCCTGGGTGGGCGAAATGGATCTGGAGCCCTTTTGTCTCCATCCTTGGCAAGGGCGGTACGGCTTTTGTCTACGCAGGCCGTTTCAATCCTGAGACGTATCTCAATCTGCTGGCCAAATATCCGATCGCGGTGCTCTGCTCGACCCCGACCGAATACCGTCTGATGGCCAAAGTGGACAACATGGAGCGCTTCCAGCCAAAAGCGCTGCGCAGCGCGTGTTCTGCTGGTGAGCCGTTGAATCGCGAAGTGATCGATGCGTTCCATAAGCATTTGGGAATCACCGTCCGTGACGGCTACGGCCAGACGGAGAACTCGTTGCTCGTCGGCAACTTTGTGGGTCTTGATGTGCGCCCGGGCTCAATGGGACGTCCTTCACCGGGTGTCAACGTGTCGATCATCGACGAAGACGGTAACGTCGTGCAAAGCGGTACGGTCGGTGACATCGCGGTACACAAAGACGCACCGATTCTGTTCAAAGGCTACCTCAACGACGAAGTGCGCACTGGCCGCGCATTCCGCGGTGACTGGTATATTACTGGCGACCAAGGCAAAGTGGACGAAGACGGCTATATTTGGTTCGAAGGCCGCGCCGATGACATCATCATCTCGTCGGGTTACACCATTGGGCCGTTCGAAGTGGAAGATGCGCTGGTGCAGCATGCAGACGTGGCAGAATGTGCAGCGGTGGCGAGCCCAGACCCCGACCGCGGTCACATTGTCAAAGCGTTTGTCGTGCTCAAACGTCCAGAGCTGGCATCTGAGCAAAAAGTGCGCGAGTTGCAAGAGCATGTCAAAAACCTGACCGCTCCTTACAAGTACCCGCGCGTGATCGAATTTGTGGAAAGCCTTCCGAAAACGACGTCTGGCAAAATCCGCCGCGTCGAACTGCGTGCCGCTGAGAGAGACAAAGCACGCTAAGCACGAGACAGTTGAACATCAGGAGGTACGTAAAACATGCGGAGTGATCGTCTGATTCACACCTTTTCTATCGTCGCCTGTGACCCGCAAACTGGGGAGATCGGGGTGGCGGTTGCTTCAAAGTTTTTAGCGGTTGGCTCGATCGTGCCGTGGGCAAAGGCCAACGTAGGGGCAGTGGCAACGCAATCGTGGGCCAATACTGGCTTTGGCCCAGACGGTTTGAAACTGCTTGCCGAAGGCAAGACGGCGCGCGAGACGCTCGAACTGCTTTTGGAGGGCGATGAGGACCGCGATTATCGCCAAGTCGGCATCGTGGATCGCCACGGCAATGCGGCGGCGTTCACCGGCAAAAAGTGCCACGACTACGCCTTCCATCACATCGGAGAAGGTTTCACTTGCCAAGGCAATCTGTTGGCCGGACCGGAAGTGCTCGACGCGATGGCGATCTCGTTTCAATATGCAAAAGGCGACTTGGCAGACCGCTTGCTGGCCGCTTTGATCGCCGGAGACGAAGCGGGCGGCGACAAGCGTGGGAAGCAAGGGGCAGCGCTTTATGTCGTCAAGGAAAAAGGAGCGTATGATGGCCACATCGACCGCTATGTTGACCTGCGCGTCGATGATCATTCGTCCCCGACCTATGAGTTGAAGCGCCTGCTCAACTTGCATCGTCTGTACATGGGGGAAACTGACCCGAGCAAACTGCGTCCGATCGAAGGCGAAGTGCTGGTCGAACTGGTCGGGCATCTGACCCGCTTCGACTTCCTGAAGGCGGACAGCGAGTTCACCTCCTACGATGAGACGGTGAAAAAAGCGCTGCAAGATTACTGCGCTGTTGAAAATTTTGACACGCGCTGGCGGGAAGATGGTCAGATCGACGAGGAGATCTTGGCGTTCATGCGCACGAAGTAACTGCATATAGATACAGGGTAGGGGAGCCGATTTTGGGAAGAGGCTCCCCTTGTGTTATCATAAAGGGAGTATAATTCCGAGAAAATCGACCAGATAGAGGGAGGGAACCGATGAGCCGCACAATGCGCAGGTGTTGCATAGTCGTTCTGTCGCTAATTCTGTTGCTTGGAATGGGGAATCTTGTTTCGGCTGCCGAGCAGGTACAAGCAACTTATACGGCACCTGACGGAAAGGTGCTCACCAGTTACTCTCCGAAGTGGGATAAAGCGAAGTTACAAGCGCTACATGGGGAATTGATGCAAAACTTGCACGGGGACGAGATGGACCTGCTCGATGAGATCGCCGTCTATGATGGCTACCCGCATGGCAAAGGCGTCGCTGGGCAGTACATCTTCCAGACGGTGACCGGAGTGTTCCAGAACAAGACGAAGATGCGGCCCGGGAAGATCGAGCTGTATGGTGGAAATGAGCATACCACACCCGCTGGATTTGCTCATACGTTAGCTCACGAATATGGTCACCATGTCACCCATTATTATACACTCCAATATGATAAGATCACCTTGACCGACAGCAAACGCTGGAAAGAGACAACGTATGCAAAAATGCGCGGCTTGTCCGAAGATGTCCGCATCGGTGTGTCCGAGAGCACCGAGCACCGCTGGCAGTTGGCCGAAGTGGCTGCCGAAGACTATGTCCAATTGTTCGGTTCACCGCTTGCCAAGGCGAAAACACCGTTCGAGTCGCGCATTGAGCAGACCTTGAACGGTAAAGAGGTTGGGGCGATCTCGTGGAACGGCTCGATGTTCAACATCCAGCCGCAAGAAAACCTGACCCTGCCGCTGGCGAGCGAAGTGCCGGGGCTGTACGAGTTTTTCATCAAGCAGATGAAAAAGCAGGACCCTGTGTTCACGCCGCCAGCCAAGCCAGAATTAAAGCTTGCGTCTTACTCGGAGCAGGGAGATGCTGGTTACCAACTGCACTTCACGTGGACTCAAGCTGGGGAGCAGGACAATTATCATTACACTTTGGTCACCTACCAAAGCGATGATCTACTCGCTGAACCTATTGTCACTCGTGAGGCGAACGACAAGCAGGAAGCGTTGTATGGTGCTGTGACGGTGCGCAAAGGCGGCTATCTTTATACCTATAAGGAGCCGAAAGCGACAGGCATGCGTCACTTCAAGCTCTACGTGTTCGGCCAGAATGGTTGGGTAGCCGATTCGGCGGTGCTGACGGTCGATATGGGCAATCCTAGCGAGGTGCAAGTCAACGACGAGCAGGTCGTTCCGGTCGAACATGTCAAAGGGGAACCTGCGCTTGACCCGGTCTTTGGGATTCCAAAACTTGATTTTAGCGCCTGGATCGAAACGGGAAAGGGAGGCTGGCTCGATAGCCTTTTGAACGCGTTGACCAAAGTGATCGATGGAGTTGCGTGGCTATTGGGTAAACTTTGGCCATAAAGATATTTCCGTGGGAATTAGAAAAAACGCACGAAGTGACAAAAGACCTGCGGAGGTATCGAAACATGGCGACGGCTAGTTGTGTGCGATTCGAAGTGGAAGACGGTGTGCGCTACCGTTTTACTGTAGGGCGATTGAGTGCTTGAGCTAGCGGGGCGGTTGCAGTTTGTCTGCACCGCCGTGCTAACTAGGGTCGAGTACGATCTAGGGAGCGTGTAAAGCTGTTAGCACCTGTTCAGCCGTACAAAGTGATCTGTGCCGACTTGAACAATATAGCCTACGCGACAGGCACTCTAGCTGGCGTAGGAGCGCTTCATTAAGGAGACCTTCCGAGGTGACGCTGCAAGGCGTTGGTACGCTTATAACCCGTGTCAGGGCATAATGATGCGACCTCGGCATATAGATATAGGGCTAGAGGGATTTCTGAGCCGAATTCCCTCACTTTTTTTGAAACACCCCTTGCATTCGACTCAGTATTACTATATAATCACTCTTGCGCCCATCAAAAGCGCAAACCCAAATTCAAGATCATCGGAATATAGCGCAGCCTGGTAGCGCGCACCCTTGGGGTGGGTGAGGTCGTGGGTTCGAATCCCGCTATTCCGACCATATTGTAAGAAAGCGTGTCGGGACTTGGTTCCGACACGTTTTTTTGATGAGGATAAGCCTTGTAGGAGTCGCATGGGTGCGCTTCCGATCTAAACAAGGGCTCGCTCTTCCACAACGCCTTTCCATTCGGTTACTGACTGAATAGGAGGCGTTTTTTCGTTTATGGCGGACAAAAGAACTGGCAGACGAGTCAAGTTTGAGCGCAAGGTACAATCGGTATCACTCGCATTAGTGGATTTGTTTCAGGTATTCTATGAGGCGAAGGTGGCGGAAGGCGTTTCAAAACGTACATTAGAGACGTACATGGAGAATTTTAGATTCTTGTGCAACTTTCTGGATATGAACCAGATTCCACACGATGTTACAGAAGTCACACCGGAGGTACTGAGAAGTTACCAAACATGGATGCTCACTACAAAACAACGATTTGAAGGACATGATCACAAGTCGGAGAAGGAAAAGACGGTCGGTTTATCACCTGTTACGGTTAACACTCGCACGAAAACGTTGCGTGGCATGTTTCGTTTCTTGTGCAAAGAGGGGCTTATTGATCACGATCCTTGGACGAACGTAAAGAAGGCAGAAGAGGCACAATCGGAGATAAAAGTAATGACGGTGGAACAGCTCAAAAAGTTGCTTCAGACGCCAAACCAGCGTAGTTATGCAGGCTTTCGCGACTATGTACTCATGAATGTTTTGATTGATGGCTTTTTGCGAATCAATGAGGCTGTTTCGTTACAAAAAGACGATATTGATTTTGATTTGGAAATGATCACAATACGAGCAGAAGTTGCAAAAACGAAACGATCAAGAATGGTTCCGCTCCAACGAAATACAATAAAATTATTGAAAGAGCTAGTTCATGAAGGTGAAGAATTCGGAAACAGGTGTGTGTTTCTCACCAACTATGGTGAGCCGCTTAGTCCGAACCAATTCCGTCACCGTCTTAAGGAACATGCAAAAACAGCAGGGTTTGTGTTTCGCAACTGAAAAGTGCAGAGTATCGCGGCCATTTTGTGCATAGCACCGCCAACATCGAAATTCATGAATTTATGCTCGACAGAGCATGACGCAAGCGATAACTCTCGCCCGTAAAACTCAGGATGTGCGCGTGGTGAACTAAACGATCCACCAGCGCTTTCGTTAATCTAGTATCACCAAACACGCTGTTCCATTGCCCAAACTCCAGATTGGAGGTCACTATGAGACTTCGCTGCTCATAGCATTCCGAGATAACGTGAAACAGAAGTTCAGCACCCGTTTGGTGAAACGGCACGAAGCCCACCTCATCCAAAATCAACAGATCGCACTTCATCAGTTCTTTTTGAAATCTCGTCAGCGTCCCGCTCGCATGTCTTTCCTGCAATTTGGCGACAAGCTCCGAGACGCGATAAAACCTCACATCAAGCCCCTGCCGACAGGCTTCCACCCCTAACGCAATTGCCAGATGGGTTTTCCCAGTTCCCACCTTTCCCAACATCAAGATGTTCTCTTTATGTTTCAGGAAGTTAAGCTCACGTAGAGACTGCTCCGTGCAATGATTCGGAAACGTGATCTCCTCAAAGTTGTATCCTTCGAACGTTTTCAATTGAGGGAATCCGGCGCGCTTCATCAATCTCTTCATTTTACTGGACTCACGTCCTTGGATCTCTGACTGCAGGATTGCCAGCAAGAAGTCAGTACGACTCTCGAACGGAACCGATTCGTAGTGGTTCATTACATGTGCCAGATGGAGCGTTTTGCACGCCTGCGCCAACATTTTTCGATTCATAATGTCACCCCCAACAGATCGTTGTAATTGGCCAAGTCACCTGGATGATAGCCTTGAATCTTCGATGGGGTGTGTACCTCTTGGAACGGTTCAGGATGAAACTCGGGATATCGTTGTTTGTACAAAGCGTGCTCCAACGCTGTTTCGACGCGAGAATCCCAAGGCATGAGTTCGTGCAGGCCTTTAGCGATCTCCCCCATCGTGTAGTTCTCCAACAAACGCCTCACAAGGGACAGGCGTGCCTTGCACGTCTCCGACTCAACTTCCCTCAGGAAGTGTTTCAGTGTTTCTGGCATCATCGACACAAAAGTCGAATATCTGACGGAGCGAGGGCGTCGCTTGAGTCCATCTAACACAGCTCTCCACTCGATCTCCATCGTCTTGTCCGTATAAGGCCGAGGGAACTCGAAGATTTTGCTGTACGACTCGTCCAATACCTCGATCAGATCCCACTTAATCTTGAGCAACACGCGCTGCTCTGCCTTGCATTGCGGGAGTGGGTACTTGATGTTCTCGAACGACAGTTCACGAAATTTGTTCAATCGACCTGTATCCAAACGAAATACCTCTAGCGGTTCAAGCGGCAGGGAATAGAGCATTTTCTGCTCCTGTCGCCATAGATCGTCCACTTTCTCCTTCTTCGAATAGTGAATGCGCTGACGATCCTCCAGTGCCTCCATTTCAAGATGTACTGCGAGTTCATCGAGCGATTGAATGACTGGGATCGGGACACACCAGTTCCGCCTTCCGTAACCAACCTTGTTCTCTACATTGCCTTTCTCGTTGCCTCTCGCCACATTACAAAAGACAGGCTCGAAGCGGTAATGAGCACAGAACCTTGTGAACGCATCAGTTTGCTTTCGTTCTCCGTTTTTCTCGATAGATGCAACCGCAGCCGCGAGGTTATCGAACCAGATGCGTCGCGGTACTCCGCCCATTTGTCCGAACAGCCGCTTCAAGGCTTCGAGAAAGCACTCGCCATTCTCAGATGGAACGGGGAAAGCGAAGGCCGCATTGCTAAATGGGAAGGACGCGGTAAGAATCTTACGTTCCACGAGCCTCCCGTTCTGCGCAACCTGTACGGTTCCAAAGTCTACCTGGGCTTCGCCACCTGGATGCTCCAGCCGTTCGTAGCTCTTCGCTCGGTCATGGGCGTAAGCCGCCCGCCATTTAGCCACGTACTCCTGTACCGTTCGTTCGCCACCAGTAAATTCATACTCCGCTTTGAGACGGTTAAAGATCCGCCGAGCGGTGTGGCGCTGTTTGCGGGGAAGAGCCTCGTCCTCCAATAGCCACGTATCTATGATTTCGAGAAACGGACTGAGAACTGGGTAACGACCGAATCGTTTTCCCACCGTCTCGTTCCAATCGTCTTTGTCCGCATATTTTTTGGCAGTTCGCCAATTCAAGTTCATTCGTTCTGCAATTTCGGTTATCGAACACCCTTCGTGTTCGCGCAAAAATTTGATATACTGTTGTTCAGGCACTTTCAACATCCTCTCGATCCCCCTTGGTCGTCGCAAACCGTAGGGTAAGTTAGTAGATCGATGTTGGCAAGTGCTTTTTTTATGCCAAAATGTCGCGGGCAAAGTCTGCACTTTTACGCCGCGACATTCTGCAATTTCATTATGCGATAAACACAGGGTTAACAATTCGGGTGCATCCGCATTTGTTCCGCCATACTTCAGCCACACTTTTCCTCGAACAAGGTGGAGAGATTCGCCATCTTGCTAAAATCCTTGGACATGCAGACCTAAGAATGGTGATGAGGTATACTCACTTGTCGAATAAGTCTATCAAGGTTCAGCATGAGAAATTTTCCCCGCTGAATCATATTGTTGGGAAATTGAATAAGGATCGTATCGTAACAAGGTGAAAAGGAGCGGGTCGAATGACTCGCTTTTTATTTTGATATTTATAGTTATTTGTTTGGTTACTATTTATTTTGATATTTGTAAAATTATTTTTACATATTCTAATTGTTATGATATGATACTTCTCATATCGCTCTTAACGGGGTTCAACTGCGAGGGGATGACAACATGACAAATCACAATCTATCCGAAATTGGGACGTTCCTGTACGATTTTCTCACTGCTTTTCATGGTGACCAAGCATTTGAAATTCGCTATGTACGTGAGAAAAATGGAACTGGTCAAAACTTCAGTATCATGCGATCAGGAAATTTTTTCTATGCGAACTCGACAGATGGAGGAAAGAGTATCATTGGGCATTTTTCTGCTGAAGGTATAATTGATCTTCTTCCCGATTTGTTTTTACGAACTGATTCCTTTCCCTGTTTTACGGTGAACTCACCTAATTTCGACAGAATGGATCGATGCGTCTCGACTGATGAAGACATTAGGAAAGGCGGTCGCATTCAGTGTCAATTTGTCGATATTGACGCACCAAAGAAATATAGAAACACCAAGGAAGTGTTAATGAGATGGAAAAGGAAGACAGCTAAGAAGATACTGAGTTGTCCTGTATCACCATCTATTGTTGTTGAAACAAAACATGGCTACCATGTATACTGGCTTCTTAATGAGGCGGGAAACCTCAAAATGTACCGCCCAATACAACTTCAATTAATCCAATACTTCCAGAGTGATGAAAGCTGCATGAACGAATCAAAGGTCATGAGGTTGACTCGATTTCCTCACCGAAAAGACCCAAAAGACTCTTTTCTGGTCAGAGAAGTATTTTTTCATCCGCAAACTAGGTATTCACAACAGGAACTGCTGGACAGTTTTCCGCCTGTTACCGAAGAAAAACTCGTTAGGATTTTGAAGAAGCTGAGCCGAAGAAAGAGTAGTAAAATTGTAAGTACGACAAGGGATGCGATTCTTAATCTCTTAGCGGAAAAATTGTCGGTTGTTCGTGATCTGGATGAAAAATTGATTTGCCATTGCTGTATGCCTGATCATGAAGACCGCAATCCTTCAGCTTGGTTCAACAAAAGTGTGTTATGGTATCATTGTTCGGGCTGTAACGTTCATTATTCAATTCGAGAACTTGCTTTGGAGCTTGATTGGGAAGATATTATCGATGAACTTGAACAGAATGAGTTGGAAGTGTCCGAAGAGATCAGGAGGATCAATTCTCATAAGGTGAGTGCTGATGATCTGCTCAAGGACACACTGACCAGACAAGATCTTGCCATAGCAGACAGTATCACGACTCAAGTTTTCGAATATTTCCGCGCTGTCCATCAAAAATTGACTGCCAAGCATGAACAATACGTATCTGATCTGATTCATGTACTTGTCGGATACAGGAACCACCAGAAGCCAGTTTTAGTCCCGCTCGATATGGGGGGAGGGAAGTCTACGATTATACGCTACTTCCTTACGGAAATGGTGAAAAGCAGGGATGATTTCGGGGCTGTCGTCGCTGTTGAACGAGTAGAAACGGGTAACGACCTCATGCAAAAAATAAACTCGATGGTCGGACGTGATGTCGCATTTGCGATGAGGGGATTCGATGTCATGGAGTGCAAACTGAACCAAGCGGATGGTTCAATGCTCTCAAGTTGTCTCGCTAGGTCAAAACCTTATCTATGCGAACATCGACTCAACTGTAGGTACTATCTGCAATTTGATGACCAGACGAAATATCCTATCGTGATTATCTCATTCAAAAGGCTTGAATTAGAATTAGGAAACTTTATCGGAAAATTCGGTAAGTTTAAACGTGAACATCTGCAATTCAGTAGGGATCTTTTACTCATTGATGAAAAGCCACCAATGATCGGAGTACAAGAGATAACACAAACAGAGTACGAAAGGTGGCTTCAATATGCTCTGATCTTCTTTAACTCTGAGTATGCGACCGAACTGAATCGAGTCCTTCCGATTGTAACATCACTGTTCTCTCAAGAATTCCAACGCCGGGAGTTGATTCCCTCGCAAGATCAGGCGTTTTCGTTTTCGAATGATTTTTGGATGGCGTGGCGTAGAAATTTTTCATTTACCGATGACATTTTCAAACTTCCGAGATTCATCGAAAGTCTCATGAAAAATGGTGGTCACCTTTCCCTCCATTCAGGTAGTCAGACGACAAAACTGACGACATCATGGAGTAACAAATTCAACATGGCCTCCGACATACAGACTGTCATCTTTGATGGAACAGCCGATCTTGATCAGAGCTACAAACATGAAGAATATCACCTACTGGATTTTGGGAGTTTGAGAACTTACGAAGGGCTAGAGTTCCATATTTGTGATTTCATTAGTGGAACTAAAACCGCTCTTACCGATGAGAAAATGGTAAAGGCTCTGTGTAGGGAAGTTGAAAGTATTGCTAATGAGAATCCCCGTGAACAGATTTTCTTTCCAGTGTTTAAAAAAATCGAGCCAGTCGTTGTGATGGAATTGGCAGACCTAATCGTGAGTGGCAGAGTGAAAGTCGCTCATTATGGAGAAACAAGGGGCAGCAATGATTTTCGAGAGTGCAGCATTGTTGTAATTGGAGGAATTCTTCATAAGGGAGAAGACTATTATATCGCGAAAGCACGGTCAGTTTACGATGACCTTCAAGAAATTGAGGCAACGAACATAGGGAGGGTACGGAGATTTCATGATGACCGGATCGAGCAAGTTAAGATTCTGGACATGCTTGTTGATTATTCGCAAGAGATCAAACGTACTAGTCAGCGAGACAATTCGACGGAGGTAAAGGGGAAAGTGTTCGTTTTTCATACCGACAATACGCTTCTCAAACACATTGGGATCAAGTTTCCCAAAAGCCGAATGTATGCGTGGAGCCCAATGACGATTGTGGAAGAAAAGATCAAGTCAACATCGAATAATACGAATCAACAACGGCTGCTGGTTTATCTTCAAAATCGAAAAGCAGCGGGTGATCGGGAGATTTATTACGAGGAAATCAGAGATCATCTAAATCTAGATTCAAAAGCTCTGACGAAACTACTTGGTTCAGTTAAGATGGAAATGGTCATAGAGCCTAACTATCGAGTTGAAATTGAAGGTAAGAAGAAAAAATTAGTTGCCAAGTCGTAACCTGACGATTAATTTGAAACAACTAAACAGTCACCCATTTTCTATAAGATATATACTGGATATTGGGTGACTATAGCATTTCTTTTATGCAGTTGATTTCGAATATAGTAGCCTATGGGAATGGTTATGCCAATCCCTAATTATGTTTCTGTCGGTGAAATTAGCAAAATCACTTGATGAATTTTTCTCGGAGATACAATCTAAAATGTCTTTCTAATTTAACATTATTGAAGCGTGCTGTGATAAAATGTCGAAAATAGGCTATGTTTGATAATAATTGAGGTGGTGTTGATAGGTATGGTTCAGCCAAGAAGATGGATCGACGAATTATTGGATGTTTTTCATGAATTGGATGGAATAGCTCATTATAAACAAGTGTATGAAACTATTCGGATTAGGGGAGTTATGGATTTAACTTCTAACACCAATTGGCAGGCTGCTGTAAGGCGAACTGTTGAACAATATTCGAGCGATTCTGAGGCTTTTTTGAACAAGGAAGATTTTTTCTACACAGTTAAGGGGAAAGGAAAAGGGGTCTGGGGACTTAGAGAGATATTACAAGCTGATGAAAAACGACTTGTCTCAAAATTAACGAACGAAATTACCGAAACAGAGATAGAGAACATTTTTGAAGCTGACGACGAGTTGGTAAAAAAAATATTGTCACGAATTAATACGATTGCGAGTATTGAGGAGAGACAAGTCATAATAAAAGCGCGAAAAGCAAGTCGAGCAGTTATCTCAAAGTTAAAACAGTTATACGATCATTCTTGTCAGTTATGCAGATCCAATCATAACAGTAGGTATGGAGTAAATGTTGTTGAGGCACATCATATTGAGCATTTCTCAATTTCTCAAAATCACCATCCTTCGAATCTCGTAATACTTTGTCCAACACACCATCGGCTGGTTCATGCTGGTAAAGCTACTTACCTAAGAGATCGGCAATTGTTTGTATATGAAAATGGGTATGAGGAGACGTTGAAACTTAACAAACACCTGTAGAGGAATTTTGTGGAATGGCAATATGCCATTCCTTTTTTTCTGTCGCGGCCAAGACCGTCAGCAGATGTGCAATACGTCCAGCAGTTGTGAGTATCAAAAATAACCAATTTTTGCCCTATATTAGGTTTTCAGATTCAAGCCTGACCAAGTATACTACCTCCACTCAAAAACGCAATACAGGGCAAATGTGAAGGAGTGAGAGAGCATGAAGCTGGTCACTCTTTGGAGACATGATACTACCGCAAACATTTGAACCGTTTGGTGGCCAATATAGATCGACAGTCGCGGTCATGATTGACAGCAGACGGACAAAAGCGATCAGCAGTTGTTATATCAAATTGTCGAAATTAGAAATTCAAGTCTTACAATAAAGAAGAACCAGTTCAACTGAAGAGACTGGTTCTTCTTTATTAATTAGGAAGTTTGGTGAGCGATAATATGACCCACTAATGACCTTATGAGCAGTTCAATAGAAAGCTCTTCATTTGGTGTACGATAATCACCGAGCTTTTTAGTATCTGCAATGATGAGAGCACATTTGTCATATAATTGTTCTTGTACCATTTTCATCATAAATAATTCTGCTCGTTCCTCATAATTTGCTGGTTGTTGAGTACGGGGGAATTTTGTGTACTCATCCAGGGGACGGAATAGCATATTTCCACGCCGTTCCGTCCCCTTTTTGTTAGCCGGATGATCAGTCATTACGTAAATGTAACCTAAAAAAGGGCGTGAAGCACCAAAGGCTCCGTGCTCAAATGCCTTCCACAAATCGTAACTACTTCCTACAGCTTCTTCGGATCGATTATTAAGATTGTTACCGACAGAACCATGCATAGACTTAAACTCAATGACTGCAAGCAGACGTCTTGTACCGTCCTGTAAGTTCTTTAACACAATCATATCCCAGTCTTTTGACATCCGGAAATAGCCGGGTAATTTTGCCGAGCGACCGAAAATAATCTCTGTTTCGTGAACACCATTCTTCAGCAGAACGTCCATTAGGACATTGGCGAAGCCATCCATAGTTTTGCCGTCTAGCACTCCGTTGCTTCTGACCCCCCAAAAGTTCATAAGTGCGTATTGGGTTATATGTTTTATTTCATCATTTGATGGCATCCACATGTTCATGACGCCCCTTTCCGAGCAAAGTCTGTGTTAGTTCACAAGATCTCGAATATCATTCATTTCATCATCCGTGAGTGAGTATAACTTCTGTGCTAACTTTTCAATACCTTCTAAGTTACCAGAGTGATAATACATTTTCAAAAGATCTATTTCATCAATGCTTATATCAGTTGGTAGCCGTATTTTTTTCAGGTACTGAGCCTGATATCGTAGGTAATCTCCTCGCATCTTTGTTGCATAAGACCAAATAAAGAATTTCACAATCGAGCACGACAATAACGCTTGCAAAGCCTGAATATCCCACGAACCGGCGGTGAGGTAATACAAACTATGCTCAGGGTAATATTGTCCGCTGTCCAAAACAACAAGGTTTTTAGATTTAATGTCAGGGATGAGAAGTTTCGGTATTGAAAGACGTTCAGGATAGATTCGATCAATAGTCTTATACCATTTAGATGGGGAGTTCTTGGCAGTGCTGCGTGCTTTTAAACGCTCTTGGTGCATATTAAGGTACTTCATTAGCTTCGGGTATTTTTCGAGATCGACTAAACTTCCGTCGTTCTTATAGGGGTTAATGACATATTTTCCGCTCCAATCTACTTGTCCAGTTTTGATATCGTCTTTTGTTACAATTGGAAGGAGGATATCAGACTCTAGATCGACCTCATTTGGCTTAACTAGGTAGATATCGTTTGCCCCAGTTGCAACTCCAATCCCGACATGAATATTATGTGGAGCTTCAGTAATTAAGGGATACGACTGCTCAATTTTGTGTAATAATTCCCGTGCGCGCTCACCGTTAAGAACCCATGGATCTGAACCTATGAACCAATTTTTTAAGGTGTGTGAAGAAAAGTCTTGATCAACAATTTCTTCACCTTTAAGAAGATAACTTCGGGCATTTTCTAATTGCTTGGCTGAAAGTGCATTGAGTTTGAGGGTTCTAGATATTCCTTCTGAACCTTTCTGTAAGGTAAAAATACATGGGTACGCGGAAACTTGATCGACAAAAGGTTGGGTATTATGGATATCAACAAAATGGACAACATGATAGTTCCCATTAATATACCTTCGGATTTCTTTGCCATATCGATTCTTTGTAAAACGGTCGGTACAGATGTAACTCAAAACCCCTTTGTTTGATAGCATTTCAAGTCCGTGTTCAATGAACGCAATATAGATATCCGCTCTATCGTACAGTGTTGGGTACACACGGCGATAGTGCTTATCGTCGATATTGTTTAGATTCTCGATTCGAATGTATGGGGGGTTCCCAACAACAAAGTCGAATGTTTGAACTACAGGTTTGTTCCAACGGAGGAAGTCTGTACTAATTAACCATTGGTCGAGCAAGCGAGTAATCAGTGTTTGGGGAATGTTGTACTTGTTCAGTGTCTCAAAAATGTTTTTACGCAACTTTTCGTACTTAAGGGAATCGACTTCGATAGAACATATTGCATTCCTTAGTAAGTGAAAGGAATAGTCCTGATTCGAAAAAAGCGTGTTCACAACATGGTATCTCTTATACGATTCAATTAGGCGTTCAACGACTTGTACAAGGAAAGCCCCCTCTCCAGTAGCTGGTTCTAACAATGAATATTCAAAGAGGGGTTTTTCTGACGTATAACCTAAAATGTCGAGAATTAGCGAAACAATTTCAGGTTTTGTATAGTACGAACCGCTACGTTTCTTTTGGTCTAATTCAATCATAGTCATATCCTCTCCATTTATAGGTCTGAACATAGCTCTGGGTAGTAGTTAACGCAATGGATAGCATATCAGAACGATTTTCACTCAGCAATATTATCATAGGAACGTAGGTTCGTCCATTTTAAGCGAATCAGGTTCTGGATTTATAGCGTATGTTTTAGGTGAATCGGCAGGGTCAAATACAATAACATACAGACAAAACGTCAGCAGAAAGCTATATCATAACTACACAATTTTTGCGCTGAATTTAGAGTTTTTGCTCTGTTTAGTAAACCCCTTCCTATCAATAACTCAATGAAGGACAAATATGAAGGTCTGATAGGGGAGGAGCTTTACTGCTCTTGTAAATGAAATGGAGATTTCATTGGCGGTGAAGGAAAATGAATCGAACTTCGAATAACTAAAATTATCATACTGTAAGAAACATTATGTACAAATGAGGAATGATTATATATAATTTTATAGTGGTTATATTTGACATGTTATTTACTCTTCGACATAGAAATTTGTAATAGGGGGTCATTGTTATGACTACGATTGAACATACAGCTACTGCTACAATCGGTAAAATTCCGATTGGGAGACGAATATTAGAGTTAATGCAAGAAAGAGGGGATGCGTTCTCGATTCGAGCCTTTGCGGAGAGATTAGGGGAAAATCGTGAGACATTCAGACAAACACTTTTGGGTAATCGGCCGATTTCACTGTCCCTGATCGAACGAATTGCGGATGGTTTAGGTGTCACAGAAGAACGTTTGCGGCAATTAGACACGTTTAAGAGGGAAGAAGAATTGGTTTCGCTGCTGACTTCAAACAGTCGCACCAAGGTCATGTTGGTGCGAGCGAACTCTATTGCGCTTGAACTCGTTCATGTGGCAATTGGTGATACGGAACGGGGGTTCGCATACAACAACTTGGGTAGGTCACAACTACTCTTAAAACAGTATGAGGAAGCACGAGCAACTTGGAAAAAGGCTTTGGTTCACGCTAGAAACATCCATAAAAACTTTGATGATGCCCGGCTGTTGAAGATTGCATATGCCAACTTCTTCATGACATGTGCTGAACTCAAAGACTATGAAGGTGCAGATGAGTTACTACATTTTGTTGAAGAAATTTCCAGTGATGATCATAAGGTATTAGGTGTGATTGCTTATTCAAGAATGGCCATGTATGGAGATTACGGCAATCTTGAATATGCAAGAAAGTACGCATATCAATCGCTTGGGCATTTTATTTTGTCAAATGATCAAAAACAAATTGGTCATGGTCGAATCAACGTGGCAAGAGCCGAATATCTATTAGGGAATTTTAAAGCTTCTGCTGAGGTATTGGCAACTGCTTTGGAACATGTGGGCGAATTCGATCATATTCTTGTTCGAGTAGTAAAGGACTACGTACGGTCACTTCTGAAACTCCAGAACTATGAAACAGCAATTAAAGTGGTGGAGAGACACGAAACTATATTAAAGCAATTCCCGGAGTACTGGGACAAAATCAAGATCATGAAAACAGTAATAAAGGACGACCCTTCCTACGCAAACGAAGTGATTCATGACTTACAAGTGAGTGCAGCAATTAGAGCCCTAGCTTGTAAATGTCTTTTCGAGTATTACGCTAAACGTGGTGACTCTGAAACATCATTACGGTACTATGAACTTGAGCGTAAATATTCGCGAGACAATTCAGAGTTTATTGATAAGGAGGGATTCTAAGATGAAGCGTAGGTTGGCATTTGCTCTATTAATAATATGCGCACTAGTTAGTTTGACTGCAAAGAGCTCAGCGATTACACATTCGGCAAGTTGGTCTACTCCCGAACCGTTGGGTATAATTGCTAACGCCAAATAGTACTTAACTCCCTCGTAATTAGGTTACGAGGGCTTTTTTATGTCATATAATGAATTGACATCACGATTTGTTGTAAATCTCACGACAAGTTAATTATTTTGTAAATCACCTCTGGTTGGTTTTGTTGGTTTATTGTGATTACAAACATAACTATTTGGAGGTGGCCTATATGAATTCTCTTGGTCAACGCATTCGTGAATTTCGATTGAAAAAGGGTCTCACTCAAATTGAGCTTGCTTCTGGCTTATGCACAGCAAGCTTAATCTCGCAAATTGAAAGCGACCGGGCGCGTCCTTCATACAAAACATTAGTTGCTCTAGCATCTCGTCTTGATGTTCCGCTTGAACATCTCTTAAAAGAGGTAAATTTTGATTTGGAGTCTTCGAGTAAATCCAAAATGGCGAGAAGCATGGTTCGAGCGAGAGAGTATCAAGCTGCCATTCCACTGCTGAATGATCTCTTGGAAATTCAACAGCAACGGATTCCGAAAGAGGGATTGTTTTTGGAACTTGTGCAATGTCACATTGAGTTGGGAAATGCGCTGGAAGCAGAAAGCTTGCTGAACCAGTTGTATCAAATTTGCAACACGGAACGGAACGATTTTTTGCTGGCTGATGTGCTGTATTATCTTGGAAAAGTCGCTGCGTTGAAAAATGATTACCCAATTGCACTTTTCCATACGAATCGTGCTTGGGAAGAGCTAAAAACGGTAGAGGAGATCGACGCAGATTTTCAAGCAAAGGTTCTCATGCAATTGGCTTCTCTCCATGAGCGGGTTGGAAAGGTAGCAGAGGCGGCGAAGTTGTACGAGAGGGCGTTGTTGCTCAATCAGTGTAATGGTGAAGAGCGAGGGAAGGCATACCTTCGTTTGGCAGAAGTTTATGATCGGCAAAAGAAGCATGAGCAAGCACAAGAATTTGCAATGAAGGCAACTATTCTTTTGGAGGAAGAATCTACGAAAGAGCACATGCAGGAAATGCAACGCCGTTTGCTTATGCTTCAGCGCGATTCGAGCGATTGGAACAAGTCTGTTCAAACTCTTATGTCAATGGCGGAACAGTTTGAGCAAGATGGTAAGAAACAGAAGGCTGGTGAAGTATACGCCGACCTTGCTCTAATCTGTTTGGAAAATCAAGAATATGATGAAGCATGGGCGTATGCTGAAAAAGCGAGAATGGCTCTCTCTGATACGGATTCTATGATGGGGGAAGTTCACCGCGTGCTATCATTTGTCTATTTTCGTCGCGAAGATGAGAATAAAGGGAAGAAGCATCTCGAGAACGCGGTCAAGATTTTCGAGCAGCACGGCAAAATTGCGGAACTTGAAACTGTTACATTACACATGTGCCGATACCTGAGCGACAAAGGGGATCACCGGGAAGCATACGAGCGGATGGAAGCGTTTCACCACTACATGATCAAGCAGTTAGAACAACGTGGGATCATTTTGTGAAAATAAAACTGATGACTCCCTACGAAAGACATAATTGGGAGTGTTATTCTCGAACGAAGGTGAGGATCGGTAACCAAATAGGTTGTCGGTTCATCCACCAAAAACATCGTGATCGTTGGTATTTTCGCGGTTATCGAGTGGAAGCAGATGGGTTTTATGAAGCCATGACCAAACTAGAGGAGAGAATTTTCGGCGTAGAAGGATTGTCAGACCGGGCTCTATGGGAAAGAGTTGGCGCGATGATCGGTGTGAATGGTATCTGGGGTTATCTGTATAAGAGCAAAACGAAGCAAGGTACTTGGGTGTGGTGCGGGCATGAATTTGAAGCGGAGACAGAGAAGAAAGCAAGGGAGCATTTGCAAAGTTTGAGCAAGGACTCGTGAGCGTTGAATTGGGCGACCCGAAGGGGTTGCCTTTTCTATTTTTGCGGGGTGGTGATCAGATTAGAGGTCAAAAGTAGCAAAAGAACACTCCTGTTTGAAGTAATTTGTTTTATACCGATTCCAATAATTTGGGGTATTTTTAGGCTGTTTTGGGCTTAGAACGTAGTGAAATGGGGAATCTACCGAACGCGATTTCATAAGTACGTCAGAGATCGAATGTAACACAGTAGACAAAGAGTTACATTCGGAAAAGTGCCGCCACCCCTTGATATATAAGTGTTTTAAGCAGATATAGAAATATTAGTTATAGCATGATCCTGTTACATTAGAAGTAACAAAGCGTTTAACAAAAGGAGGAAAGAAATGTAATTCGTACACCCTATTCGAGACAAAAAGCAGATCGACGAGATGAAGAAGGTACTCAGAAAACAATCGTTTCGTGATTGGTTTCTGTTTGTCCTTGGTATCAATACAGGATTACGGGTAAGCGACGAACTCACTTTGAAGGTTAAGAATGTACGCAATCAAACACACATCACCATCAAAGAGAGCAAGACCGAAAAGGACAAGAGGTTTAGAATCAACGGGACTCTGCGTGAATGCATCGATGAATATATAGAAGGGATGGAGGATGAAGCGTGGTTATTCCCTTCTAGGAAGGGCGATAAACCAATTTCGAGGGTGCAGGCCTACCGAATCCTGAACGCTGCTGCAGAGAAGGTCGGGGTGGATGAGATCGGGACTCATACCATGAGGAAGACATTCGGCTACCACCACTACAAACAGAACAAAGATGTTGCCATACTACAGAAGCTCTTTAATCACTCTGCTCCGTCCGTCACGCTTCGCTACATAGGTATCGAGCAAGATGAAATGGACGCATCAATTGAAGATTTCAGCCTATAACCACCCGGGAGGGTGGTTTTTATGTAGGGGGGTAGGAAAACATAGGTATAGGAATTTTCTGATTATGATAAAAGTATAGGACTTCTATTACTATTCTATTATAATAATTATATAATATTATTATGGATGCATTCGGAGGGGATAAGCATGGGTAAAGAAAATTACCGCATATATAAGTTGGAGTCAAAAGAGGATTTCATAATATACTTGTGGTCATTGATTGTAAGTGTTGATAGGCATCTAGTGCAATATAAGAAATACCTCGACCAACTTGAAGCTCTGATTAAAGAAAACAACATTATTGACAAGCCAGGTATAAAAGTTCCAAAAGATTACTATGAAGAAATGAATGATAAGATTCAGAAACGTAGCGGACATCTTCTTAATTTGATCGGCGATTACACAATAGAAGGTTTGTCTTATAAAAGATTTAGAAATATTGTTGCTTCGAATAAAAAAAGGGGAATTGATTACGGATTACCTGAGTTGGACTTAGAAATAACAAAAGCAATTACTGATTTTCATAATTCAAGAAACTGGGGCATGCATGAGCCTGCATCGTTATTGAATGCGCAATTAGAGGAAATACGAGAACAAACAGGGGAGGATCCAAAAAGTTATTTACTTAGTAGAATTGTGCCGGAGATCAGTTGGCATGATTTTACGAACTATGAAGGGTATTGGTTAATTGATTTATTTACTGAATCGCAACATATTTATGGTGGATTTAGGATGGTACACCAACAGATGAAAAAAGATTACTCTATCCTTATAGGAGAGAGAGTAAGAATTAGAAGAATCAAGACAGAGGTCAGACCATTCCAATCAGAGTTTACCTTGCCAAAGACGTCAATGGCGATGCAAACACAAGTTTATAAAAAAGAAATTGAATCCGAAGAGTAAGTCAACGACCCGTATTTGACACAATTTTATATAGTAAGTGTTAGTGTAGACGGGAATTGCTTCGAGTAGTTTTTATTCTTAATAAAACTAGAGGTGATAGATATGGATGTAAAGAAAATAACTAGAGATTTTTTCGACGGATACAACAGGATTAGAAAAAAGTCACTTTGGAAAGGTTGTTTTATCGAAGGTAAGGATTGCTCAACTGATATTATTCACGCACATTCAATTCAAAATAATAAAATTCTATCAAAGATTTCTGAGAATGGAGAGGTACTTCAATTTGGACAAACGTTAGATGATGATCTTGACTTTATGATCACGATGAAAAAAGAGGGACGTAAAAAAGCAACGACTTTTACTGGATTCTGTGGTTATCATGATGGAAAAGTTTTTTCTCCTATCGAAAATCATGATTACATTATTGGCAATAAAGAACAAGAATTTCTCTATGCTTACAGAGCATTAGCAAAAGAATATCACTCCAAAAGAAGTGTAAAGAAAATATCGGAGAATATAAAAGGATTATTGGAAGAGGGGGAGTTTACGAAGATTAATAATATTTTCAAGGAGATTGGAGATCCCTCTGAAGAACATAAACAATTCATGGAGTCGATAGTGGCAGGGCATATTTGGGGTTCAGAAGATGCACTTGATAGATTGGAAAGTTACCGAATAGCAATGAATATTAACCTGAATAAAGGAAGGTACTATAAGGTACTTACCGATGTAATTGAGTTTGATGAGGAATATCATATTGCAGTATCTTCGTTATTAAATATCGAGAGAGATTTAGAAGGGAATATCGTGAATGATTTAGAGGACTTCAAGTCACATTTGACACCCCTGTTTTTCACAGTGTTCCCTCAAAGTGGTAAAACATATGTATTAATGAGCTATTTTAAGGTTGATGAGCACCGTTATGCTTTTATAAAAGAACAAATATTATCGAAAGATACTGAAACACAAAAAAGAATAATTTCAAACCTAATCGTGAAGTATGTTGAAAACTTTGCTGCTTCACCTATTCGTTGGGCTCAACTTACCATGGAACAGCAAGAAAAAATTAATCAAGCCTTTCTAAACACTATTTTTGAGAAAGGTAAGAAGCTCGATACATTAGATATTAATGTTTTTGTTTAAAAGTAACACAACGATAGGATATGTGCATTTCGTAAAGTAACCGTATCATTATGGGTACGGTTTTTTTTTGTTTTGTCTTATAGGGGACAAATTTTCTGAGGGTTGATCATCAATTTAATAGACATATAATACTCTATGGAGACCGCAAGGCTACTCCACATACCAAATCACCCATACAACGACATATCCGCGTGATAACAGGCTTTCCAAAGAGAGGTACCGAAGTGCTCATAACGGGTCGGTCTTGAAAACCGTTAGGGTCATACTCGATATATAAATAAGAAACCGCATCCATGGTGGGAGGCGGTTTTTTGTTAGAATGTGATCGAGTTTATAGGCTTTGAGATTGCTTGAGTTTTACAAAACTAGTAAAGTTGTAGTAATCCAACCAAGTTTTGAAAAACCACCTACTAACTAAACAGTGAGATTGAAGAAGTTCCTTCTAAACAAGCTAAAACCCTTGCAAAATCCTCCCCCAACGTCGACTCGATCCGCAACCTTTTCGGCAACACGGTCAACGTGGGCAAGGCGAAACCGACCAACTCGGAGTTCATTGCTAATGTCGCGAAAAAGTTGTGCATCGAGTCGAAATGTTATAGCCGATACTAGATAACCAAAAGTTGAAGCTATGGCCTATTCAAAGGTTGAAGGAAAAGATACCGTTCGCTTCTAGTTCGAATTCATCAGATATTACATTCGAATCTTACTGTGTAGGTCATCCAAGCGATAAAAAATATATAGGAAACGGGGATTAATCTTGATAAACGGCGCAACTCATAGTAAATTTGTAATAGAGTTCGCTAGGGCTTTACGCACGATACGCCATGACTAACAAGTCCAAAACGCCAAAAATCCTTGCTACATCTGACCTCTCGCCACTACCACATGGAGAGGTACCGAAGTGGTCATAACGGGGC
Source organism: Tumebacillus algifaecis (assembly GCF_002243515.1). Taxonomy (NCBI): domain Bacteria; kingdom Bacillati; phylum Bacillota; class Bacilli; order Caryophanales; family Alicyclobacillaceae; genus Tumebacillus; species Tumebacillus algifaecis. The sequence goes on from NZ_CP022657.1 coordinate 2,108,481, forward strand.
GGTCTTGATAACCGTTAGGGTTCATGCATTAAAATCCACAAACAAGAACCAGCTTACGATTCTTGCAAGAGTCCGCTCTTAGAGGTATAATGAGTTAAACCAAATGGACTTTCGGCGTTGTGAAATAGTGGACGAACCTTTATATAATAAGGATTCTTTCTCTCACTTAACCTTAAATATAGCGCAGCCTGGTAGCGCGCACCCTTGGGGTGGGTGAGGTCGTGGGTTCGAATCCCGCTATTCCGACCATATTGTAAGAAAGCGTGTCGGGACTTAGTTCCGGCACGCTTTTTTGTTTTAGGGGATGCAGGAGAAGAGTCGAAAGGCGAGGTTCTTCGTTCAGCAGGGGGTTCCTCCTATACAACGCTCTTCTATTCGGTGACGACTTGCGCGGCGAGGATGGAGGTTGCTGCCGCAAGCGATACGCCGACCGCTTCGGCTGGCAGGGCACAGTGCGCGGCGTTGCCGATCAGCAGCAAACCGTCTTGCGTCCACTCTTTGACAAAATGCAGGAGGGCTAGCAAGATGTGGAACGGTTTGAAGTCGCTCAATGTCTCGGCGAAATCGGCCAGCGTAGGTGTGGCCGCGTGCAATTCGTCCGCGCCGCGATCGGTGATCTGCTTCCACTGCCTTATTGGCAGCATGATCCCGGCTTGCAACTGGCCGCGGTGGCGATTGTGAACTGGGTGGACTGGAAGAAGCTGATGCAGGAGAGACAGGGGCGGAAGGATCGGAGTTTCGTGAGCTGAGTTACAGTTGTGGGGGAAGGGGTATATATGCTATTCTGTTGCTGGTTGCAACATTCTCGTACGACAAAGGAGCGTTTCGCACATGTCTAACGAACTGGAAGCGAAAAAAGGCACCCATTATACACTGATCGATGCAGGTCCGTTTACGGAGCTGGGAAAGTACAAGTTCGAAGTCGGTCCCTATCAGTTCCCAGGTAAGCTGTTTTTGAACGAGCTGCTCGGGTTGACAGGAATGGAAGTCAGCTTCGGGAAGATGTTCCCCGGCACGGGATTACCATATTCGCATAAGCATGTGGAGAATGAAGAGCTTTATATTTTTATCAAAGGCCAAGGGCAGTTCTTGATCGATGGCGAAGTGATTGACGTTCGCGAAGGGACTGCGATTCGCGTAGGCACGGAAGGCGTGCGGACGTGGCGGAACAACTCGACGGAGGAATTGCACTATATTGTGATTCAAGCGAAGCAAGGCAGCTTGGGGCAGTATACGCTGCAGGATGGGAAGATCGTCGAGCCGAAGGTGACGTGGCCAGGCGAAGAGGCGTAGTGTTTTCATGATCTTTGGGGGAGGGGTGTCATTTCATTCCTCTCGCTGAATACGGTCTGTTCGTAACTCTCTATGATAATCATGGGGGGTTATTTTTATGTTTGGAGCTAAGACAAAACGTAAGGGCGCAAGAAATTCAACTAGCATCAATGGCCGTTCTTTCGTGGGAGGGTGATCGCTGGTCGAAATGTTCGGAAGGTATATGTTGCAGGAAAAGGCGGATGGCTTGGCACGGAAAACCCATAAAGACTATGAAGTACATTTAAGATACTTGTTAGACTCTAAAAGGCGGTGACATCGCGGGGGAAGACATCACTGCCGATTTGTTAAGAGCCAATATTGACTGGATGATCCATGACAAGGGACTTTCCCCAGTAACGACAAATGTGAGGATCAGAACGATGAGGGCTTATATTCGTTTCGCATTTAATATGGCGTTCTGAGAGGGGATTGAACAACAGCCTCATTCTTATAAATGAAAAGAGGATTTTATAGGAAACAAAAATGCACCCATCGGGGTGCAAGGATAAATCAGTTACGAGGATTGGAGATAACTCCATGCGGTTTTGGGTCGAGGTCAGCTACAACGTTTGAAAGGTTACTTCCGTTGCTGACGAGAACAACAAATGCACACAGCGCTAACAGTGCTAGGATCTTTTTCATTTCGACTCTCTACTCCCTTGCTAAGGATTCAAAAAGATCACTTCGTTTGCTTTGCAAGTCAAGAGCTTCTTCCAAATTCCCTGTCTTACGAGAAGATTCCACGGCAATTTGGAGGGCAGCAGCTTGATCTCTCATAAAACCTATTATAGCAAATATGTTAGAAGATTTTAAAGCGAGTTCGTGGGCTTGAATATAATTCTGAATTTTAAAGTGGTATTTAGCGAAAACAGCATATAGTTCTCCTAATTCTAGCGTTGTAGATAGTTCGGTTAATGATGCCATGTTTTGCGCTTTGCAAAGGTACTCATATGCTTCTTCGACTTGCTCAGTAAGTAGAAGAATTTCTGCGATTTTAGCATAAACAAAAACCACTCCTGCAGGATAGTTGTCCAATTCAAATTGGTTGGCACACTGAATCAGATCTTGAATTGCTTGAACAGGATTCTCTTTGTATGTAATGGATGCGGCCATCGTCACCTGAACACGACTAAATAATGAGTTGTTGTTCAGAGTTTGATATAAGGTCTTTGCTTGATCAAAGAATTCAGATGCTCTTTGAAAGTCATCTGTGTTTTTGTATGCAATACCTAACACATATAATGCATCGGCTAGTTTCCTTATGTCATTTATTTTTTTGTAATATGCCCCTGCCTTTTCAATATACGGGAGAGATTCACGAATACACCCTTTTCTGCGTAAGGTTAACCCAACATTGAATGAAATATAGGCTGCGAGATGATCGAATTCAATGAATCGGTTTATATAATCATAAGCGCGTTTGTAGTTGTAAAGCGCTTCCTCGGTTTCTTGCAATTCTGTATAGTTATTTCCGATCTTGTTTCTGATCCAAGCCAGTACATACGCATCGTGAAAATTGGAAGATTCAAGACTTAGAATCATTGGTTGCAAAATCGACAGAGCTTGGTCCGACAAGAGAGGAAGAAAGAGGGAAACGAGCGAAATACACGATAATTGGGGGAAATTACTCAGGCATCGTATGGGCGGTACTCTTACAATTACGAGCCAACCTACTCATCGGCAGGTGGATGAACCGCTATATGGCATTCGAAGACACAATGAGTGGCTACACGTAAAATTTGGACGGAGTGTCAGGCGTTCAAGCGAAATATTGAGCCTTGTACGAAGGATTAGTAATTTCGGGAGGGAAAAACATGCGGCCGCTGGCGAATAAAATTGTGCTTTCCTGCTGTCTGATTGCTGGCATTGGGTTATCAGTGTTCGCTGTGATCTCGTTACTTGCGACTGACTTCGAAATAAATAGAATAGCAATGATTGATTCTGTTGCACCAGACTTCGAGTTCGTCAAGGAGTCGGAGTACCTTACGACAGCAAATCAAGCAAGTATGGAAACCTACGGAACGTTAGCTGAAATGAATGATCGAGCGGTAATGATAGCTGAAGTGCAAATCATTGATCAACAGATCGAGAACATTTTGGAGGCTCCACCACTACCAGTAACATGGTCGGTGGCTGAGGTTAGAGAAGTTTATAAAGGGGATAACACGACTAAGTCAATTGTGATTGGCGAAATTGGAGGTATGGTGGATAGAGCGACTTCTAAAACGATTGAAAAAGAGTCCAATGGCATACCAATAAATAGCGAAAACGTTTATGAATATACAATTCAAGGTTCTCCTGTAATGAAAAAAGGTAACACGTACATTGTATTATTGGAACAAGGGACGAAAGAAAACACATATGCGATAGTTGGAACGGTGCAAGGGAAACTTCGGATCAGCGATACAACGAACAAAGGGGTTGTCACAATTGATCCGGAGATTTTTGCAAAACAGATGAATGAATTGTTCTGGTTCCAACGAAAGTTTGCAGGCAAAGATAAAGCGGATATTGCCGCAGCATTGAAGAATTATTGACAAAAGGTATCGGCAAAAGCCGAGGCCTTATTCGTGTGAATATCGGTTGTAATATCCTCAATATTAACGGTTGATATTTCCCCACTTCGAACGGACAATCTCTCCTAGAGGAGAGAAATCATGGTCAAGATTGGGGCGAGTTTCGTGTGGATTGGAACGGGAAGAAAAAACGTCGCTATGCGTTTGTCATGGTTTTGGGACTCTACCGCTCAATGTTCGTGGAATTCACAAAAGATCAACGGTTAGAAACTCTAATACGAAATTGGTGAATCTCAAGTGATCGTCGCTGGGACAGTATAAGAAACCTGGCCGAGCAAATGGTTCAATCCGAACTTTGAGCGCGGACAAAATATTTCCAATGTGATTCAGAGTGATGTTATAATTAATGTTGCAAAAGATATAAGGGGTTAACCTTACAGAACGAAAGAAGAGACTGTTGACATTGACAAAGGTCAAGTCGGTAACGCCGTTTGAAAATTAGAAGATTTTCCTGAATTTAACTACTTCCGTCGGAAATACCTGAGGAACTAAAAAATACTTGAAACTACCGAAAATGGCTGATCCGAAAAATCAACCTTAACACGTTGATTCTAATCAATATGCTTTGAAGACGTAGTTGTATCTACGTTGCATTGAGTATTGATCTTAACAGACTTTAGCCGCCCAATTCGAAACTCTGGGAAACGGGCGGTGTTTATTTTATAAAAAAGTAAGGAGAAGCATGATGGAAACGTCTTATTATGTCATTGGTGGTTTGATTGTACTGTCTATTTTGCTGGAAAGAGCATCGAAAAAGAAAAAGCGAAAAGGAAAACGCAGCAACAGCAATCGAAACGTTGCACCTAAAGTCAAAGCAACTTCCAGCCCTTCAACTGAAGTACGCGCAGATTCGGTCATTCTTCAAACCCCGCTGCAAGAACTTTCAGGATTCGAGTTTGAACGGCTGCTCGCGCTCTATTTTCGCGACCAAGGCTACAAAGTGGAGGAGACTGGTGTAGGTGGGAACGACGGTGGGGTTGATTTGGTTTTGATTGATCGAAGGGGGAGCGTACGGCGGTTCAGGCTAAGCGGTATGCGGATCATAATAAGGTACCAGTACAAACTGTGCGCGAATTGGTGGGAGCTAAGCGCAATCATAATTGTATCCTCACCCTTCTGATCACCACATCTGACTTGACAGAGCCTGCCAAGAAGGAGGCGGAGCAACTTCATGTGGATTTCTGGCACGGTGCTCATGTCGAACGAAAATTGGCCATATGGGGGAAATACAAGCCCAAAAAACAGAAGCAAAGAACGGCTCGTCAAGAAGTGGCCATTGCACGGGAAGTAATTTGTAAGTGCGGTCATTCGATGGTGATCCGCCAGAACAAGCAAGGTGTATCCTTTTATGGTTGCTCCCGTTTCCCGAATTGCCGGCATACAAAGTCAATCTAATTCGAGCAGCCTGTTTGCGTGAATCCTCTGATTAGCTAGTGCCGCGGGAGAGGTATGATCCCGTGATGCCAATCGGATTTTAACAGCTATCTTCGGTTTGACGAAATGACGAATCGAGGGTGCGTTCTTGTGTGATTACTAGGGGAGGAAGTTGAATGCGCAACTTTGCTGAAGAATTAGCCTACTGGTATTTTCGATTAAATGGCTTTTTCTTGATCGAGAACTACGTACTACATCGGCAGGGACATGAAATGCCTTACAACGCTGATATTGACTTACTAGGAGTTAGGCATAAATATTCCTATGAAGCAGTTGAGAGACGACAATTTGACCCAGACCCCAATCTGATGCGGCACTTTCAGCCGAATAAACACATCGGTATTCTGTGTGAGGTCAAGTCGGGAAATGCAACGCCAGCCAATATCAATCTCAGCAAAAAAGAACGATTGCTGTCGGCAGTTGAAAGGATTGGGTTCTTCTCACGTGATAAGTCTGATGCGATCGCCAGCGACCTCGTGCATAAAAAAACGTCAGCGGGTACCTATCATCAAGTTGGAAAAATATTACTTACAAAAGATGGTATCCAACGTGATGACTTTATCTGTTTGAAGCTTCTGGATGTTGAGCAGTTTCTCATTGCACATTTGCAAAAGAATTTGCGAGAAAAGGCGGGAGGGAAATTATTCTTTCCTGCAGGATTGATTCAGTATTTGATGTGGAAAGTGGAGGAAGGGCTAGGATAGAAGTTCGTCCAAGATCCATGAGTAGTGAATAGTTAGCATGGGCGAACCGAGGGATTGCCTTTTTTGCTTCCGTTCGACCACAGTCGTGGGAGAGATCAATATCATTCGAACTTTTCGAGTGAATCGATAACGAAATTTTTATAATTTATATATTTATATTACTATTGGGATGAGGGCGAGTACATGTTCCAACCACCAGTCCAGACGCAAAGCAGCTCTGTTCCCATCTCGACCCCGATTCAGGGGCAATCGGAAAGGCCAGCACAAAGCGGGCTTGAGCGGAGATCGCCAGGTGCTGACGGGGCACCGCTGTCAGCGGCTCATATCTTGCAACTGCAAAGAACGCACGGGAACCGAGCCGTCGCACAGATGCTACAAAAGCAAGATGATTTGCGTCAGAAGCAAGGGAACAGCTCTGACACACTGCAACCTAGATAGACTGTTACAGCCGATTCTAAATGACCGAAAGCTGACGCTATTGCCTGTCCTAAGGCTGACGGATATAATGACCACCATACCTATCCTAAAAAAGGAAAAGGACGCCTCCGAAAGATGTGCCACTGCTCCAACAGTAGCACCAGAGTCGTCCCCCAAATAACCATATGGTTATTGTATCAATTTATCAACTACAAGAAAAGCATGGTGTTTTTCGCACGGAGTGCAGAACAACATATTTGCCCAATATGTGAAGATGAATTGTACACAATCGGGAGCCTACATCTCACGCCATTTAGAATATGCAGGCGTTAACCGGGATCTTTTCACGAACGGTGCCATCGATGAGATTTATCGTTATTCGAGCGGTACGGTTCGCTTGGTGAACAAAGCGGCGACACATAGTCTGATCTACGGCGCAGCGAACAAGCACCGAATCATTGACGACCACATGATAAAGCGGGTGATTGCGGGAGAGTTGACTTGACTCTCTCGTTTTTCTTATTCTAATCGCTAGGCCATTTTATCCCTCAACCCTTGGACATTTGATGCAGTCAGTTCTCGGACATTACATGGCAGTAGTAACAGTAGGCATACGAAGTCAATCGATAAGGGTTCTTATCTCATTACAGAGAAACTTGCTCCATGATCAGTAACGCTTTTCTTCTTGCAGAAATCTGCATCTCCTGAAACATGTGATATCCTAGGTTAGGAATTGTATACATAAATTTGCAGAATAATTTGATCAAGACGACCGAACGAAAGGCCCCTGTAAACGAACTTCACAGGTGCTTGCCTATTTGCATCGGTGTCAATTTTTCCATCGTCGAATATAAAGTGTGAAGAAATACACATCCTATCAAGGCGTGGACTGAGCACTTGTGTTTACCCGTGACCGATGAAGGCAGACAAATCATTCGTAAAAGGAGATTGATTATGAGTTATCAAAAGATTATGGTAGCTGGTAGCGGCGTGCTTGGAAGCCAAATTGCCTATCAAACTGCCTTTAAGGGATTTTCTGTTACTGTGTATGATATAAACGACGAGGCGTTGGAGCGTGCAAAAGACAGAATCACGAAATTGAAACCCCTTTACCAAGCGGATTTGGGGACGACCGAGGAAGAAGTGAACGAAGCGTACGGTCGCATTTCCTTTTTTAATGATTTGTCAAAAGCAGTTGCTGATGCCGATCTGGTCATTGAAGCGATTCCTGAGATTGTTCAAGTCAAATTGGATTTTTACAAGGAATTAGGAAATGTAGCTCCTGACAAAACAGTTTTTGCGACGAATTCCTCTACTCTGTTACCCAGTCAATTTGCGGACGCGACAGGACGACCGGAAAAATTCTTAGCACTACACTTCGCCAATACAATTTGGAAAAACAACACTGCTGAAGTGATGAAACATCCTAGTACAGATCCGAAAGTGTTTGACGCTGTGATTGCATTCGCAAGAGCAATTGGAATGGTACCTTTACCGTTGTACAAAGAGCAGCCTGGTTACATTTTGAATTCGCTACTCGTTCCTTTTCTGGATGCGGCTCAGATGCTACTCGTAAATGAGATAGCAGATGCTGAAACGATCGACAAAACCTGGATGATCGCTACCGGAGCACCGCAGGGTCCGTTTGCCATCCTGGATGTCGTAGGCATTCGAACCGCTTATAACATCACACTTGCAAAAGCGAAGGCTACAGGCAACCAAGTGTATGAAAAAGTGGCGGAGATGCTCAAAACAGACTATCTCGATAAAGGGAAACTCGGCATCGAATCGGGACAAGGATTTTATAGCTATCCGAACCCAAGTTTTATGAAACCTGATTTTCTAAAGTCGTAATTACCTTTGCGTCCGCATCCATCGTGTCTGGGCTGAGCAATTGACGGTCGAGAATCGCTTGGAAGAAGCAAGACAGGGCGTTTTCGTAGGTAATAAGCATATCTTAGATCCTCGACTTCGGATCGGCGGTTGAGGTATAGTGGGTATCAATAAGCAGGAAAAAACCAACGATCTGATCGATCGTTGGTTTTTTTTTGGTTAAATCGCCAGTTTACTTCCTTTTTCCAACCGCAGAATGGTCTGTTCTCCAGTGTCAGCAAGCTCTCGAAACTGATTGATCGTTTCGCGCATTTTGGGAAGAGCTTCTTGCTTATAGGTACTGATCGAGTCAAGAGCCGAGAGGACATCGCTGAAGGCTTGCTTGAGAGTTTCAGCGGACACGCCGGTCTCGATCGCCTGTTTCTGGATAGCAACACCTTGATCTTTTAATAATCGCGACGTGCTGGCGATCAGGTCATTGGTGGTTTGATTCAACAGTTCGATCTTTTTCAGGACGACTTTTTGATTATATAACGCACTTGCGACCGTCACTGCGATTTTCAAGGCTGAGATGGTGACCGTCTTTGCACGTTCAACCCCACGGATCAACTCACGGTTGTTGCGGATGACCACCTCAAAGGCCATGACTCCCTGTTGGTTGATAACCATCATCTGCTGCATATCCATGACGCGTTGGCGTAGTGGAAACAAGACTTCCTCGGTGATGAACCGGATCTTGTCAGGGTCTTCATCCCGCACTTTTGCTGCTTCAATTTGAGCTTCAACGGCCTCATCCATAAACGCACCAAGTTGAATCTCTTGTTTCAGTTTTTTGGTGAGGGTACGAAGCGAATGCTGCTCGATCTCTAACGTCGTGTTGTCGTTTTTGAGAATTGTTTTGCCTTTGTCCAGGGACAAGACGATGTCGGAAATTACATCGTCTGCTTTTTGGTACTTCAGGAAGTAAGCACGAAGGGGATTGAAGAGTTTCCCGAGAAACCCCGTCTTAGTAAAATCGATGACACTCGGGTCCAAATCCTTCAGTTGTGTATGCAGATCTGTCAATCCTTTGGCCACTTGCCCGCCTTCATCACCTTTCTGAGAAAGCACACCAACCGATACCTGGAGCAGAGAGTTTTTCTCAGAAGACGTTCTCATTGTCTGCATCCCAAAGCTTTCAATCGAGGACAGAATCTCTTTACGTTTATCAAGTGAATCTACATCTAATTCCATGATTGAGACAACGTTGGAGGTGGCGAGCTCCTTGAGCTTGATCAGCTCTTCCGGAACTGGTTTGATCTGCTCCTCAATCACAACCTTGATTTCTTCTTGACTCGGAACTTCCATCGAGAAAGACATGCGAAGCTCCCTCCTTTATTTAGAATAAAAGTCTACATTTGAACATTGAAGAGATTTCCAAGTTTGTATACCACATCATCTGTGTCTGCGTTGATGCTTGCCGCTTCATTGATGCTGGAAATGTTTTGGAGTGCCTGAATGTTTGCATTGTACCCGACCGTGTAGACGGGAACCTTAAACGCTTCGATCAATCCTTTGACATCTTTGAGTGAATGGCCTTTGTTGGTTTCACCATCGCTCAGAACGAAAATCAAAGGCTTTTGATCAGGGCGCTCTTCCAACTCATCTTGCAACATTTTTAAGGCTACGACAATTCCGTCAAATGTTGCGGTTCCTCCGCTGGCCTGCAGGGAGTTTACAGCCCCGACAAACATCGATTGCTGGTTGGTATCGTATTTTCCGAGCGGCAGGTTGATCGTGACATCGTCCGAATAGGAAACGAGACCAATGCTGTTCCCTTTTCCGAGGTACTTTTGAGCGGTGAGAAGAGACTCTTTCAAGCGATTGAGCGGAGTGCCATTCATACTTCCCGAAGTGTCTGCTACAAAAATCGCCGCAATTGATTTATTTCCGTCTTTCTTCGCTTTCCAAACTTTCTGTGCAGAAGTTAACAGGTTGCCGTCAATTGTGCCGAGTTCGGACTGGTAGTCGTCAAGACCATTAAATCCTTTTTCTTGAGCTAAGTTTTGGTATTTCTCTTGTGTTGCAAAATCAGAGAACTTTTTTAGAATTTCGAGCTTATTTTGAGGGAGATCACCGAGCGCATACAAAGGACTGTCGTGTCGAACCCCAAATGGAGTGAAAACATATTCACTCTTCAAGTCCGGGATGTTGGCAAAGGTTTGATACTCAAGAACGAATCCATCAAGCGCCCCCGATTTAGCTGCCTCACGCATTTGAATGGTGGTGGATGCTGTGAACGGGACATTTGCTTGGAACTTCTCAAAGCCTTGGACCGCTTTTTCTCCCAAGATGTTGGAGCTATCGAAGGTGTTCAGCGCAGTGACAAGGAAGTTCAAACCTGTAGAGCTTGCGAACGGATCGGTATAACCCATTGCCATTTCGTTATTGGAAATCGCATCAGTTATCGTTTTGACATTCACCGCACCGTACTTCGAAATCAACTGGTCGTACTTGGCCTTTGACATCACAATCCCTGGCACGTTTCCGGTAAGTCGTTTCGTCACAAGCTGAGTCTTCATCCCATGCGACTTTACCATCTCGCCCCATAGTTCATTGGAGGGGGTGTAGGCGTCAGGTTTGTACTTTCCAGAAATGATGTAATCGGCTGCAGTACCCGAAGCGATATTTCTGATTTTCAGCGAAACAGGTCGTCCATCTACCAGGATTCCTGCTTTGTTAAATTCTGTTGCTACTTCATTGAGCCAACCGTCAACACCAGTACCCGATTTTTCTGTTGACGAGAAGATCTCGACAAAATTGTCGGTCGAATTCTCTACAGAAACAGGAAACTTAGAAATGTCGGGTAGAGACTCTCCGATGTTCACTGGATCAAGATCAATTTGACCTTTGGGAGCGGAGACTTCATTTACATTGATGTCGTAGTAAAGATCCACTAAATTCTGACTTGCTTTTTCAGACGTAATCTGCTCGTTTGACTTACCGAAGTTCTTTGTCAAAATCACGCCGATATAGACGAGCAAGAAAACGATGACCAAGATTCCCCCCATGTAGAGAAACGATTTGCTCTTCTTTGCCATTCAAAATCACCCTTTCACTTGTACAGCTTAGTTTGCTTGATCAGAGAGTCAATCTCTTGTATGCAAGCCATGTTTTCAATATCTTCGTGTTCAAGGCTATCCAAGTTCGATATTTCTAATAGGAGCTTATCGAGGCGCAGCATGATTTCTTCATTTGTTTGCAAAGACTCATGGATGAATTTCAAATATTCATTATGAACGCTCGCTTTTTCATTCTGTAGTTCCCGAGAAAAAGAAGAAGAAGTGCGTGCGCTGCTCTTTGAAATATCGGTTGAATGAAACACAGTGAGCCTGTTCAGCATGCTCTTCATATTACGGTAGAAGAGGTTCTCGACAGATGTGATTACAGAGGCAAACTTCATGAAACTCATTTCAGACTCATCGAATCTTTGCTTCAACACTTCGAACAAGGTGGTAGTTTTCATTTCGATTCGTTCAAGTTGATCCAGCGCAAGATCGATATCTTTTTCCAAACCTTTTACACGTTTGAAACGGCCCAACGCATCTACAAAATCTTCTCTGGTCTTCAATTCTTTTGTAGAGGGGAGCGGTGTTGGCTTGAACAAAAGATTGTAGCTAACAGTCAACAGAATCAACAGACTGGCAACGATGAATGTTACCCCGAATGCTGTTTGTAAAGCGCCTTCTCCCGTTAATTTCAGCCCTAGTAAACCGGGCGAGAAAACAAAAATATTTGCTACCGTTACTCCTACAATAAGCCCCCCTAGTTTAGCGAGGTTATAAAAAGTAAACTCTTGCAATCTTCTCTCCCTCCTCAGTGAAGATTAACCTTACGTTATAGCATGATTTTTGAAATCCTCATCTTACATAATAACTTTGTTTGGAGAAAATAGTCTATCCCAATTTAACAATAAGGCTTGGAACAATTGCCATGATCAGGGAGGGGAGGCACGGAAACGAAAAGATCGAGGCTCGCTGAGCTGTGGCTGGATGCGAGCTTGCGGGTGTAATGATGAAGAATAGGGAAGTTGACCACGCGGACATTGCGCACTCGGTTGCCAGTATATTTTATGGAAGCGTACTCATTGTGGTTCGTTTTGTTACGTAGACGGTGGTTTGGGTAAGTAGAGGTGTCCTAGGCAGATCGGTTGCTCAAATCATGACGAAAGCGGTAGTCAACAAGTAAGGTCATGGCAAGGTGCAAAAAAAACAGAACCTAAATGACGGCACGGCTGCTGTCCTCAAAGTTCTGTTTTTCTGTTGTCACAGGATGTGGCGACTTGGCAGACCTATTTAAGGATTCCTTTTGCTCGTGCTTCTTTCAGCCAGAGCGGGAACTCATCTAACAGCCGATCATAGAGCTCATCATCGGATACTTGCTCGATGTCATCAAAATGGAAGAAGTTTGCGTTATCTACAAATCGGCCTTCCATCGTATCTAACTTTTGTAATACATCAAAATTAGAGTCGCCAATACCGACGAATTGCCAAAAAATTGGCTGAATTGACGAGTTTACGATGAATTTTTTAATACCTGATTTGCAGCCGCCATCGTTGATAAAAACTAAGAAGACAGGCAATTCGCTGGGTTCTTCGGTCAAATATTTCTGCAACACGTCTTTCATCACTTTTGGTTCGTCATTTCTTCCATATTTGTGGATCGAGTCGTCAGCCAGAATGCGTTGGTTTACATAGTCAACAAAATCTTTTTCGGTCACGGCTGGCAAGCGAGAAAATTCATTGTCATAGACCCAAACATCTAATGCACCATCATCATCGAATTGACTGGCCACCGCTAAAATTCGCTCAACCACTTTCTGCACGGTTCCATTTTTATAGAGGGCGCGCATTGAACCACTAATGTCTAATACCAACCCTACTTTGGCCACAACATTGTGCAGTTGCTTTTTCTCAAGCACGACCCGAACCGTGTCTTTCATTAAAGAAATTGTACTCATGCGATCTGCTCCTATCCATTCGTTATTGAACTAAAAACATTGATGACAAGATATGTTTAGTCTATCAAAAGTGTCTCTTTAATTGAATAGAGAAAGGAAAAGATGGAAATGAAAGTGAGGAAGATCACCAGCTTGCACCTTTTTACGCAGTGGACTTGGCATGCCCTAGCGTGAAATCGACCGATTGAAGAGAAATAGGCGCATCTTGACGCGATAAGTGAGAATCGATACAAAAGCCTCTTGGGAAAACGCCCAAGAGGCTTTTGGTGTGTGAACAGCAGGAGCGAAGCGTTGCAGATTCGCTCCGTTTCTTGCTCGTGGATTGGTTAGCGAGAGGTGATTTTTAGGGGGGACCCGTGTTTGATTTGCAAGAGCTCAGATACGGTCAGAAAACGATACCCTTTCTTCACGAGCTCGGGCATGATCTTTTCCAATGCGCTGACTGTCTGCGAGCGGTCTCCTCCCATGTCATGAAAGAGTACGATCCCTCCATTGTGCACATTGGACAGCACTCGATCCACGATCTTATCGACGCCAGGGTTACTCCAGTCGCGCGTATCCTGGTTCCAGGACCACATGACAACAAGGTAGCCGGCCGTTTTGGCGGTGTTCACCACCGTGTCATTATATACACCGCCTGGGGGACGGAAGGTGCTCGGCTTGGTACCTGTGACCGTTGTCACGACCGCTTCCGCTTTGTCGATTTCCTCCCGTAGACTTTCCGCTGAAATTTTCGTCATCGTCGGATGACCATAGGTGTGATTGGCCAGTTCATGTCCTTCTTTAACTTCCCGTTTGGCGATCTCGGGAAATTTTTCGACCCTTGATCCGACGACGAAAAAGGTTGCTTTGGCATGATATTTCTTTAAGATCTCTAAGATTTGTGGGGTATATCTTGGATCGGGTCCATCATCAAACGTCAAAGCGATCACTTTTTGCTCAGTTGGAACTTCCCACACCACTTCTCCGCGCCGTTCATAATAAAAACGTCCTCTTTTCTGAGCCAGGGCGGAGTTGCGATCGGAAATCAAGAGTGCGATGAGACAGCAACTGATCAAAAGTACGATTCCGACTGATCGTCTACTCATACGTACCATCCCTCCTATGCAATGGTTAGTCTGCCCAACTAAAAAAAAGCCACCCCATCTCCAGGCAAAGGAAATGGGGCGGCTAAAGAAAATCGTCAGCTGCTGAGCGTTCAGGATGATATTGATACTGCGCCAAATTGATGAAGCTTTCGTTTGTAATTTCTACACCTTCGATCTGTAGCAGCAGTTTTTGCTCTTGAAAACCTGCTTCCTCACGCAAGCCGATCTGACCTTTTGAATTGATGACGCGATGCCAAGGCAGATTGTGCTTTTGGCTCATCGCATGAAGAATTCGGACAACCTGTCGGGCCGCCCTCGGACTGCCGGCCACTTTGGCGATTTGGCCGTAGGTCATCACTTTGCCCGCGGGTATGCTTTGGATAATTTCGATGGTTCGCTTCGTAAAAGGGTTCATGGGATTTATTATGACACATCACAGGAGTATAGCCAGCCAATTATTGGAGAATATTTTTCTTGGAGGTGTAACCATGAAGGAGTCAGCAAATGGGAACAACGAACAGGATAAAATTTTGACCAATCGACAGGGGCATCCGGTCACAGATAATCAAAATGTTCGAACGGTAGGTAATCGAGGACCGGTAACTCTCGAGAATTATGATTTTCTGGAGAAGATTTCACACTTTGACCGAGAGAAGATTCCGGAGCGGGTCGTGCATGCAAGGGGTGCCGGGGCGCACGGTTATTTTGAATCCTATGGCAAGGTGGGAGACGAGCATGTGTCCACCTACACTCGCGCCAAGCTTTTCCAAAAAGCGGGGAAACGGACACCGGTCTTTGTGCGTTTTTCGACGGTCGTGCATGGTGGACATTCATCAGAGTCGGAGCGAGACCCGCGCGGATTTGCGGTGAAGTTTTATACGGAAGATGGCAACTGGGATCTGGTCGGGAACAATTTGAAAATCTTCTTTATTCGCGATCCGTTGAAATTTCCCGACATGGTGCACTCGTTCCGTCCTGACCCAGTCACGAACTTGAGCAATCCGGAGCGGATGTTTGATTTCTTGTCGCTCAGCCCTGAAGCGACACACATGGTGACCTTCCTGTTCTCACCGTGGGGCATTCCGGCCAACTATCGCCAGATGCAGGGATCGGGTGTCAATACCTACAAGTGGGTCAATCAAAATGGGGAAGCGGTGCTGATCAAATATCATTGGGAACCGCTGAAGCAGGGCATTCGCAACTTGAAGCAACATGAGGCGAGCGAAATTCAAGGCAAGACCACCACCCATGCTACACAAGACCTTTATGAAGCGATTGAGCGCGGTGAGCATCCCGAGTGGGAGCTGTGCGTGCAGATCATGAGCGATGGTGAGCATCCGGAATTGGATTTTGATCCGCTCGACCCGACCAAACTTTGGCCGCAGGATCAGTTTCCGTTCCGAAAGGTCGGCAAGATGGTGCTGAACAAGAATCCGGAAGACTATTTTAATGAAGTGGAACAGGTTGCTTTTGGCACAGGTGTGCTCGTCGATGGGCTGGACTTCTCCGACGATAAATTGCTCCAAGGTCGGACTTTCTCCTACTCGGACACGCAAAGGCACCGTGTGGGGACGAACTATTTGCAATTGCCGATCAATGCTCCGAAAAATCGGGTCGCGACCAATCAGCGCGGTGGGCAGATGGAGTATCATGTGGACAAAGCGCCAGGACAGAATCCGCATGTCAATTACGAGCCATCCTCGCTGGGTGGCTTAAAAGAAGCGTCACAGTCAGGGGACCTACATCAGCCGCACTATGATGCGAAATTGGTGCGGGAGAAAATTGACCGCCCAAACGACTTTCAACAGGCGGGAGAGACGTATCGCGCTTTTGAGGATTGGGAGCGTGACGAACTGGTCGCCAACCTCGGCCAGGTCCTGTCGATCTGCCAACAGCAGATTCAAGATCGCATGATCGGCTACTTCACAGAGGCCGACTCGGAATATGGCAACCGCGTTCGGGCGGAGCTGGAGAAAGTTCTCGCTGCGAAGCAGGACATAGATCACACCAGTAGCAAGACGGCAGATGAAATGACCGAACAAGCGCGGAAAATGGGTCATACGACGGACGGCTACTAAACGGTTCGCATGAGTGTTGCACTTGCTGCACTTGTTCTTGAGACAAGAGCAAACGCTGAGTGGTAAGTCGGCAGATGTGAGGATCGAGCGAGCAAATACAATAGGTCACAAGTATGAGAAAATCCCCTCCGGTCAACAAGAGTAGGCCCATCTACAAGATGATCCTTTCTCTTGCTACACAGGAGGGGATATTTTCATTGAAAACGTATCGATTGTTCTAAGTCCCGATTAGAGGGTCGAGATGCCGCGAGCTGCCCAGATTGCAGTGATTGTCGTAGCGTTTGCACCACCGTTGAGCAGAGCGTCTGCAGCTTTGATCGCAGCAGCGCCGTTGTTAAAGCCGGAGCTCGGGGTGAGGGAGAAGTGAGATTGCAGGATGATCTTCGTAGCGACATCTACGCCAAGCTGCTGCGCCATTTCGTATGCACCTTGCGACCAGATTTCGCCGTCTGCATGAACTTGGCCTTTCCAGCTACCCGGCATGACTTTGTTGTTATCGAGACGACGCAGGCACGGAGGGTTGCTGGAGCTATCATAGGTTACAGCATCCCACTCGCCGACGCATGCGGTGCCGAAAGAGGACGGAGCGAGCTTGTCTTCCCAGATCGCGCCGAGGTAGTCGCCAAAGCCTTCGCCCATCGCGCCGCCTTGCAAGGTGTTGCCAAAGCCCGGCACTTGGTTGTCATGGATGGAGTGGCCGTATTCATGCGCGATGATACCTGCGTCCTCTGCATCGTCAACGCCGCCGGTGCCGAAGGTCAGTTGTTTGGTGGACGGGGAGTAGAAAGAGTTGTCTGCCGTCGTCCCGTTTACGTTTACATAGATCTGACGGTTGTTGATGTTGGTGAAGCCAAGCGATTGGATGTAACGTTGCAGTTCGTCGATATGGTAGTACACCATTACGTTTTCAAAGTGCTTGCTGTTGCGGGTGTAGTTGAATGTGTTGGTTGCCGAGAACGAGTTGAAACCCGATTGGTTGGTGCGAACATATTGACCGCGCAGGTAGCCAGAACCGTCCAGACCTCTCAGTGTGACCGTTTTCAGTTGATTGGTCAATGCGGTGGAGTCTGCATCGTTGTTGTCAGCGAAGCCGACTTTGGTGCCAGCAGATTCGAGCGGATTCGGCAGGAACACTTTACCGGTGCCGTCTACTTTTCGGTTGACGTCTTTGTTCTTGAGGATTGTGCCGTCTTCTGCACTGACGAACGTTTCCCAAGTAGCGAGCGACTCATCATCTACTGCAGTTACTTTATAGGCCGGAACTGCTTTACTGCCTTCCACATAATAACCAAAGATCCGGGAAACCAATTCTTTGGTCTTTTTCACTTTGTTATGGCCTAATGCTTTGCCTTCCGCATCATTTTCGTTCAGTTTGCTTTTCGTCTTCAGGCCAGTCAGGTTCGGCACGTAGTCGGATACGATCAGCACCGGTGTGCCTTTTGCATCCAAGGTGACGGTCACTTGATGATAGAACACATCAGAGCCTTCTACCGTCTGCTGATAGCGAACGTATGAAGCTACGTCCGTCTTGGTCGTGGATACGTGTTTCAGGTCAGACAGATTTGCTTTGAACCCGTATTGGTCAGCGTTTTGCTTGAGGTAATTGTCTGCAGCTCCTTTAAAATCGATCTTTACGGCTGCTGCTGCGGCCTGTGCCGGTTTCGATTGTACCGTTTCTGCCATCGTTTGCGGTGCAAGCATCGTTAACATCATGGCAGTTGCAACTGCTGTTACAAAAGTTTTGCGATTTTTCATGACCATTTAAACCTCCCTATTTTTGTTTTCATAATTATCTTATTATTGCTCCGAAAGAAATGCAAGTGTTTTTTATCAACAAAATATGATTATTTCAAAACAAATATTTATATATAGTATATACCGCTAATAAAAGGAGGCATAAAAAAACCGCATACCCAATGCGGGTATACGGTAGAGCGATCTTTCTTATTGGTTGTCCATCAACGGTCGTTGTCAGCCATTCCTCGGTCGCCCCGGAACAAGAGCGAGAGGCCGTACAAGCCGGAAATACCAACCAACGTGTAAATGAGTCGGCTGAGCCAAGCTGATTCACCGCCAAATAATGCGGCAACCAGGTCCCATTGGAACAGGCCGACCAACAGCCAGTTGAGAGCACCGATGATGATCAGCGTCAGTGCGGTTCGATCGAGTGTGCTTAAGCGGTTCATATGCGCCTCCTCCTTTCGACTCCGACTTATCCGTTAAGATTCCCTACAGGAAATCCTGTATTAGCGGAAGTTACTGGAGTGTGGCAGGGATGGGGGAGGCGCGTGGTCGATCTCATCCGCTTTGGGATTGGCGGTGGGCAGATAGCCTTTGGCATATTCGTAGTGCAGCGGCGTCGTCTCTTTTGTTGCTTCGGGTCGCTGGCGGTGTTCGGCTGCCGATGTTTCTTCTGGTCTCATCATTCGACACCTCCGCTCCTGTTGATGATCTAGTGGTGATTTGGCCTAGACTTTCGAAAATAGTATGTTCAGTTGATCGATGAATAACATTGCAAGTTCTTACCACAAGATGGTATACTAAATAACGAAATTTTGGAGGGCGGGGATTAGATGTCTAACGAGTATTTCGTCATTAAAGCCCAAGATAATGGAGTTCAGGTGATCGGTTTAACACGCGGTCAAGATACAAGATTTCACCATGCGGAGAAGTTGGACAAAGGTGAAGTGATGATCGCAGAATTTACCGATCACACTTCGGCTGTGAAAGTGCGCGGCCGCGCAACGATCTGGACCAAATTTGGCAAAATTGAAGCAGGCGAGACCGATTCAGAATAATGTGTAGCAAAGAGGCGAGTCAGGTGACACACAAGCACCTGGCTCGTCTTTTTTTGTGCGATTGCGCATATCTTCCTAGTAATGAGCACGATGGGAGAGGGGGAGAGCCTGATGTCGAAAGGTTTGATCACGGCACTGTTGATCTCAACGGTGCTCGCACTCGCCCTGTCGTTCTTGCCGGCACAAGCGCTGGAACGTTGGGGAGGACAGCAGTTCGAAGCTCGAACCAGCGGGGATGTGACAGTGATGAGTATGGACAAGGTCGTCGATGAACTGGGCACGCTACAACTTGGCAGCCATCTGCAACAAGTGGTATGGGAACAAGACCGCTTGGTGATCATGCTGGCCGTCCCAGCCTCCAAACTGCGCCAAAATCAACACAAACCGTGGAGCGACATCTATAAAATTGCACACCGCTTTTTAGTAGAAGTACCGCAACATCGGGCGGTGGAAGTGCGGGTAGTCACGTATGAACATCCGGAGCTGGTGCAGTTGTCAGTTTCAGCCGATCGCTCCGACATGGTGGGAGCACCAAAACCAGATTCACAGGCAATCGCTACCTTTGTGCAACAAAAGTTGGATGTAATTGAAAAAAATATGCAGTCAAAATGACGCGGCGACTGCCTGCGTCTTTTTTCTCTTCCTAGATAGAAATTGTGTATGCTATACTTAGTCTAATGAATACTGTCAGGGACTTTCATATTTCCTGTCGAAAAAGCTCATGTTAAACTTGGTTTAGTAGCTTTGTATCCTAGGGCTGGTCGGGCCTTTTTCTTTTGTAATGGGGTTTGGCAGCCAGTCTGAGTAGGAGATGGAACCATTGCAAGTACAACAACGCATCGAAGAGACCTGCTTGCAGGACATCCGGTTGAAGATTTCTGCCGAAATGGATCATACGTACTTATCTGCGATCATTATGCGACCAACCCCGGAAAGACTGCAGCTGTTGCTCGGTGAAGCGATCTGCAAGGCGGCCGGTCTTTGCAAAGAGGAAACGGAAACGATCGTTTCCACCTTACTGCTGATCTACGAGGGTTTGGCCATTCATGAAGAGATTGAAACGCTGGCTGCGCACTCGGATGAGCGCTACCGTCAACTCGGTGTGCTTGCCGGCGCCTACTATTCCAGCAAATATTACCGACTCTTGGCCAAAAGCGGACAGATCAGACTGCTCGGTCAGTTTGCGCTCGCCATCCAGTCGATCAATGAAGCGAAAGCAGAACTTGTCCGTGTTCCGGGTGATTTTACGCTCAATGTGGAACGATATCTGCAACTGCAGGAGACGATTCATGGCACACTGCTTCACGCTTTGCGGGCGACGCTGTTGCCGCAGGGTGATGAGTGGGAGCAGCTCGTTTCGCATCTCATTCGCACAAGCGTCCTCAAGTCCGAACTGGACAAGATGACCGACCCGATTTGGCAACGCCAAGCGGTCAATCTCTCGGTGTGGCAGAAAGCGAACAACGAGGAGAAGAAGTGGCTGAAAGTGCTGAAGTCAAGTGGTGGAACAGATCATCGACTCCAGTCGCTCTATGTGAAATATGGCGTATCGACGTACTTGTTCTCCTTGCTGGAAGAAGCGGCTTCCCTCGCCGAGATGGTGATGATGTCGTTGAATGGGCTACGCGATGAGCTGCGCGCCATTCCCGGTCATCTGATCATCTGATCACGCCTGGGGCATACCCGCGTCGAGTTTGCGAAGAAGGTTGAGGGGAATTTTATGGATAAGTTCGCATCAAAAGAAGAGAAAGTTCATTATGTCTTTGAACACATTGCTAAGCGTTACGATCTGATGAATTCTGTGTTGAGTGCTGGTTTTCATAAGCGCTGGCGTAAAATTACGATGAAGCGCATGAATATACAGCCAGGACAATCGGCGATCGACGTGTGCGCAGGTACCGGCGACTGGACGATTGCTTTGGCCGAGAAGGTCGGTCCGACGGGCAAAGTGGTTGGACTTGATTTCTCACAAGAGATGCTCAAATACTCGTATCCGAAGATCGAGAAGGCGGGCGTGGAGAAACAGACATCGATGATCTACGGCAACGCGATGGAACTGCCTTATGAAGACGATACGTTCCAACATGCGACGATCGGGTTTGCGCTGCGCAACGTGCCGGACATCAAAAAAGTGTTGTCCGAGATGATGCGCGTGGTCAAGCCGGGTGGACAAGTGGTGTCGCTCGAGCTGTCCAAACCGGTCTGGAAGCCGTTTCGAGCCCTCTATTTCTTCTATTTTTACAAAATCTTGCCGGCGATCGGCAACTTGGCATCCCGCGACAGTATTTCCTATTCGTGGTTGCCTGAGTCGCTGACCAATTTCCCGGATCAACAAGAACTGAAGAAGATCATGGAAGATGCCGGCATGACCGACGTGAAGGTATGGAACTTCTTTGGCGGCATCTGCGCTTTGCATATCGGCAAAAAGCCGGTTGCTAAGGATTCACGCCATGACTAAGGAATATGTCGTCGGAATGACGGGAGCAAGCGGTGCGGTGTATGCGATTCGTCTGGTACAGGAGCTATGCCGGGCCGGACATCGCGTACACCTTTTGCTCTCCGAGTCGGTCTGGCAGGTCTTTACGTTGGAGATGGGGTGGAAGGTGGAGCATGGCGATCTTGCAGCGGTGCCCACATTGTTCGGACTGCCGGAAGATGCTGACTTACAGATCCATGGCAGCCGCGATTACGGAGCGCCTGTGGCGTCCGGTTCGCACCTCACGGCCGGTATGGTCGTGATCCCCTGTTCGATGGGAACGCTTTCAGCTATTGCGAACGGTTCCTCTGACAACCTGCTGGAACGGGCAGCGGACACGCACCTCAAAGAGGGGCGTCCGCTCGTTCTTGTGCCTCGGGAAACACCGTTTAATAAGATTCACCTGAAAAACATGCTTGCGACTGCCGATGCTGGTGCCAAGATCGTTCCGGCGATGCCGGGCTTTTATCACCGCCCGGAGACGATGGACGACCTGATCGATTTTGTTGTCGGCAAAGTGCTGGACGCGATGCATGTGGAACATACTCTCTTTCGTCGTTGGGGCGATCGAGAGAAGGAGTAGACGGGGGGAAGTACTGTGGAAATCATCACCAAAGACCACCCATTTGCAGAGATTTGGGAGAAGGTTCAGCGTGCAGAGCGTTTGACTTTCGAAGATGGTGTTAAGCTGATGTCCTCCAATGACATCACAGCACTGGGCTTTATGGCGAACTATGTGCGGGAGAAGAAGCACGGCGACCAGACGTTCTTCAACACCAACCGCCACATCAATCCGACCAATATTTGTCAGACGTTGTGTGATTTCTGTGCATTTGGTGTCCGGATGAAAGACCCGGCCGCTTACACGATGACGATGGAAGAAGTGGAGCATCGCCTTGACATGATCGAACCGGATGCCACCGAAGTTCATATCGTCGGCGGCAACAACCCGGCACTGCGTCTGGACTACTATGAGAACATCCTGCGCAAAGTCAAAGAAAAACGTCCGAACCTGCATGTCAAGGCGTTCACTGGCGTCGAGATCGACCATTTCACCCGCGTGAACAAACTTTCGATCGATGAGGTGCTCGACCGTCTGATCGCAGCCGGCCTCAATTCGATGCCAGGCGGTGGTGCGGAGATTTTTGCTGACGAACCGCGCTCGATCATCTGTGACCACAAGACGAGCGGAGATCGCTGGTTGGAAATTCATGAGATCGCCCACCAAAAGGGGCTACGGACCAATTCGACGATGCTCTACAACCATGTTGAGTCGAAGGAAGATCGTATCGATCACATGATCCGCCTGCGCGATCTGCAGGACAGAACGGGCGGTTTCCAAACGTTCATCCCGCTTTCTTGGCACCCGGAAAACACCGTATTGATCGAAAAATACCCGCACCTCAACTTCTCGACCGGTTTTGAAGACCTGAAAGTGATCGCTGTTTCCCGTCTGATGATCGACAATATCGATCATATCAAGACCTATTGGATGCAAGTCGGTGAAAAACTGGCGCAAACCGCGCTGTGGTTTGGCGCAGACGACCTCGACGGCAACGTCGTAGAAGAGAAAATTTACCATGCTGCGGGCGCGCAGACATCTCAGGGAATGGCAAAAGCAGACTTGGTCAAATTGATTCGCGATGCAGGCCGCACGCCTGTCGAGCGCGACACACTGTACAATGTCGTCAACACCGATTTTTCCTATCTTGACGACAAAGTGAAAAAAGAACAAGTTGAGGAGCTTCCCGTTCTCTAATGGATAAGTCTCAACATGTGCGGATCGGCCATATCAAGTTTACTAACGCACTGCCGATCTGCCATTTTCTCGAAAAGTCTGACCCTGAGATCGAATTTTTCCCTGGAGCTCCCAGCGAGCTGAACAAATGGCTCGCGGAAGGCTCTGTGGATGCGGGGCTGTGCTCCTCGTTCGCATATGCAGAACTTGCTGAACAATTTGTGGCTTTGCGCGGGCTGTCTGTCTCTTCGCGCGGTCCGGTCGGCTCGATTTTCTTCTTCTCGAAGCGCCCGTGGGAGGAGTTGAACGGCTGTGTGGTGGCTTTAACCAACATCTCGGCCTCGAGTTCGAACCTGTTGAAAATTCTGTTGGCCGAAACGGGGATCACACCTGCAAAATATGTGACGCTACCGTCCGATCTGCCCTCTATGCTTGAGGAAGCGGACGCTGCGCTTTTGATCGCTGATGACGCGCTCTATTGGTCGGTCCAGGAACACGGCTGTTACCTGTATGACCTTGGCGCCGAGTGGAACGAACGCACCGGTCATTCGATGACCTTTGCGGTATGTGCTGTCCCGAAGCGACTGATTGAAGAAAATCCGGAGAAGGCGCGCAAGATTCATCGCTTCTTCTTAGATGGCAAGAAGAAGGGACTGGCCGATATGGACGCTGTGATCGCGGAGGCGATGCGGATGCTCGGTCAGACAGAAGAGTTTTGGCGATCCTATTTCAATAAATTACGTCATGATTTGGACGAAGACTGGGCGGTTGGCGCCAATGCGTATTTTGATGCCGCATACCGTCATGGTCTGCTTTCCAAACCGGTCAAGCTGGAACTGTGGGGTGACGAGGAATGAGTTTTGTAAACACAAAATCGACCAAAGCGGATGAAGTTCTCGACAAGGCGCTGCAAGGCGAACGCCTTTCGCTTGAAGAAGGAACGATCCTGTATCAATCTGATGACTTGATCAAGCTTGGCGCGGCTGCCAAGAAAATTATGCAAAAGCATGCCCCGGACAACTTGGGGACTTTTGTGATCAATCGCAATATCAATTACACGAACATCTGTGACACGTACTGCCGTTTCTGCGCGTTCTACCGCACGGCAAAAGATGCAGACTCGTATGTTTTGTCTGATGAAGTGATTTTTGATAAAATTCAGGAGACGATCGACCTTGGCGGCACGGAGATTCTGATGCAGGGCGGTACCAACCCGAACTTGCCGTTCTCGTACTACACCGATATTTTGAAGAAGATCAAGGCTCGCTTTGACATCACGATGCACTCGTTCTCTTCGGCTGAGATCTTGAAAATGGTCGAAGTGTCCGGCCTGCCGCTTGATGAGGTGATCAGACAACTGCGTGAGGCAGGATTGGACTCACTGCCAGGTGGCGGTGCGGAAATTCTCGATGATAGAACCCGCATGCGCATCTCCAAATTGAAAGAATCTTGGACGAAGTGGATGGAAGTGCACGATGTTGCACAGCGCCAAGGCATGAACACGACGGCTACGATGGTGATCGGCTTTGGTGAGTCGATTGAAGAGCGCTTGCTGCACTTCATTCGCGTGCGCGAACAGCAAGATAAGACTGGCCGCTTCACCGCGTTTATCTCTTGGGTCTATCAGCCGGACAACACGGCGCTCAAAGGGACTCGCGCAACAGCTGTCGAGTATTTGAAAAATCTGGCGATCTCTCGTCTGATGGTCGATAACGTGCGCAACTTCCAATCTTCTTGGGTGACGATGGGCCATAAAATCGGCCAGCTGGCGATGGAGTTTGGTTGCAACGACATGGGCTCGACGATGATCGAGGAAAATGTTGTCTCGGCAGCAGGTGCGCACAACCGCAGTGATAAAGAACAATTGATTCGCTTGATTCGTGATGCAGGCCGCATCCCGGCACAGCGTGATACGCAATACAACATTCTGGAAATTTTCTAAGGTGGATTTTGAATGAAGTTGATGGACATCTATTTTTCGCTCAAATCGGATCTCGACTTGGTGGAGCGTCGGCTCCTTGATGAGGTGCACACTTCCCAGTACAACCTGAAGAAAGCATCTTCCCATCTGCTTAAGGCAGGAGGGAAGCGGATTCGTCCTGTCTTCGTCTTGCTCGCTGGGAAGTTTGGCCACTACGACCTGCCCAAGCTGACCCGAGTCGCCGCTGCGCTTGAGCTGATTCATATGGCGTCGCTCGTTCACGACGATGTGATCGACGACGCAGCCACGCGGCGGGGGACTCCTACTGTCAAGGCGGAGTGGGGCGACCGGATGGCGATGTACACAGGCGATTACATTTTTGCAAGGGCGCTTGTTTTGCTCGCGGAGTTTTCAGATGTACGGATCCATCAACTTCTTTCGGAGTCAATCGTCTCTATGTGTGAAGGGGAGATTGAGCAGATTCGCGATTTTTACAACAAGGAACAAACGTTGCGAACCTATCTGCGCCGTATCAAACGCAAAACGGCATTGCTGTTGTCGATTTCCTGCACATTGGGTGCGATGGTGGCCGACTGTCCGCCGCGTACGGTGCGTCTGTTAGAGCGCTACGGCTATTATGCCGGTATGGCTTTTCAGATCATCGACGACATTCTTGACTTGACCTCAACTCCGAAAAAGCTCGGGAAGCCGGTCGGTTCCGATTTAAGCCAAGGCAACTTGACGCTTCCGGTGTTGTTTGCTTTGCAGCATTCGCAGGATGCGGTGCGGTTGCGCGATTTGATCTCCCGCGAGATGACTCGAGCGGAAGTCGAGGAAGCGGTGAAGATTGTCAAAGCATCGGGCGGGATCGAATACGCCCGCAAGATGGCCGACCGCTATATGGAAAAGTGCCTCGATGCGTTGTACAAATTACCGAACATGGATGCCCGCAACAAGCTGGAAGGCATCGCTCACTTCATCAACGAACGCGATCATTAATCTGATCGCGTTCGTTTTTTGTAAGAGTTTGCTGCTCTCCCTTGCTTCTCGGGTATGACCTTGGTAAAATGGACAAGGATTGTAATGAATGTGTACATAAAAGGAGTTGTCTGAAGCAATGGCAGTTGAACAAACTTTCCTCATGGTAAAACCGGACGGCGTACAACGCGGTCTGATCGGTGAAATCGTTTCCCGCTTCGAACAGAAAGGCTTCAAGCTCATCAACGCGAAACTGATCCAAGTTCCGCGCGAACTGGCTGAATCTCACTATGCTGAGCTGTCCGACAAGCCGTTCTTCGGCGAACTGGTTGATTTTATCACTTCCTCCCCGGTATTCGGTATGATCTGGGAAGGTGAGAACGTGATCACCACCGCTCGTGCGATGATGGGTGCTACCAACCCGTCTGCAGCTGCACCGGGCACGATCCGCAATGATTTTGCAATCTCCGTCGGCATGAACATCATCCACGGCTCCGATTCCCCGGAGAACGCAAAACGCGAAATCGACCTGTGGTTCGGCGGCGAAACTTTGTCCTACGACAAAGCGATCAACAAATGGATCTAATCGGCGAATAGCCAAAGCCCGCTCCCTTGATGGGGGCGGGCTTTTTATTTTAGGTATTTTTTGAGGGCGGCCATCTTGTTCAGTGCTTCCTGACGGCCCAGCTCGATGCAGTATTCGATCTTGTCAAATGAGGTGAAGCCGACCCCTTTGATCATCGGTTGCAGGGCAAAAACATTTTCATCCATCAACTGCAAGGCGATGATCTCATTTTGCATGATGTCCACGCCGCGCATAAACATGTCCAGAAAGGTCTTGGGCGGCTCGGTGACATTTTTCATCTCGGTTTCGTGGAGATCGACGACGATCACTTTGTCACAGCCCGCATGTACCAAGACTTCGGCTGGAATGTTCATGCGCACCGCTCCGTCAACTAAGGAGCGTCCGTCGATCACTCTGGGCGTAAACAGGCCAGGGAGTGAGCAGGACGCGCGTACACAGGCGCCTTTGTCCAGCATGGGCAGGAATAACCAGTTGCCCAACTCATAGCCTCTGCTGAACAGGGGATCGGTGAAGATGATCGACTCGGCGGTGACGATATCGACCGTGGTGATGAACAGCGGGATTTTGGCGTGGGCGGCTGGTAGGGTGAATAGCTGGTTGAGGTAGCGTTCAAAATTGGTGCCGCGAATTAAGCCTTGTGGCAACAGGCGCGTCCAGTCTTTGTTGAGGCCGAAATACTGAAAAGGTAGCAAAGTGAGCAGTTTTAAAATGTCAAAGGTGCTTGTTGTCCAGTCGATCAGATCGCGCCCTTTAAAGTTGAGGGCGATCTTTCGAATCGTCGCAGGCGAGAGTCCGTGCGCGTAGAGAGCGGCGACGACCGATCCGGCCGAAGTACCGGCCACCATGTCCGGCTTGATGCCCGCTTCGTGCAAGGCTTCCAACACACCGATGTGCGCCGTGCCGCGAAAAGTACCGCCACTTAGGGCGAGGCCGAGTTTCACTTGATTTCCTCCTTCAGCAACCGGGTGGCTGGCAGGACTTTCGAGCGATAAAGCGAATATATGTCAAGATATAGATGGAAATGGGGAGGTACTCGCTTTGCCGATCGATGATTTTGATTTATTTATGGAAAATATCTGCAGATACACAAACATTGATCTTCGTAAATATAAACGGCCTCAGATGCAGCGGCGTTTGACGGCGTTGCGTGACAAGCGGGGCTTTCGCGATTTTATGTCCTATTTTGAAGCGTTGAAAAAGGATGATGCGCTGTTTGGCGAGTTTCTCGATCGCATGACGATCAACGTCTCCGAATTTTTCCGCAACCCGAACCGCTGGGATGTGGTTCGTGACCGGCTGGTGCCGGAGCTGATCGGAAACAAACGGCGCTTGAAGGTCTGGAGTGCAGCTTGCTCGACCGGTGAGGAACCGTACACGCTGGTCATGCTGCTCAGTCAGTTCATGCCCTTGTCTGACATTCAGATCCTCGCGACCGACCTGGACGAAAATGCTCTGCAAAAGGCCAAACAGGGCTTGTATTCGGAGCGTTCTCTGCACTTTGTACCACCTGAACTGAAACGCAAATATTTCACGGAGACGGGCAACCACCTGTTTGCAGTCAGCGATGCGGTCAAGCGCTGTGTGACCTTTAAGCGCCACAACTTGTTGGAGGATCGGTTTGAAAATGATTTTGATCTGATCGTCTGTCGCAATGTGATCATCTACTTTACGGAGGAGGCCAAAGACGTCCTGTATCGGAAATTTTCGGATGCACTGCGTCCCGGAGGCGTCTTGTTCGTGGGCAGTACGGAGCAGATATTTAACCCGCAGTCGTTTCAATTTACGACTTACGACACCTTCTTCTATCAGCGTCAATAGTACCTCACTACCTTATGTGTGAGGTGCTTGTCCTAGCACGTTTTTGGAGTGTCAGAATCGCTCGAATTTTGAAGTTTGATTGACTTCCAAAAATTTTGCAATCCTGCTGATTTCCTATTTACTTTCAAGTGGTTTCGACTTAGAATGAAATAGGAAAAGCGAATGGATTTCAAAACTGAGTCATATTAATTTAAAAATGATTAAGTTTTAGTCCATCGCATAGAGAGCCCCACAAAAGGGCCCAGGGAGGCACGCCTTACAAATATTGCACCATTGCTTAGATGAGCTACTATATATACTCTGTATGCAGCAACATAATACAGGGAAGAGGACTGTCCGCAACGGACAGTCCTTTTTCTGAGCGGTGGGCAAACAAAAAGGATTCTTGCGGTACTCGCAGGAATCCTATTGTTGTTATTTTTCGAGATTGGTAATGTAATTGGCTACCGCGCTAATTTCTTTATGGTCTTTGATAATTCCGCCCGGCATGTTCGGAGCAACACCGTCAGCGATGATCTGTTGGATCGTCTCAGCAGACAGCTTTTGACCTTTTTCGTACAGGCTTGGAGCGGTCTCCGTGCCCTTCAGATCCTTGCCATGGCAGGACGCGCAGTTTTGCATAACGAGCTTTTCAGCGTCAATTGCTTTTTCTTCCTTGTGTTGGAAGGTGTCTGCAGAATAAGATGCGAAGCCGCTAAAGGCGACGCCCAGTACAAACAGCACAAGTACGATACCGATACCACGTAAGCTCATATCTCACACTCCTTTCTTTATACTCAACCATTTTACCATGATCAAAAAGAAATACGTACACTTGATTTTTTGGAAACTTGTGTCCAAAATCGTACTTTTTATTGAGAATGACGGCGATATATCATGCAATTTCGCGCCAAACCTATAAACTTTCCAACTCAACCTATCACTTTGATTTATTTTTGTGTTAAGATTAATCTAGTAGAACTGTATCGGCAGAATGGATGTGACGTTCCATGACGGAGACCCTGCAGAAATTGGTGGACACCGGCTATACCATTGTGGAGCAAATCGGGGCTTGCCCCTATTTTGGTGAACACTTGGCAGGTTTGGATAAGACAGATGAAAAAGTACGGCTGGTACGTTTGGCACCACATGTGGTGTCGTTTATTGGTCATGACCAGATCGCTCTGCGTGCTCGCCTTTTCCAAGAAGTTGGTCTGCCGATGGCACGGGTGCGCGAAGTTTTCTCCGTAGACGGGGCCAGCTTCGTCGCCTATGACTGGCAAGAAGGAGAGCAGTCGCTGTTGGAGTATACGGCAGGCAAGCCGCTGCCGGTCATACTAGAAGTGCTCAAGCAGCTCTGTGACGCGATCGCGATTCTGCACAGCCGCACGATGTGGCATGGTGGGATCTCGCCCGATTACGTGTTGGTCCGACCGGATGGCAGTGTGCGGTTGCTCACCATGCTGACCGACGCGCCATTGTCGCTGTACAACGCGCGCGGTGCGGATGACTCTTTACAATATTTTGCTCCGGAAACGATGACGATGAGCCCGCTCGATGCGCGAACGGACATTTACAACCTCGGCGTACTCTTCTATCTCGTCTTGACCGGGCACTTCCCATTTGACGAGAATGGGGACGGGACTTTGTATCCGCCATCTCGCTTTAACGAACACATTCCGCCGCATGTAGATCGCTTGGTACTGAAGATGATCAATCGTAGACCAAGCAAGCGATTTCAGTGGATTGGACAGATCATTGATGAGTTGACTCGCACGTTGGGTCGCCATGACTCGATCTGCCACGTCGATTTGCAAACATACGGCTCCCAATATCTGTTCTCCGCCGAATTTACCGGGCGTGAGCAAGAGGTTCAGACGTTGTCTGCGTTCTATGAGCGGATGATGCTTGGCAGTCGCCAGTCCTTGTTGATCACAGGTCAGGTCGGTGTGGGCCGCAAACGTTTGATCTACGAAGTGTCGGGGCACTACGTGCACGACGTGTCGGTCATCTCAGCGACGGTGCGCGAGACGCCGTTTGGGGCGGTCGAACTGTTGATCATGAAGTTGTTCCTGCTGTGTTTTGCCGTACCGAAGTTGGAGCGTTTGGGACGCTTGTATGTGAACCGACTGAGCAGCGTGTTGCCGCGCGTTGCGTTTGAGTACCGAGATATGGTTACCCCAGACCCTGGCGAACAGAAGCAACAAGAGCCCGAAAATTTGTTGTTCGAATTTTTCGCAGAGATTTTGGAAGCGTACGGTGAGCCGATGGTATTCGAGTTGTACGATGCACACCTGCTCGATGCCGATTCACTGCAATTTTTCAAAAAGTTGCTCGCTCAGGAGAACTTGGCGTTGGGGTTTGTCGGCGTGACAGACGCACCGACTCAGGCATTGTCCGTATTGTTCCAAGAACAGCTGCATCTTGAACCACTGCCGCTCGATGTGATGCGGGAGGCGGTGCGCTCGCGCTTTGGCAGCGCCGACTTCCTGAGCGATGAGTTCATTCAGTGGCTCAACTATCACGGGCGCGGATCGACCGATCAGGCGTTCCAACTTCTCGAATATCTCGCTGACACCAAACAGATCTATCAAGAGCGCTACATATGGCACATGGTGCCCGAATCGGTGGAAAAGTTTGAGATTCCGCAGTCGATGGAATCGTTGATCCTCTTCCGGTTGCAGGCCCTGCCACCTCATGCAAAAGAAGTTTGCCAAGTGCTGTCCTTGTTCAAAGGCTCGATGATCGTCGAGGCTGCGGCCCGAGCGGTCGGCTATGCTAAGCCGCAGGATCTGCTGCCCGTACTGCGTCAGTTGGAAGAGCAAGGGTTGATCTGGCAGATGCACAATCTGTACGGCTTCACTTCGAACAACATCAAGGATCACATCTTCCAGACGATCTCGGAGGATCGGAGATCGGAGATGCATCGGACTCTGGCCGACTGTTTGCTCCAAATCGGTTCCACCTCGTATATGGAAGTGGCTTATCACTTTGAAGCGGGTCACGAGTGGGAGCGGGCGATCTATCTGAACATCATCGGAGGACGCCGCTGGTACCATCGCGGTCTGTTTGCAGAAGCGGACTCGCAGATCAAGAAGGCGATCGAATTGTACGAGCAAATTCCGCATCGCAAGTGCCCGAACTCCCTGTATCTATTCCGAGCGCGGATTTTGCGCCTGCTCGGAATGCTGGAAGACTCAGCCGCTGTGATGACCGATCTGTATGAGCGTACCGAATCGTTGTCTGTGCTGATCTCGCTGTTGCTCGTCTATGTCAACATCGGTGACTTCCAAGCGATCAAGCCGCATGTGCAGTACTTAGAGGAACAGATCAAGACGTGCACCATCGCCGAGCAGGACAAGCTCTATGGGATGGTCGCTCTGGCGATGTACTATCTGGAAAGTGGCGCTAACTACGAGTTCATTCGCGAGATGGAGCGCTACCAACAGCAGCATGGGCATCGTTTGCGTGAGACTTTGAAAGTGCGGCACTACGTATCTTGGCTCTATAACCTGCAAGTGCTTTTGATGAGCGTGCCGGGCGTGTCGTTTGAAGATCGCTCGCGCTATTTGCATGAAGCGGCGTCGCTCGCAGAGCACTCGAACAACCGTCAGGCGCTGGTCGGGATCTACAACTGCATGGCGATCGGTTTTCAGGAAACCGATCCGTTGCGTGCGAAAGATTACTACTTGCAGTCGGCCAACCTCGCAGCCGATCTGGGCAACCGCATGAAAGAGGCGATCGCCTACATCAACTTGGTCGAGACCTATCGTCTGCTCGGTGATATGTACCATTCACAGCGCTATATCGAAAAGGCGCGAGAGACTTGCCAGACCGTTTTCCCAGGGGAAGAAATCGCTTTGCTGCGCCATGAGATCGAGCATTTCATGTTCATTGAAGAGTACGAGAAGGCGGAGCGAGTGATCGACACCTTCGTACGTGTTGCAAAAAAGCAAGGTCGTAAATTGATGCGCGATCACGCGTTTCTCTATCGCTTTCGCACCGCGATTTCCCTCGGAAAGCGGAAGCGGTGTCAGCGGATGTGGCCGATTGTAGAACGGATCTGCGAACAGCGTGACTTTGAGATCGAGCATCAATTGTTGCGCGGGTACTACTACATTTTCATCGGACGCTGGGAGGAACTGATCGAGGAGTTCAGTCAATTGGTACTGGAACTTGAAGTGCCGACCGAAGTACGGATCAAACGTCTCTTGATGCTGACGACCGCCTGTCAAAAGGCCGGTCGGAATGAAGAAGGTTTGCAAGCGGCGCATACGGTACAAAAGCTGATCCACAACACGGGCTATATCGGCTATCTGTCCTCCGCTCATTTCTATCTGGGACGGCTCTATCAGCAAACGCGTCAGTTTGTCGAAGCCAATCTCAACTACAAGCGGGCATTGATGGGATTCCGCAAACTCAATCAACAGACGCGCCTCGTGCAGTTGGATAAGCTGATGCGCCAGACCAACCAGGAACTGGTCTCGCAAGCCAACCAGATCATCGACGATATGAAGCATGTCGTCGCCGAGGCGGCACCAGGCTTGGTGAAACAGGCGGAAGTGAGCAGTGATAAACTGCGCACCTGGTCGGGCAAGATGGTCGAAGAGCGTCAAGAGCTGGTCGATACGTTGACCGACAACGAAATTCTGCTCGATGCGATTCGCCGCGTCTCTTCGTCAATCATGGTCAAGACGGTCTGCGAGAACTTGGCTGCTGTCATCTTTGAAAACATGCTGTTCGACAACATTCATCTGATGGTCAAGTTGGCCCCGGAGCGGGTGGAGCACATTCATTTGAATGAGCAGTTACAGGCGGTGCCTTTCACCAATCTGGAAGTGGAGGAAATGGTAGCGAAGGTGGTCGAACTGGAGCAGCCGATGGAAGTGGAAGGTCGTAGTTGCTATCTGTATGGTCTGCCTGTTTTTTCACATGATCAGCAGGTGATCGCCGTGATGGTGCTGGAAAAATTGAGTCTGCAAACGCCGTTCTCCGTGCGGGATAAGCGCTTTCTCAACTCTTTTGCCCAACTGGTCTCCTCCAACGTGGAGAACGCGATCATGTACGAGGTGATGATCACCGACAACTTGACCGGACTGTATCAGCGCAACTACTTCATGAAGCGTTTGTCCGAGGAGTTCAACAAAGTCAAACGCTACGGCATCGACCTGTCCTTCCTGATGATCGACCTCGACAATTTCTCCTCGATCAACAATCGTTTTGGCCACAATGAAGGGGATCGTGCCTTGCGCATCGTGGCGAAGACCTTACAGCGTTCGGTGCGAAACGTTGACATCGTTGGGCGTTTTGGCGGGGAAGAGTTGATCGTCATTTTGCCAAACACGAACGGAACGGCGGCACGGATCGTCGCTGAACGAGTGCGAAACAACTTGCGCAACATTTCGATTGAAGGCAACCGCTATCAGATTACCGCATCGATCGGCGTGTCCTCCTACGATATGGATCAGCCGTCAGATGCCACCGATTTATTTGACAAGGCGGACATGGCGGAGACGTATGCCAAGCGATTTGGCAAAGACCGTGTCGTCTGCTTCTGGGAACTCCCGCATGATGAATTTGATATGTAAGTTGACAAAAAGACCGCCAAGCAACTGCTTGACGGTCTTTTTGTTATGAAAACTGTAAAAAGTAAAGCGCGACGATCGGGAAAAGGATGTGGAACACAGCCGAAACGTACATGCCGACGCTGTAGCGGTACCAGCGAACGAAAAGCCCGCTAGTAAGATCTCCGCGTAAAGCGAGCAGGAAGCAAAGCGACTCGATGATCGTCACGATGCCGAACCAGGTCAGAGGACGTGCCACGTTCATGACGGTCAGTACGTACAGCAGGTAGAGGCCGGTGATGGCATACATGATTTGACGAACCCCGTTGCTCATGCCGGCCGCTTCTAGTTCATGAAAAAAGCCCGCTGGCTTTTGCTTGAACGTCTGCCAGAAAGAGAGGACGGAAAGCAAGAGCAGGAGATAGGATAGTACGATCAGGACAGTTTGCAAAGCAGAAGCCTCCTCAAGTGAAAAAAGTAAAACGTAACTGGGCTTATGGTACATGAAAAAGTTTGGTACGTATAGACTATCCGCTAAGGGAGAAGTCGGGAAAGGAGTACGAGATGTCTTGAAAAGCACGGAGAGAAACCCACAGGTGCTGGATGCCTATTATCGGGCGCATGAGGGCATCGTGAAGGACCTGTCTCATTATTACCAAAGCAAATCAAAGGAAGAGCTTTGGTTGATTCGGGCGGAGTTAACGCGCAGGCGGCATGTGCTCGGCAATATTCCGCTGCTCGCTTCGACGACCCCGATCGTCTTTTTGATCTTCGGTACACAGGTCAATAAATATTTTCCGCACGATTCGCTGCGTTGGATGATTGTCGCGGTCTCGTCGATTTTGATTATCGTCTGGTCGATCAACCATCATTTTCGGCAAAAGGGACGTGTGCATCTCGACTTGTGGCTGATCGAAGAGATCATGAAAGAACGTTTCCAAAATGCTGGTCGTGCTGTACAATTGGAAGAGGAAGGTACTGGGGCTTGGCCCCATCCCGAGATAGAAAGGGTGGAGCGCATTGAACATAAGCATTGATTGGCACGGCAAACGCAAATTTGAAGCGGTCGGCAATTCAGGTCATGCGATCACGATGGATGCAAAGGCAGAAGTCGGTGGTGAAGATACGGGCGCGCGTCCAATGGAGCTTTTGCTGATGGGACTTGGCGGATGCTCGGGCATCGACGTGGCGATGATCTTAGAAAAAGGCCGATTGACACTAGAAGAATTTCGCATGGAAGTATCAGGGCAACGCGCTGAGGAAATGCCGCAACGTTTCACCGACATACATATCCATTACATTCTGAAAGGTCCTGATTTGACACAGGACAAGGTCGAACGGGCGATTGAACTGTCCAATGAGAAATACTGCTCCGCTTCGGCATCTTTGAACGCGAACCTGACTGCGTCCTATGAACTGAACGGCGAGCGTTATGAAATGGGAGGCAAGGCATGATTATTAAATGCACCGACTGCTATGAAGAAAACGATGTTCGAAACAACCGTTGCTCCCGCTGTGGGCGTCTGATGGACGATGCGCGCCGCGAGCAGACTCGCGATCATTTTGAATGGCAGCATCATGATGCGCCGAACACGATCGTGCGCCGCGACAAGCGTGACGGAGGCCGGAAAGTTTGGTAAACGAGCACCCTCGCCGTTTCGGCAGGGTGCTTCTCACTAATGAACGTGTGTTAAGACTTCAGGAGGTCGAGACATGATACCGTTTCGTCGGAAGCTGACAGGGTTCCTCGAAGTTCTGATCGGATTGGGACTGATTGTTGGCTTTTTCCCCGCAACGACTTTACTTTACGTAAATCCTTCTCCTTTTTTTCTCTTTGTCATCTATGGCGCTTGGGTGGCCGGTCCATTGATCGGTGTGTTGTCGGGACTTTTGTCCTCCGTGCTCTATTTGGCAATGCTGACCACTACCACCGCTTTTCCCCTCAATGCGCTATGGACGTTCATCATCGCAGATCCGACTCACTATTTGACACCCATGTTTTTGATTGTTGCAGGTTATGCATTAGGGGAACTGCGGACCACGCTGGAGCGGCGCATGCAGCGTATGCGCGATCAGGCGTCGCTGATGCAGCAGGAAGCGTTTGAAGCGCGATCGCGTCTGCAACAGGCGGAGACCGCACTGGTGGAACTGCAAGGCCGCGTGCTTGGGCAGACCGCTACGATGACCCGTCTTTATCAGATCGCGCAGAGTTTAAATGTGCTGTCTGTCGAAAAAATCCTCACCGAACTGCTCGGTGTGCTGGAAGACCTGTTGCAAGTAGAGCAAGCGAGCATCTACCGGGTGGAGGAAGGCAACCGCTTTGCCCGCCTCGCGGTGCGGGTGGGGCCACCCGCTTGGTCGAACTCAGTCACGGCTGACACGCATGAGCTGGTTAAAATGGCGATCGAAGAAGGCAAAGTGTTGACCTTCAAAGACGCGAGCGAACGTCCGGCCCCGATCTATATGGTTCCGATCTTCCGCCACCAGCGCACCTACGCGCTGATCGCGATTCACCGTCTGCCTTTGTCAAAGGTGACGGTCGATACGACGCAATTGCTCGAAGTGGTGACGAAATGGGCGTCCGACTCGCTGGAGCGGGCGACCGCGTATGAAGAGGCTCGCATGAGTGATGCCACCTATCCGAACTCGCGCTTTTTGCGCGCTCCCTATTTTCATGAGCAGTGTGGCATCGAGCATGATCGGTTCGAGCGCTACGGTATTCCATACACGATTGTAGAAGCGACCCTGAACACGACCATCGCGGACGAGTTCGTGCCAGAGATGCTCACCGACCTGCTGCGCGCCAAGATGCGCACGTTTGATCTGGCAACATGGGAACCGGAGACGAAACGTCTACTGCTGCTGTTCCCGACGTTGGAGAAGCAATATGCGGAGGGCGTGGCACAGCGCATCTGGGAACGATTAGAGAGTGAACAGTTTGAAGTTCTTTCTTCGCGCGTTCTGCACAATGATTGTGAGATCCAGGCAGTCCAGCAGGTTGAAGTGTGATGAGAGTCGATTTGAAGCCCAGAAAAGACAAACACGGTAAGCAAAAAGCTGTCGAGCGGTTGACCGGTGCACGCCATTTGCGCTCGATCGTGGTGTTCGCCATGTTTGCAGTGTTGGATGTCCTGTTGTTCGTTTTGGCTTTGCAAGGCATGGCATGGCTGCTCATACTGCGTGGCGCGCTGGCCTTGCTGACCGCACACCTCGCGCAGCCGATCTCCTCCTTGCGACCGTGGAGTTCGCGGCAGGCTCTGATCGCGCTAACCTGCTTTCTCATGCCAGGGGTCGGCGGTCTGATGGCCGTATATTGGTCCACGCGGGTGACCAAAGTGCAAGGGGCGTGGATGGACGTACCGACGGCACAGGAGGCGTACCGTTCGCCGATCGACTGGGGTGGTGTGCTCGATGTCGTACCGTTGATCGATGTGCTGGAAGGCTCCGACCCGAAGCGAAAAAAGGGCGCGCTCTTGCAGGCACAATCGATGCAGTCTGAGATTCAGGTGCCAGTGGTACGCATTGCGCTCGATGATGATGATCCGGAAGTGCGGTACTATGGAGCCTCTCTGCTGTCACGTGCAGAAGCGGTCCACTCGATACGCATTCGTCAGTTGGAGCGCGAGTTGGAAAGCAAGCCTGAAGATGTGGAAACATGGAACAAATTGGCCGAAGAGTACGGTCAGATCATCGAGGGTGGGATCGCCGGAGCAGAGCTGTCCCGCTTTTATCTCGACAAGCGGATTGGCGTACTGAATCAATCGTTGAGCCTCGATCCCGATCAACCGAATGTGGGAATTGAGAAAGCGCAAACATTGTTTCTGCTCAACGCTGATGAAGAGGCTGAACAGGAAGCGAAGCGGTGGCTGGAAACGAGCGATTCGGACGTCACCGACCGGGCGCTAGGTGTCCTGATCCAAATCGCGTATCAGCGCAACGATCAGCAGAGCTTGGTGCGAGCGGTGCAACAGGTGTCCGATCGCAACCAGCTGTCGGAAGCTGTGCGCGGCTTGGTGCACCTGTGGGAAGGGGGAGAGAAGAAAGCATGACGAAGAAGAAGTTGCCTGCTTTTCGGATCGCCCTTTATGTGCTTTTGTTGGCGGTCGTAGCACTCACCGTGCCTACCCGCGTACAAGAGTGGGTGAACGATGACAGGCGTTGGGAGCCTCCGCTCTCCTTTGATACGATCAAGCGAACGGAAATTCCTAACGAGCCCCATCAGCGCTACCTGCTGCTCTATCATGACAAGGCGGACATCCCAGAGGCGTTGCGCACGCGCGATAACCTGTCGATGGCGCTTCGTTATTCCAAACTCCCGCATGATGTGATGTCATTTGACGAGTACAACAAGTTGAACACACCGTTGCAGCGCTATGCGCAAGGGGCGGTGATCATCATCGGTGAGCGCCAGAGCGACTTGCCGCACGTCGATCTCTTACAGCGCTATGTCACAGAGCAGGGCGGACTGTTGATCAATGCGCTGCGCAGCCCGTCTTCACCGCTCAATTCGTTTTTTGGAATCGAGGGGAATACAGATTTTCTGGAAGATTCGCTAGGTGGATTGAATTGGACCGAATCGATCTATCCAGGGCTATCCGAATTGGTGGTATCTGCTGACAAGTTCAGTTCGTCCTCGCTGTCACTGAGTTCCGGACTGTCGCAGGAATCAAAGATCTGGGCAACGGCGTTAGAACCGGAAGGCTATCCTTTGCTCTGGGTGGCGGAGCGCGGTTCCGGTCATGTGATGTACTGGAACACCACCGCTCTACAGGAGTCGCCGATGCGGGGGGCGTTCATCCAGACGATGCTGAAAGCACAAGGCGGGGCTAAGGCGACAGTCGGTGCTCAAGTTTGGTTTATCGATGACTTCCCTTCTCCTGCCTATAGCTTGGTCTCGCCTGGCAACACGACGGGGATGACCGATTACAACTTCCGCTTGAAGCGCTGGGACCCAGATATGCAGGACCTTTCAAAAAAGTATGGGATTCGCTATTCGGCAGGCGTGATCTTCATGTACAACGACACAGTCACTGGACCGTTTGACTATGTAAAAAGCGGGCAGGAGACACTGTTTGCGCTGGAAGTGCAGTTGATGAACAACGGTGGCGAGCTCGGGTTGCACGGGTACAATCACCTGTCGCTTCGTAAAAGCTATACACCATCTGAACAGGAATTATACGGATACAAACCGTGGCCGTCCGAGCATGCGATGCTGGAAGCGTTGCTCACCGCGCGGAAGCTCTGGCAACAGGAGATCAAAGCGCCGCTTCCGACGATGTATATACCGCCGTCCAACGTGTTGAGCCGAGAAGGGAAGTTCCAGCTCTATAAAGCGTTTCCAGAGTTAAAAACGATCTCTGCGCTCTATGCGACCTCCGGTAAACAAGGCGAGTTTTCACAGGAGTTCCTGCCTGATCCGGACATCCCGCAGATCATGGGCACACCTCGGGTCACATACGGTTATTCGCTGGAAGATGATGATAAATTTAATCTGTACAGCGTGATCGGGAATCTGGGGATCATTTCGCACTTTAACCACCCGGACGATGTTTTCAATGATGACCGGAACATGGGGAAATCGTGGGCCAATCTGCGCAGCGATTTTGAAGCGCTGATCGGTGAAATCAATTCGCGCTTCCAATGGTTGCAGCCGCTGACGGCGACCGAGCTGTCCGACCGCCTGCGGATGTATTACCAGACGGAGGTGCAGTTCGACCGTTCGCAAGAGGGGCGATTGACTGCCTATCTGTCGCCACTTCAAGGCCCGATGATGCTGGAAGTGCGGGTCGAAGATCCGTTCGCCTGGCAAGTCAACACCGGCGGTGAGATCGTCGCCCGCAATGAGGAGTTCGGGTTGATCTGGGTGGAAGCACGAGAGCCCAAACTGGTCCTGGAGGTGGCGAAGTGAAGATAAGCTTGCTGCTCGAAGGGACCTATCCTTACGTTCAAGGCGGTGTCTCCTCTTGGACGCACCAGTTGATTCGCACGATTGCAGACTGTGAATTTTCGATCGTCTACATCGGCGCAACGCGGCAGCCTGATGCAAAATACAAGTACGAATTGCCACCGAACGTCAGCGGCGTGCAGGAGATCTATCTGCACGATCAAGATGAGGTGAGCGGCAGTCTGTGGCGCTGGCGCAAACGCGACCGGGAAGAGATGCGCCACTTTTTCAAGACGGGCGAACTGCCCAGCCGTGAGACGCTGATGATCGTTCGTTCGAAGAAACACACGCCGACGGTGGAAGCGATCCTAGAAGAAAAGTGGGCGTGGGATGTAACATTGGAAGTGTATCGCGAACTGCCGAACGCTCCGGCGCTTGTCGATTTTGTCTGGAACTGGCGATCGATGTGGTTGCCAATCTTGCGCCTGTTGCGCGCTCCGCTACCACCAGGGCAGTTGATGCACGCAGCTTCGACCGGGTATGCAGGATGGTACGGAGCGGTGATCAACCGCTTGTCCGGCCAGCCAATGATCGTCACGGAGCATGGGATTTACACGCGGGAACGCGAAGAGGAGATCGTGCGAGCCGATTGGGTTTCGATGCCGCTGAAAAGCTGGTGGAACCGATTTTTCATCCGAGTTGGTCAGGCGGGGTATGGCGCTTCGAAATTTGTGACGACGCTGTCCCAAGGCAATCAAAAGGCACAGTTGCACTACGGAGTAGAGCCGATGAAGATGCGGTTGATCCCAAACGGTGTCAATCCAGACTTGTTTGCGCATATCGAACCGACGCCAGATCGTCCGTTCACGATCGGCGCGATCCTGCGGGTGGTACCGATCAAAGATGTCAAAACGTTACTGCGGGCGATGGCGGTCGTACTGCGCCAGAAGCCGGAAGCAAAATTGATGCTGATCGGGCCACAGGATGAGGACAAGGAGTATTATGAAGAGTGCTTGGCCTTGATCGATTCGCTCGGGATTGCGTCGGCGGTGATCTGGACCGGGCCGGTCAACATATTGAACTATCTCGCAAAGCTCGACTGTATTTTGCTGACCTCGATCTCCGAAGGACAGCCCTTGGTGATGCTGGAAGCGATGGCGGCAGGTCTGCCGATCGTTGCGACAGATGTTGGCGCTTGTCGGGAGCTGATCGAAGGGTTTGCAGGCGATGAACTTGGCGACTGCGGCTATGTCACCAAGCTGATGACGCCCGATGACACCGGGGCCGCGCTGTTGAAGCTGGCGAGCAGTCGCGAACTGCGCTTGGAGATGGGGCGGATCGGACGAGCGCGAGTGCAGCGCTATTACACGCTGCGCCATGTGATGCGCGAATATCGCAAGCTGTACGATGAGGCGGTGATGTCGTAATGGCGGGCATTGGGTTTACCCTGCGCAAAGCGCTCGGCAACATGGGCCTGCAAGGAAAATGGCGAGTCTACAGCGCTGCGGCATTTGTGGCGGCCGGACCGTGGCTTTTGACGTTGATCTCGCTATTCCTGTTATTGTCATGGAGCAAGGCGTTCGGGCTGCAAAATGATCAGCGCGACCTGTTTTTTGCGACGATCACCTATGCGATGATCAGTTCCAACTTGATCTCGACGACCGCACAGTTCTTTTTGACCCGTTATCTGGCCGATGCGTTGTATGTGGAGGCGCCAGAAAGGCTGTTGAGCGGCTTTACTGGTGTCTATCTGTACACGGGTATTGCTTCGCTGGTGTTGTCAATTGCGATGCAGTGGTTTTTACCTCTGCCGATCGCTTATAAGATCTGGACGGTCGTGCTAACCGTGATCTTGACTCAGCTCGGCCTGATCATGATCCTGCTGTCGGCCGCCAAAGCGTACTGGGACATCGCGCGAGGCTTTTTGCTCGGGCTGTTATCGCTTGGCTTGATGGCGCTGGTCTACGGCATCTACATGAAAATGGCTGGGTTGAAGGCCGATCAGACGGTGGTGCTCGGCATGTTTACGCTCGGTCAGGGCGTCGCCTTTTTCTGGCTGGGTAGCGTGGTCGTTCGCGATTTTCCAGGTCAAATTCCGGTGCTGTATGAGGTGAAACCGCAATTTAAGCGCTATCCGGAACTGATCGGGATCGGGTTCTTTTACGCGATGTCATTGTGGATCGACAACGGGATGTATTGGCTGTCCGAGGGCAGCTTGCTCGTCGGTGGCAGTTATCTGTTGTCACCGGGGTATGATTTGGCCAAGTTTTGGACGTTTTTGGCGTTGATTCCGGCGTTTACTCTGTTTTCGGTCAACGTCGAGACCGAATTTTACAAGGTGTTCCGGCGTTTCTATGATGCGATCGAAGGTGGGGACACGCTGGCTCCGGTGCGCATGTTCGAAGAGGAATTGCGCATGGAGACCAAAGCGGCTCTGCTGAGGATGATGAAAATTCAAGCGTTCGTGGCGATGCTCGCATGGGTGTTTGCCCAGCAGGTGAAGCATATCTATCCGAACGTGATCGATATTTTTCAGTGGACGATCATCGGTTCGGTGCCGCATATGGTCTGGATCACCGCCTTTTTGCTCTTGCTGTATTTTGATGCGCGCAAGCAGGCGATGTGGGCGGCGGGCATTGCGATGCTGGCCTTGTTTGTGGGCGGTGAAGTGGCGGTCCGATTCCATTGGTCACCAGGTGCGGGCTATCTGCTCGGGACGGTGCTGATGCTTGTGGTGACGCTTTGGCTGTTGAATCGCCAATTGGATCGACTGCTGTTTTATGCGTTCTATGACCCAAATGGGGTGCGCAAGCGCTGGCTACCTCCGGCCGCGAAACCGAACATTCAACAGCAACGCCTTGGCTATCCCGTGCTCGATGCAGAGGAAGAAGAGCGATTTATCCAACGCCAGGAGGAAGAGAATAGGTGGTATCAGGGGATGACGCTTCCGTCACGCAAAAAAAAGCACAGCCGCAAGCAGGCAAAGGAGGACGAAAGCGGTAAATGAAAGATGAATTGTACTCCTTAACGGTCGATGCAGAATTGGCCGGGCGGCAGATCAAAGACGTGCTACAAAAACATTTGAAAATGTCGCGCAAGGTCATTCGCAAGCTGACGCAAGGGCAGGGGGTGCTTCTCAATGGAGAACCGACTTGGACTTCTTGGCGTTTGGCGGAAGGTGATCAACTGCGCCTGCTCATCCCGGCGGAAGAGTCGGTCGATATTTTACCGGAGCCGATTCCTTTTCAGCAGGTGTACGAGGATGAGGATGTGCTGGTCGTGGAAAAACGAGCCGGCTTGATCGTGCATCCCACCTCAGGTCACTGGACGGGCACGCTGGCGAACGGAGTTGTGTATGATTGGCAACAACGGGGCATCGTTGCCCGCTTTCGCCCTGTGCATCGCATCGACCAGTGGACGTCCGGATTGTTGGTGATTGCGAAAAATCATCATGCGCATCAGTTTTTGAGTCGTCAGTTGATGGCACGCACGATCGACCGGGCCTATGAAGCGATCGTCCACGGTGTTTTGGCGCAGGATGACGGATTGATCGTGGGGCCGATCGGACGCAGCGACGATGATTTTCGAGTGCGCGTGGTTCGTGACGACGGACAGGAGGCGAGCACCGAGTATCGCGTGACGGAGCGGTTTGCTTTCGGAACGCAGATCGAGCTCAAGTTGCATTCTGGCCGCACACATCAGATTCGTGTGCATATGAAACATATTGGACACCCGTTGTTTGGAGATGCGATGTACGGCACGACAGACGATGCGGATTGGATCGAGCGACAGGCGCTCCATGCCAAGCGACTCGGATTTGTACATCCGCGCACTGGGGAGAAAATGTTGTTTGAGTCGCCATTGCCGGAAGAGATGAACGCCTTGGCGCAGAAGCTGCGCCGATCGGATGAGGGAAGGAGTGACACGCGTGTCTGAGATGGAAAAACAGTTTGTGTTGGAGTGCTGTTCGAGCAATGCGTTTTTGGACGATATCCAGACGATCGATTGGCTGTCCAAAACCTATCCGGAACTGGCGATCGAGCCGGACGGATGTCTGGACCGCTGCGGGATCTGCATGCGCTATGCGTATGTGGTGATCAACGATGATTTTCTTTATGCGAACAGCGTGGAGGAGCTAAAAGAGCAGATCATCAGCTACATCGAAAATCATCGCCAAGGTTAAGCAGACGCCAAACAGTTGTTAGACCAAGGACAGCAGAGCAAGTAAGGGGCTGGCGAGATGGAGATTCGAGCGGTTGCGGAACACGACTATGCGCATGTGGTACGGGTGGTTAACGACTGGTGGGGTGGACGCTCCATGGCCGACATGCTGCCTAAGCTGTTTTTTGTGCATTTTCAAGAGACAAGCTTTGTGGTGGAAGATGCAGGGGAAGTGGTCGCTTTTCTGATCGGCTTCGTTTCGCAGACTTTTCCGCAAGAAGCGTACATACATTTTGTTGGGGTACATCCGCAGTATCGGAAGCAGAAGCTGGGGAAGCGCCTCTATGACCTCTTTTTTGAACGGGTGCGCGAAAAAGGCTGTACGACTGTACGCTGTGTGACCGCTCC
Organism: Tumebacillus algifaecis; assembly: GCF_002243515.1. Lineage (NCBI taxonomy): Bacteria > Bacillati > Bacillota > Bacilli > Caryophanales > Alicyclobacillaceae > Tumebacillus > Tumebacillus algifaecis. Next base: position 2,153,235 of record NZ_CP022657.1, read on the forward strand.
GATGAATCATGGGTCGATTGCTTTTCATACGCAGTTGGGATTCCAGATTGAAAAAGTGGCAGAGGATTACGACGGTCGCGGACAAAACCGCGTGCTGTTTGTGAAGAAAGTAGCAGAAACCACCGCTTAGAGCGGTGGTTTTTGTATGGAGAGCAGGAGAAGGGTCAGCGCGGAGAGTAGTAGAGAGGTGACGGTGATGATCAACAGCGGGCGAGCCGCTTTTTTGCGTAGATCACCGAGCGAGATGTTGAGTCCGAGGCCCACCATCGCCATGGCGAGCAAGAAGGTGGTCAGGGTGGAAATCACGCGCAGGACAGCGTCCGGCAGCGGGAACAGGGTTCCGGCGAGGCTCAACACGAGGAAGCCAAGCAGGAACCATGGGAACTCGATCGAAGCTGAAGTGCCCTCTTTTTTGCGGAGCCAGAAGAGCAGCAGAAAAGAGAACGGGACGAGCAGTAAGACGCGACCGAGTTTGGCGAGCAGGGCCAGCGCCAGCGCATCTTCTCCGGCTGGGGCGGCAGCGAGGGCGACGTGGGCCAGTTCGTGCAAGGAAAGACCGGACCAGATGCCGTATACGCTGTCTGAGAACGGAAGCAATGGGCGCAACAGCACATAGCTGACCGAAAATAAGGTCCCGATCAGCGCGATGATGCCGACGGAGAGCGCCGAATCTTCCTGCTTGCTACGCAAAATCGGAGTGACGGCTGCGATGGCAGCTGCGCCGCAGATTCCAGTCCCGATGCCGAGCAGCAGGGTGAGGGAGAAGTCTGCTTTCCACCATTTGGCGAGCAGGATGGTCAAGCCGATCGCAAAAAGAATGACAAGAGCGTCGAGGGCCAGCAACGGCAGTCCGTTGCTGAGCAGCAGGTGGAGATTGAGTTTCAAGCCGTATAGCATGATGGCGATCCGCAGCAGACGCTTGGAGGAAAATTGGATACCGCTGCGCAGTGCTTCGGGATATCCGAATTTTTGTCGGTACAGCACGGCGAGCAGGATGGCACAGGCCAGCGGACCGATTTGGCTCAGGCCAGGCAGTTGGGCCAGTCCGAAGCCAAGAAGGGCGAGGAGTAGCGTAAAGAGGATGCCGGAGACAACCGAGAGACGGGGGTCTCGCTTCAGGGAGTGTTTGGTGATCGTTTCCATCTATGAGTCCTTCTTTCATCCATGAAGTGGTATCTTGAGTATAGCGTGAGTCCGAATTTTTCTTAAATCGAAAGTCTTTATCCAATTCATAAGGATGTCTTATGGTCGAGAGGGGGACGTTTGGTGGTGAAAAAGTGTACGGGTGTGATCTTGCTTGTCGTGATCTTGCTGGCGATAGGACTGATGTTCGCCATGGCAAATCAGAAGTTTGCTGCCGGAGTGGCGTTGTTTACGGGAGCAGAGCAAGTGCTGGTGGCAGAGTCGGAGCACGGTTCGACCTATCTGGTGCGAGCGGAACAGGGCATGGAGTGGATCAAGGCGCATTTGGCGGAACAGGGATGGGCGTATACGGACCAGATGGGGGCTGAGTTGCTTTTCGAGCGTGCAGATGGGCAACGACTTCACGCGTCTGTGCGCAGGTGGGCAAGATATTTTCAGGAAGTGCAGATCGAAATACCAGAAGCGGTCACATCGACGGGGATGTGATCGCTTTTTTATTTGCAAATCATCGCCAAAAACACAAACGAACGTAATCTTGAGGCGAGCGGTGACCCGTGTTGCATTGTGATCACTTCGAAGTTTGAATTTTTTTGAATAACTTGAAGGTTTCGATCAGGATCAGTAGGAAGTTGCGGGGTGCATCTGTAATTAAATAGTTAGGAGTTTAGCAGAGAGGATGAGAGAGATGGTTCGTGGGATGTCATCGTTGGTTGAACTGCTGCAAAAGCGCGCGATTGAGCAGCCGGAGCAGGTCGCTTATACATTATGGAGCGAGAACGGAGAACAAGAGTTGACCTATGCTCAACTCGATCTGCGTGCGCGTGCGCTGGGTGCGTTGCTGCAGGCGAAAGGCGCGGAGGGAGAACGCGCATTGTTGCTGTACCCGCCGGGGCTCGAGTATGTGGTTGCCTTTTTTGGCTGTTTGTATGGCGGCGTGCTGGCGGTGCCCGCGTACCCACCGCGGCAAAATGGGAATCTGGGGCGGTTGCAGGCGATCGTGTCCGATGCGGATGCGAAGTTCGCGCTGACGACGGAGACGATTTTGACGAGCGTGGAAAAACGGTTCGCCGAGTCGCCAGGCATGGAAGCGCTGAAGTGGCTGGTCGCGGAGGAGATCGACCCGGCTTTGGCCGACCTGTGGATCGAGCCGGATGTAGGGATGGAGACCTTGGCCTTTTTGCAGTATACGTCAGGCTCGACGTCAGCGCCGAAAGGGGTCATGCTGACACACGGCAATCTGCTGCACAACTTGGAGATGATCGAAGCGGCGTTTGGCACGAGCGCTGAGAGCCGCGGTGTGGTCTGGCTGCCACCGTATCACGATATGGGACTGATCGGTGGGATCTTACAGCCGCTGTTTACCGGATATGGAATGACGCTGATGCCACCTGTCGATTTTATTCAAAAGCCGTTGCGCTGGTTGCAGGCGATTTCGCAGACGAAGGCGACGGTGAGCGGTGGGCCAAATTTTGCGTATGAGCTGTGCCTGCAAAAAATTACGCCGGAGCAACGAGATACGCTGGACCTTTCCTCCTGGGAAAACGCATTTACTGGGGCTGAGCCGGTGCGGGCGGAGACATTGGAGCGGTTTGCCGAATTTTTTGCGCCTTGCGGATTTCGAAAGGAAGCGTTTTATCCGTGCTACGGGCTGGCGGAAGCGACGCTGTTCATTTCAGGCGGTGCGAAGGAGGAACTGCCGCATTTCGAGCGCGTCGAGGCGGCAGAGTTGACGCAGAATCGAGTGGCCGAAGCGAAGTCGGAGCAATCGTCGCGACTGCTGGTCAGCTGTGGCCATGGGGAGCGCAACGGGCAAAAGGTGCTCATCGTCGATGGGGAGAGCGGAGTTCCTTGTGCAGACGGGCAGGTCGGTGAGATTTGGGTTCATGGGCCGAACGTGGCACGCGGCTATTGGAATCGGGAAGCGCAGACCAAAGATACGTTTCAAGCCGTGCTGGCCACGACGGGAGAAGGGCCGTTTTTGCGAACTGGCGATTTGGGTTTTGCCAAAGATGGCGGAGTGTATATCACCGGGCGAATGAAAGATTTGATCATCATTCGCGGACGGAACTATTACCCTCAAGATCTGGAGTTCACGGTACAGGAAAGCCACGAAGCGGTGCGCAACAGCAACGGGGCCGCATTTGCCGTGGAAATCGACGGGGAGGAGCGGCTGGTTGTGGTGCAGGAGCTTGAGCGCGCCCACCGCAAAGGCGACCATGCAGCGGTGATCGCCAGCATGCGTCAAGCCGTATCGGAGGAGCATCAGCTACAGCTTCATGCGGTGCTACTGATCAAGCCGGCGAGCATTCCGAAGACGTCGAGCGGGAAAATTCAGCGCTATGCTTGCCGCGACCGCTACCTAGCTGGGACGTTGGAAGTGGTGGCGGGCGAAGCGTGGCAGGGAGCGGTGCAGGAAACGGTCGTCGAGCCTGCGGTGGAAGTGCGGGTCGAGGACTTGCAACCGATGGCAGAAGGAGAGCGTCAGGCGGCGCTGGAAGCGTTGTTGACGGCAGAGTGTGCGGACGTGATGCAGGTCGCACAGAGGGTGATCGAGCCTGAGCGCTCGCTTCATGCACTGGGCATGGACTCGCTGATGGCAGTCGAACTGAAGCATCGGGTGGAGACGGCCTTCACCATTGAACTTACGATGGCGGAAGTGCTGGATGGGCCGAGCGTGCGTGAACTGGCGCGGGTGGTGGAGAAACGGGCGTTTGCGGCTGACAAGCCTGCCGAACGAGCAGTCGAGGCTGTTGTCGGGACAGATGCGAGTCCCGAGCAGGTCGAGTTTCCGCTGACCTATGGACAACAAGCGATGTACTTCATGCAGAGCCTAGCACCGGACAGCGGCGCGTACCACATTTCGAATGCGTTGCGCATCGCCCAGGCGTTGGATGTCGAACGCCTGCGTGCGGCGTTCGCTGGACTGGTGGCGCGTCATCCGCAATTGCGTGCGCGGTTTGAGATGCAAGAGACGAAGCCTGTTCAGCGCGTGGCAGAGCGGGTGGACGTTTCGTTTGCGACAGAATCGGCCGCTGAGCTGACAGAAGAGCAACTGATGGCTCAGGTACATGCTGAAGCGAACAGGCCGTTCGATCTGGCAAATGGGCCGATGATTCGGATGAAGCTCTGGAGCTGTTCTGATTCTGAGCACCTGCTTCTGATCACCGCACATCATATCGCGGTCGATTTCTGGTCGTTCGGTGTGCTGTTGCAAGAGTTTGGCGAGTTGTATGCGCAGGTGGACGAGCAAAACGGAGCGCAGGAACTGGTGGCGATCGACCGGTATCGCGAATTTGTCCGCGACCAGCAGGAGCTGCTGCAAAGTGCGGAAGGAACACGCCTGGAGCAGTTCTGGCGGGAACGGGTGGGTAGGGACCTGTCCATGCTACATTTGCCGGGAGATCGTCCTCGTCCGGCGGTGCTGTCCGATCATGGTGCAGAAGTGTCGTTTGTGTTGCCTGTCGAGCTGACCGAAGCTTTGCGCGCGTTGGCAAAAGAGTTGGGGGCGACGCTGTACGTGGTTCTGCTGTCGGCGTTTCAAGTGTTGCTCCACCGCTATACTGGGCAGGAGGATGTGGTGATCGGTTCGCCGAGCGCCGGACGCAACGCGGCGAAGTTTGCCGGGACGGTCGGTTATTTTGTGAACCCTGTCGTCTTGCGCGGGCAAGTATGCCGGGAGGAGGCGTTTGCAGAGCTGGTGGAGCAGGTGCGTAAGACGGTGCTCGAAGCGCTGAAACATCAGGAGTATCCGTTCCCGCTGCTCGTCGAAAAAATGCAGCCGAATCGCGATCTCAGCTACCCGCCCTTGTTCAATGTGATGTTCAACTTGCAATCTGGCGCGCTGTGGAAGGAAGAAGGATTGGTTGCGCTCGCGTTGGGAGTTGCAGGTGCGAAAATCGAAACCGGCGGACTGGTGCTGGAAACGGTAGCTCTGGATCGGACGTTCACCCAGTTCGATCTCTCCTTGATGATGGGGGAGACGGAAGGAAGTTTGCGCGGGGTGTTTGCCTACAGCACAGCGCTGTTCGACCAAGCGACGGTGGAGCGGATGGTCGGACATTTTGAAGCACTGCTCGGCGGAATCGTGAAGGATGCCAAGCGGACGGTGGCCGAATTGCCGCTGGTGACTGCAAAAGAGCACGAGCAATTGCGGGTCTGGAATGGCGAGGTGGGGACCCTTCATGATCTTTGCCTGCACCAATTGGTGGAAGCGCAAGTTCTGCGCACCCCGCAGGAGATCGCCGTGGTCTTTGAAGGCGAGACGTTGACGTTCGCGGCGTTGAACGCCCGAGCCAATCAGCTCGCACACGCCTTGCGTGCGCAAGGTGTAACTGCGGATGTGCCGGTTGGAATCTTCATGGAGCGTTCGTTGGAACTGGTCATCGGCCTGCTTGCCGTCTTAAAAGCGGGTGGTGCCTATGTGCCGCTCGACCCGTCCTACCCGCAGGAGCGCATCGGCTGGATCGCGGAAGACACGCAGCTGTCAGTCGTGTTGACACAAGAAGCGCTGGTGGAGCGCATCCCGGTCAAAACGGCGCACCTGCTCTGCCTTGATCGCGACCGCGAACTGTTGGCGGCACACTCGGAAACCAATCTGGAGACGGTCGTGAAGCCAACCGATCTCGCGTACATCCTCTACACATCCGGTTCAACAGGCCGTCCGAAAGGGGTCGAGATCCCGCACCGCGCGATCGTCAATCACATGCTTTGGATGATTCAGGCCTATCCGCTGGACAGAACGGATAAAATTTTACAAAAGACGCCGATCGGCTTCGATGCATCCGTGTGGGAGTTCTGGGCACCACTCCTCTCTGGTGCGCAACTGGTGATGGCACGCCCTGGCGGTCATCGGGACAGCGGCTATCTGGTTGGCGCGGTGAAAGAGCAGGGGATCACCGTACTGCAACTTGTGCCGACGATGCTCGGACTGCTGCTGGATGAGCCGGAGATCGGTGCGTGCACGACGTTGCGACACGTTTTCTGCGGTGGCGAAGCGCTTTCGGTCGGTTTGCAAGATCGCTTTTTCCAACTTGTAAACGCCGAACTGCACAACCTGTATGGACCGACAGAATGCACGATCGATGCGACCGTCTGGGACTGCGAGCGTGAACAGCGCAGCGTGCCGATCGGACGGCCGATCACCAACACGCAGGTGTACGTGCTCGATGCCGACCTGCGTCCCGTCCCCGCCTTGGTGGCAGGTGAGCTGCACATCGGGGGAGCAGGCTTGGCAAGAGGATATCGCAACCGTCCTGATTTAACGGCCGAAAAATTTATTCCGCATCCGTTTGCAAACGGAGAGCGGATCTACAAGACGGGCGATCTTGCGCGCTACTTGCCTGACGGGACATTGGAATATCTTGGCCGACTGGACCAACAAGTGAAGATTCGCGGGTTCCGGATCGAATTGGGCGAGATCGAAGCGGTATTAATAGAACACTCGGACGTGCGCGAAGCGGTTGTGACTGCGCATGAGGAGGCTGGCGACCAGCGCCTGATCGCCTATCTCACCTGCCACAACACGGTAGCGGCACCAGATGCTGACCTGCGTGGCTTTTTGAAGCAAAAACTGCCCGAATACATGGTGCCATCGGCTTTCGTCGTTTTGGAAGCACTACCGCTATTGCCAAATGGCAAGGTTGATTTGAAATCGTTGCCCGTGCCTGAGCGAGGCCAGACAAATGCGACCGCACCTTCGATTCCCCCGCGCACACCGACCGAAGTACAACTGGCGGGCATGTGGTGCGAAGTGCTCGGCATCGAGCGCGTTGGTATTGCTGACAATTTCTTTGAACTCGGCGGGCATTCGCTACTCGCCATGCAGATTGTGACACGTATCCGCAAACAGTTTGGAGTGGAACTGCCAGTAGCGCGCCTGTTTGAAACGCCGACGATTGCAGAACTCGCACTTGTGGTAGACAGTTCAAAGGACGTTCCGAAAGTGAAAAAGATGGGGATGACCAAACTGTCTCGCGCCGCGCACCGTATCGATCAGCAAGACTGAGAAAGGGGATTCTCGAACATGAGCCACCCGGCCAACACACCGCGACCTCCGTATTATGCGGTGATCTTCACATCCTTGCGCACCGAAGGAGACAAGGGCTATGGTGACATGGCCGACCTGATGGTCGCACTCGCCTCCAAACAGCCGGGTTTCCTCGGCTTGGAAAGCGCGCGCGAGGATGGACTTGGGATCACCGTCTCCTACTGGGAGTCGCTCGAAGCGATCAAAGCGTGGAAAGATCATGTGGACCATCGCGAAGCACAAGCGAAAGGCCGCAGCGACTGGTACCGCAAGTACGTGACAAGAATTTGTAAGGTGGAACGCGATTATTCATTTGAATGAGATGAAAAAAGGTGATAGAGACGCAAAAAAAGGCGCCCGTGTCGAGACACGGGCGCCTTTTTACTTATGCGATTTTCGTTTCTAATTCTTCGTCTTCGTCGTTGTTAAACGCATCGCGGTCAAATTCGCCTTCGGAATTGGCGATGACCAGCGCAGAGACGGTGGTGCCGGTCGCGTTGATCGCGGTGCGGGCCATATCGATGATCGCGTCGACACCGAGCACCAGCGCGAAGCCTTCCAGCGGGAGGCCGAGCGTGGTCAGCACCACGGTGGTCGCGATCGTAGCCGGACCTGGTACACCGGCTGTGCCGATCGAAGCGATCATCGCGGCACCTACGATCAGCAGGTAGTCGGTGAAGCCAAGATCAATGTTGAAGACGCGGGCGACAAAGATCGCCACGATTGCCGGGTACAAGCCACCGCAACCGTTCATGTTGATCGTAGCGCCGAGCGGTGCGACGAACGAAGCGATCTTCTCAGACACTTTAACGCGCTTGGTGATCACTTCGAGGTTGACCGGAAGTGTGGCGTACGAACTGCGCGTGGTAAACGCGACTGTGATCACCGGATAGATTTTTTTCAGGAAGCGGAACGGATTGACACGCGCCACAAAGGTGACGAGCGATCCGAAGGTGATCACAAAGTGCAGCAGGCAAGCGATATACACGGCAATGATCACTTCACCCAGCGGGAGCAGGGTAGACAGACCGTACTTCGCAGCCATCGAGGTCATCAGGCCGAAGACACCGTATGGAGTCAAGGCGATGACCAATTTCACGACGCGGAACATGATCCCAGCAAACGAATTGATGAAATCCATGAAGGGCTGGACTTTTTCTGGCTTGCGTGTCCGCTCGATCAAGATCGCGACGGCGATGAACAGCGAGAAGATGATCACTGGGATCACTTTGCCGGTTGCCATTTCATTGATCGGATTGGACGGAACGAGGTCGAGCAACACTTTGTCAAATGTCGGAATCTCGCGCGCTTCAAAGGCGGCGTCTTTCACGAAGGTGACGCCTGCTCCTGGATCGATCACCAGTGCGACCAGAATGCCGATCACCGCCGCGATCCCCGTCGTAGCGAGGAACAGGGCTACAGTTTTGACACCTAGCTTGCGTAACTGGCTCGGGTCGGTCAGCTGCGTGACCGCCGTGATGATCATCGCGATCACCAGCGGCATGACGATCATTTTGATCAAGGAGACGTAAATGGAACCGATGGTGCCAACTTTGATCGCGTCCGCACCAAAGAAGGCGCCGACGCCGACACCGAGCAACATCGCGAGGATGACACGGGTACCAAAGCCGACTTTTTTAGTTTTTAGAAAATACAACAATGCCAAAATCACAAACGAGACAAGCAGGCTTGCAATCATCTGGGCACCTCCTGTGCAGATAGATTTTCATACAAGATAGAGGATCGATATATCTTGTTCTTAGTAATCTATATCGGATTACTTGGATATATAATAGAGCCGCCGATTCGGGAAGTCAATAGGTAGATAATAAAAGAATAAATCCACTAAATGGGACTCTTTCAAATATACTGATAATAGAATGACCTAGTCTGGCAGACTGTCGCGAATTGGAGGTGCAAACCATTTCCGGTTCATGTGAGCGCGGGTGGAGGTGTGGCTTTTTACAGATGAAAGGGACAGAGGCTGTAGGAGCAACGATGTAAATTTTCAGAAGGTGCAATCTTGGTGAAAACTTTAGAGTTTCAGGAAGGTTTATGCTTGTTTAATAAAGAAATAGAACACATAGAAAACATGTGCTAGAGATGGGAACGATAGAGCAATAACTGTGAGATGGCTAGGGAGGTCTATGAGATGGAGCATACAGGGAACCAGGCGATCAAAGAGGGAGCATTTGTCTTCCCAGCATCATTTGCTCAGCAGAGGCTGTGGTTTCTCGATAGGTTGATGCCGGGCAGTTCGATGTACAACATTCCGTTTGCGATTCGATTGGAAGGCAGTCTGGATGTAGAGGCGATCAAGCAGAGTTTAGAAGAGATCGTCGCCCGCCACGAGACGCTGCGCACGGTGTTTGACGAAAAGGACGGCGCCCCGATGCAGGTCGTGCTGCCCGAAATCGCTTTTACCATGCCGATGGTCGATTTGCGCCATTTGCCGGAAACGGAACGAATGGATCGCGCGCACCATCTGGCCGAAGAGGATGCCAACTGTCCATTCGATCTGACCCAAGGGCCCCTGATGAGGGCGACGCTTTTGAAATTGGATGAGCAGGATCACGTCCTGCTTTTGAATATGCATCACATCATCTCTGACGGCTGGTCCTGCGGCGTGATGATGCGGGAAGTTGCGGTGCTCTATGAAGCGTTTGTCAACCAACTGCCATCGCCGTTGCCGGAGTTGCCGATTCAGTATGTTGACTTTACGAGTTGGCAGATCGATAAACTGTCCGGGGCGGAGCTCGACCGTCAGCTTTCGTACTGGAAAGGGAAGCTGGGCGACCATCCTCCGGTGTTGCAATTGCCGACCGACCGTCCGCGTCAGGCGGTGCAAAGCCATCGTGGGGGGGCGATCGATTTTCGGTTGTCCAAAGAATTGTCAGATAAATTACGGGCACTGACTCATCAGGAAGGCGTAACGCTGTATATGACCTTGCTCACGGCGTTTTCCAGCTTGCTCAGCCGTTATAGCGGGCAGTTAGACATCGCTGTCGGCACGCCGATCGCAGGCCGCAACAACGGGCAGATCGAAGGGCTGATCGGCTTTTTCGTCAACACGCTGGTCATGCGCACCGACCTGTCGGGCGCGCCGACGTTCCGCCAACTGTTGCAACGGGTGCGCCAAACGGCGCTCGATGCGTATGCTCATCAAGATCTGCCGTTTGAGCGGTTGGTTGAAGAGCTGCAGCCTGAACGGAATATGAGCTACACACCGCTGTTCCAGACGATGTTCGCCGTGCAAAATGCACCGATGGGCGCGCATCACCTGCCAGGGCTTACGATGAGCTCGTTGGAGACGGGACAGCGCAACGCGAAATTTGATCTCAACCTTGCGATGACGGAGTCTCCGGAAGGTTTCTTTGGCTCGTTTGATTACAGCGCCGATCTGTTCGACGAAACGACGATTGAGCGCATGGCCGGTCATTTTACGAAACTGCTCGAAGGCATCGCGGCGAATCCGGATGCTCAGGTGGCGAAGCTTCCAGTGTTGACAGAGAGCGAACGGCAGATGCAACTGGTGGACTGGAATCAGAACGCAGTGGACTACCCACACGACAAGACGATTCCGCAACTGTTTGACGAACAGGTAGCGCTCTATCCCGATAAGGAAGCGTTGTCCTTTGAGGGGACGGTGTTAACCTACCGTGAACTGAGCGAAAGAGCAAATTCGCTTGCACACCTCTTGCAACGAAAAGGGGTAGGACCTGACGTGCTCGTCGGTCTGTGCATGGAGCGTTCGCTAGAGATGGTGATCGGCTTGCTCGGGATTGTGAAGGCGGGTGGGGCCTACGTGCCGCTTGACCCGTCCTATCCGAAAGACCGCATCGCCTACATGCTCGAAGACAGCGCAGTCAGCGTGTTGTTGACGCAAGAAAAGCTGCTCGTCGATCTGCCTGAGCATGGCGCAGAGGTGATCTGCCTCGACCGCGACTGGGCGCAGGAGGTGCCAGCCTGCACGGACGCTCCGGTGCTCGAACTGACCGCCGACAATCTGGCCTACATGATCTACACCTCCGGCTCGACCGGTAAGCCAAAAGGTGTGTTGATCCCGCATCGCGGGGTGGCGCGTTTGGTGAAAAACAGCAATTACCTGATGTTTGGCGCGAATGAGACCTTCCTGCAGGTCGCGGCGATCTCATTTGATGCTGCGACCCCAGAAGTGTGGGGCGCGCTGCTAAACGGAGCCAAGTTGGTCGTGTTCCCGGCCCAGACGCCGACGGTCGATGTGCTGGTGCGCGTGCTGAGTGAGGAAAAAATCACGGTTGCACTGCTGACTTCTGGTTTACTGCCGCAACTGGCAGAAGCGAATCTGGACAGCGTGCAACATTTGAAACTGCTCTCGGTGGGCGGAGACGTGATGTCTGCGCCGCACGCCAAGAAGTTTTTGCAAAAGTTGCCTGGGTGCGTGCTTGCCAACGCCTATGGGCCAACCGAAAATACGGTTGCCTCGACGACGCGCTGGATGACCAGTCCTGAAGAGGTCACTCCGGTTGTGCCGATCGGCCGTGCGATCCGCAACAATGAATTGTTCGTGTTTGACGCGAATCTCCAACCGCTCCCGATCGGTGTGCCGGGCGAACTGTATGTCGGCGGTCCTGGTCTTGCCCGCGGTTACTTAAACCGCCCGGAACTGACCGCTGAGGTGTTCATCCAGCATCCGTACCGAACAGACGGGTCTCGCCTCTATAAGACGGGTGACCTCGTGCGGTACCTGCCTGATGGAAGTCTGGAATTTATGGGGCGCATCGACCATCAGGTGAAGGTGCGCGGCTTCCGCATTGAACTGGGTGAGATCGAGTCGGTGCTCGGACAGCATGAGGGTGTGAAGGAGACGGTCGTCATCGTGCGCGAAGACGAGCCGGGAGATAAGCGGATCACCGCGTATGTGGTAGCGCAGCAAGAAGCGATCACAGTGGCAGATCTGCGCAGTCTGGCCAAGGAAAAATTGCCGGAGTACATGGTGCCGTCCGCTTTCGTCGTGCTGGATGAGATGCCGTTAACACCGAACGGCAAAGTGGATCGCAAAGCGTTGCCGATGCCGGACGGAGCGCGAGACGCGGAGAATGACTATGTGGCGCCTGAAACGTTCGTTCAGCAAAAGCTGGCTGCGATCTGGGCCGACATTTTGCGCGTTGATCACATCGGGCAACAAGACAACTTTTTTGAAATGGGCGGACATTCACTGCTCGCCACCCGTCTGATGTCGCGCGTGCTCGACGATTTCGGTGTGGAATTGCCGCTGCGTGCGCTGTTTGAAGCGCCGACACTGGCCGAGTTGGCCACCCGCGTCGAAGCGGCGCAGGGCAGCGGGGTGATCGCTGATCAGCAATGGCTGGGAGCGCGAGCAGAAGCGGAGTTGGTTGCAGGTGGTGAGGACGGAGGCGAAGGGTACAAAGTGTTCCCGACCTCATTTGCTCAGCGCCGACTGTGGTTCTTAGATCAGTTGATTCCCAATTCGCCGCTGTACAACATCCCGATGGCGTACCGAATGGACGGACCGCTGGATGTGGAAGCGTTGGAACAAAGCTTCCAAGAGATCATTCGCCGTCATGAAACGCTGCGCACGACGTTCCGGATGAACGGCACATTGCCTGAGCAGGTGGTCAAATCTGATTTGAACTGGTCGCTTCAAGTGGACAATTTAGAACACTTGTCCGAAGCGGAGCGCGAAGCTGAAGCGGCCAACTTGGCCGAGGCGGAAGCGCGTCTGCCATTCAATTTGCAAGAGGGGCCGCTGGTGCGGGCGCAGTTGGTGCGTTTGCAGGAGCAAGATCATCTGATGCTCTTCACGATTCATCACATCATCGCAGACGGCTGGTCTTATGGCGTGCTGATCCGCGAATTGACGCTTTTGTATCAAGCTTTTGTGCAAGGAGAACCTTCACCGCTCCCTGCTCTGACCATTCAGTATGGCGACTTCGCAGTGTGGCAGAGCAACTATCTGCAAGGCGAAGTGTTAGACCAACAGATCAACTATTGGAAAAACCAACTTGGCGGCACCTTGCCGATCTTGGAGCTGCCGACCGATTTCAAGCGTCCGAGCGTCCAGACCTACGCTGGTGAAACGATGAGCTATTTGTTGCCAAGAGCGTTGATGCACAAGTTGCAAGCGTTCAGTCAGCAGGAAGGCACCACGCTGTTCATGACATTGCTCGCCGGATTCAAGACGCTGTTGTACCACTACACGAAACAGGACGATATTTTGGTCGGCACGCCGATTGCTAACCGCAATCGCAGCGGCATCGAAGACCTGATCGGATTTTTCGTCAACACGTTGGTTTTGCGCTCCGATCTGTCGGGTGAACCGAGCTTCAAAGAGATGGTCAAGCGGGTGCGCGAAACGGCGCTGGAGGCGTATCAATACCAAGATGTTCCGTTTGAAAAACTGGTCGAAGAACTGCAACCGGACCGCAATCAGAGCCACTCGCCTGTGTTCCAAGTGATGTTCGCGCTACAAAACTTTGCCGCCGAAGGGTCGATGAACGGTGAGATCAAGCTGATGCCGGTCGAGCAAGCCAGCAAGACCGCGAAGTTTGACTTGCTGTGGACGATGTCTGAACGCGAGGACGGCTTGATCATCTCCACCGAATACAACATCGATCTGTTCAAAGCGGAGACGATCGAGCGGATGATCGGCCACTTTGAGAACTTGTTGGAAGCTGCGGTAAGCCAACCGACGCAATCGATTTCGCTGTTGCCGTTGATGGCACAAGAAGAGGAGCGCCGCGTGCTGGAGCTTTCGGCAGGTATCGTGCTCGACTACCCCGATCAATTGTGCGCGCATCAGATGTTTGAGGCACAGGTGGCCCGTACGCCCGATGCTGTCGCGCTGGTGCTCGACGAGGAGCGACTGAGCTACGCGGAATTGAACGAACGAGCGAACCAACTGGCTCATCATCTGAAAGCGCGCGGTGTGCAGCCTGACGTACTGGTCGGCTTGTGCATGGAGCGTTCGATCGATCTGGTTGTGGCGACGCTTGGCATTCTGAAAGCGGGCGGGGCCTATGTGCCGCTCGACCCAGCGCACCCGAAAGACCGCATCGGCTTCATTTTGGAGGATGCGCAAGTGAAGGTGCTGGTGACGCAGACGAGCCTGATCGAACACCTGCCGACAGACGGCGTGCAAGTGGTCGCAGTCGATGGAGACTGGTCGGAGATCGCCAGACAGTCGGTGCATAACCCGAACAGTGGCGAGACGTTGAGCAACACGCTCTATGTCATCTACACCTCAGGTACGACAGGCAAGCCGAAGGGTGTCATGATGACCCATCGTCCGTTGCGCAACATGATCTCTTGGCAATTGCAGGAAACGCCGTTTGCCTTTGGTGAGCGGACGCTGCAATATGCGTCGATGACGTTCGATATTTCGTTCCAAGAGTATTTCTGCACCTTGACCACAGGAGGCACGCTCGTGCTGGTCACAGAAGAGGTGCGCCGTGACCCGGTTCGCCTGCTGCGCTATCTGTCCGAGCAGGGCGTGCACCGCATCTACTTGCCGTTTGTCGCGTTCCAGCAACTGTGTGAAGTGGCGGAAGGGTTGAATGAGGAATTGCCGTTGCAACTCAAAGAGATCACGACAGCGGGCGATCAGTTGCAGACCACGCGTCCGGTTCGTCATTGGCTGTCCAACCTGAATGGTTGCCGCCTGTACAATCAGTACGGGCCGACCGAGTGCCACGTAGTCACTTCCTACACGTTGCCGCTTGCACAGGAGGAATGGCCGTTGCTGCCGCCGATCGGTCGTCCGATCGGCAACACGCAGATCTATATCCTCGATCCGCAGATGCGTCCCGTTCCGGTCGGCGTGCCAGGCGAGGTGTTTATCGGTGGGATGTCGTTGGCACGCGGGTATCTCAACCGTGAAGAATTGACCGGGGAGAAATTTATTGCTGATCCGTTCTCCAGCGAGCCGGGTGCCCGCCTGTACCGCACTGGTGACCTGGCACGCTATCTGGCGGACGGAAACATCGAGTTTTATGGACGGATTGACACGCAGGTGAAGATTCGCGGTTACCGTATCGAGCTTGGCGAGATCGAAACGATTCTCGGACAGCATCCGGGCGTTTTGGAGACGGTGGTCATGGCGCGTGAAGAGGTGGAAGGCGGCGCGAAAACGCTGCTCATCGCCTATGTGGTGCTCGATCAAGAGCAGGAAGTGACAACGCAGGAACTGCGTAGTTTCTTGAAAGAGCGCCTCCCCGAATACATGGTGCCGCAGCTGTTCATGCCGATCGACGCGGTGCCGCTCACCCCGAACCGCAAGATCGACCGCAAGGCACTGCCAGCACCAGACGGTCTGCGTCAGGAGATGGAAGAAAGCTATGTTGCGCCGCGCTCGGCGACCGAAGAGCTGATGGCGGGCATTTTCCGCGACGTGCTGAAAGTGGAGCGCATCGGCATTCACGATCACTTCTTCGACTTGGGAGGGCACTCATTGCTCGCCACGCAGATGATCTCGCGGATTCGCGAACTGTTTGGCGTGGAACTTCCGGTGCGCGCGCTGTTTGAGGCGGCGACCGTTGCCAGCTTGGTCGAGTATATGAAACGCCACGGCGAGAAGAACATCGTTGCCGCACCGAAGATCGTGCCGATCGGGCGCGACGGTGAGTTGCCTCTGTCCTTCGCTCAGCAACGCTTGTGGTTCATCGATCGTCTGACTGAGCAATCGAGCTACAACATGTTCACAGGCGTACGCTTTAGTGGAGCGTTGGACGCTGAAGCATTAGAGCGCGGCTTGCAGGAGATCGTGCGCCGACACGAAGTCTTGCGCACAACATTCTCCATGGTCGATGGTCGTCCCGTGCAGGTCGTGCATCCGGAGATGACGCATCAGTTGGAGCGCATCGACCTTCGCCATCTGCCCCATCAAGAGCGGGAGGCGGAGACGTTGCGCTTGGCACAGCTCGAAGCGGCCAAACCGTTCGATCTTAGTGTCGGACCGTTGTTCCGCTCGACGATGCTCACGCTGACAGAAGAGGAAGCAGTCTTGCTGTTCACGATGCACCATATCGTCTCGGACGGCTGGTCGATCGGCGTGTTTGTCGGCGAGCTTGGGCGCTTGTACGCCGCGTTCGCAGAAGGCAAACCTTCGCCACTGCCAGAACTTGACGTACAATATGCAGACTTTGCCTATTGGCAGCGCGAATGGTTGCAAGGTAAGAACTTGCAAGCGCAACTGGCCCATTGGAAAGATCAGCTAGACGGCGCGAAGACGGTACTGCCATTGCCGCACGACCATCCGCGTTCGCCTGTGCAGACGCTGCGCGGAGCTTCGCATTCTCTACAGTTGTCCAAAGAATTGTCCGACCAATTACAAGCGCTGTGCCAACAAGAAGGCGTCACGATGTACATGACCATGCTGGCCGCGCTCAACACCCTGCTGTACCGCTACACGGGACAGGACGACATCCTGATCGGTTCACCGATCGCAGGACGCAACCGCAGTGAGATTGAGCCGCTGATCGGCTTTTTCGTCAACACGCTGGTCATGCGTACTGACCTGTCAGGGCAACCGACGTTCCGTGAACTGCTGGCCCGCGTGCGGCAAACTGCACTCGACAGCTATGCGCATCAAGACCTACCTTTCGAAAAGCTGGTCGAAGAGGTCCAGCCGAACCGCGACATGAGCGTATCGCCGCTCTTCCAAGTGATGTTCGCCGTGCAAAATGCGCCGATGGGCGATCTGTCGCTGCCCGGGGTGACGATGTCGCCGCTTTCGGCGGGTGCCGATGTGGCCAACTTTGAACTGTCACTGATGGTCTACGAATCGGAAAATGGCCAACGACATGCCTATAACTACCAAGCCGATCTGTTCGAAGCGGAAACGATCGAGCGTTTGGCAGGTCATCTGCAGCGTTTGCTCCAAGCGCTGGTGGACAATCCGGACTGCAAAATTGAAGAGTTGCCGCTGTTGACAGCGGGCGAAATCGAACAGCTGGAGAGCTGGAATGAGCGATCTTTCAGCTATCCACAGGATAAACGGATGTCCGATTACATCGCTGAGCACGCCGCCAACAGACCGCATGCGATGGCTGTCGAATGCGCAGGTGAAGCGCTGACGTACGCAGAGCTTGATGCTCGGGCAAACGCATTGGCCCATCATTTACAAGCACTTGGCGTCGGTCCTGATGTTCTGGTCGGGGTGTACATGGAAAAATCGCTGGAACTGGTAATTTCGCTGGTTGCTGTGATGAAGGCGGGCGGGGCATATGTGCCACTCGATCCCTCTCATCCGCAAGAGCGCATCGCCTATATGCTGGAAGACGCGCAGATGGCGGTACTGTTGACGACGGAGCAATACGCAGAACTGTTGTCAGTTACAGACGCCACTGTGGTTTGTGTGGATCGCGGGGAGACATGGGCAGCGCTTCCGAACACTGCGCCTGACAATGCGGCCAAACCGCATCATCTCGCGTATCTGCTCTACACATCCGGTTCAACTGGCAAGCCGAAAGCGGTGATGATTGAACATGCGCACTTGATCAGCACGCTCTGGGCGCTCATCGAGGAGTTTGGAATGACCAGCGACCTGCGCAAGCTGTCGGTGACGACGATGACGTTTGACATCAGCGTGGCTGAGATTTTCGCACCGCTGATGGCGGGAGGCACGACCGTGCTGCTCACCAAAGACCAAGTGCTAAACATCCCGCACCTGGTGGAAGGGTTGCGAAATGCTACTTCGTGCATGTCCGTTCCGAGTTTGATGCGCCATGTCACACAGGAGATTATGAAAGAAAATGCACCTGTGGACACGATGGAATTGATCTATGTCGGTGGCGAAGCGGTCACCGCCGATTTGCAGGCCGATCTGACCAAAGCTTTCCCGAACGCGCGCATCCTCGTGGCCTACGGGCCTACCGAAACGACCATCCTCTGCACGTACCACGAGGTGGAAGCAACTTCTACCGAGCGCTTGATCATCGGACGGGCGATGCCAAATGCGAAACTGCGCGTCTGTGATACATCGGGAGCGCGCGTTCCGATCGGAGTGTCCGGTGAATTGTACATCGGAGGCTTTGGTGTCGGCCGAGGGTATCGCGGACGACCGGAGCTGACCGCTGAAAAATTTGTGCTGGCGGACGGTGAACGCTGGTATAAGAGCGGCGACTTGGTGCGGTTCCTTCCAGATGGGAATGTGGAGTTCCTCGGACGGATCGACCATCAGGTGAAAATTCGCGGGTTCCGGATTGAGATCGGGGAGATTGAATCGCTTCTCTCTGCACATCCGCGAGTTGCGCAGGCTGTCGTGGTCGCGCTGGACGACGCACAGGGGGAGAAACGCCTTGTCGCCTATGTCGAAGCGAACGAACAGGAAGGGATGACTGCCGAACTGCGCGGTTATCTGCGTCAATCGCTGCCCGAGTATATGGTGCCGTCCGCATTTGTGGTGTTGGAACAACTTCCGGTCACCGAAAACGGCAAAGTGGACCGCCGGGCCTTGCCAGTGCCCGAAGAAATCGTCGTGGAGCGTGAGGTCGAGTTTGTTTCGCCGCGCGATGAGATCGAGACGGAGCTGGCAGAGATCTGGGAAGAACTGCTGGGCATCGCACCGTCTGTCAAGGACAACTTCTTTGCAATTGGCGGCCACTCGCTTTTGGCCGTGCGGATGATGGCGCTGATCGAACAGCGCGCAGGTGTGAATCTGCCGCTGTCCGTGTTGTTCAAAGACGGTTCGATCGAAGCTCTTGCCATGTTGCTTCGCCAAGGGGCAAGCACGAACGCTGGCTCTTCGCTGGTGCCGATCACTGCGCAGGGCAGTCAAAAACCGCTCTTCTTCGTCCATCCGGTCGGTGGTGGCGTGTTCTCCTACTTCGAACTGGCGAGACGTCTCGGCCCGGATCAACCGTTCTACGGATTGCAGGCGATCGGCTTTGAAGATGACAGACTGCCGCTCACGAAGATCGAAGAGATGGCCGCTTGGTACGTGCAAGAAATTCAAAAGGTGCAGCCAGATGGCCCGTATCTGTTGGGCGGTTGGTCGCTCGGCGGCGCGATCGCCTTTGAGATGACGCGTCAATTGCGCGAGCAGGGAGAAACGGTCGAACTGTTGCTGTTGATCGATACGATGGCGCCGGTTGCATACAACCAAAATCAGAATGGGCAACTTGATGATGTCAGTTTGTTGATGGCGTTTGCGAGTGATTTGGTGAGCACGAACGGAGGTGCTGACTTCTCGCAGATGAAAGGTGTGGCGAACGAACTGGCTACACTTGACATCGAAGACGCCCTGAAAGAGCTGTATCAACAGGCCGCCGCGTCGGGCGCGCTGCCGCCGGGCTTAATGTTCGAGCAGGTTCGTCGCCTGTTCCGAATGTTTAAAGCGAATACCCAAGCGGTGGAAGCTTATCAACCGGAGCACAAGTCGGATGAGCAGATGCGCATCGTCTTCTTCCGGGCGAAGGAAACACCGGAGCAAGCAGACTTTGCGCACTTTCGCCAAAACCTGAGCTATGGCTGGGACCAGCTTTCCGCAAACGTCGAGGTAGTCGAAGCGGCAGGGAACCACTTTACGATGTTGCATCCGCCACAAGTACAAACGTTGGCTGACCGCATCCAAGGATACTTGGAGCAAGTGCAACTCATGAGCAAGTAAACAACCAGTTGAGACCATATAGGCAAGGGTGGAAGAGAAGGGTCATTCGGATCTTCACACACCCTTGCCTTTTTTTCGGAGAGTGCAGGAACTGTGAAACATTCAGAGTTGATGTAGCTCTGCGACGATGTTACCAAATCGTTGCCAGATTACATGATGCCGTCACATTTTCTGCTCCTCGACACCATGTCGCTCACAGCAAACGGCACGATCGACCAGCTTTACCCGCACCACTCTGTGTATGTCCTAATGGGGAGGAAGAGTATGTTGGACCGGGGTGAACGGGTGCAAGGCGAGTTTTCGATACATCGCCTGCCAGGCACTCATTTCTCGATCGTCCGCCCGCAGAATGTGGAAACGCTGGCGTAACATCTGGAAAGCGTGATAGACTGTTCGGGTGCAAAAAAGGAGTGATTTCCAAGATGGCAAAACCGAAAAACATCTCGGCGGAAGACGTGCGTGCGCGTCTTGATCGTGGCGAGGTGCTACAGATCCTCGACGTACGGGAAGAGAGCGAAGTCGCAACGGGCTTGATTCCTGGTGCGATCCACATCAGACTGCCCGATGTGGAGGCCCGTTATGAGGAACTCGATCCGGAACTGGAGACGGTCATCGTCTGCCGCAGTGGACGCCGGAGCCGTTCCGCTTGTAATTTTTTGCTCCAAAAGGGCTTTACCAAGCTGTTGAACATGGAAGATGGGATGCTGGCATGGAAAGGTGAATTGGAAGACTTTTACTCATAATTGCCTGTACGAAAACCTGGCCATTAAATGGTCAGGTTTTTTTGTGCTTAAAAACCGGGAATTTTTATATAAGTCCTAAAATATTCGAAATATTTACCTTCAATTCCCT
Organism: Tumebacillus algifaecis; assembly: GCF_002243515.1. Lineage (NCBI taxonomy): Bacteria > Bacillati > Bacillota > Bacilli > Caryophanales > Alicyclobacillaceae > Tumebacillus > Tumebacillus algifaecis. Next base: position 2,173,862 of record NZ_CP022657.1, read on the forward strand.
AGCAATCTATGGTAATAATGAATAGAGGTAAAAATAAATTTTCACGACAGTTACTTTGTTGATAATTCAAATTTAATTCATACTATTATCAGGGTGCGGAGGGGACGCAAGGTGAGCAGATACGATCGCTATCAATCGTTGGTAGAATTGCTCGGCCATCGAGCAAACGAGCAACCAGAGCGGACAGCCTATGTTTTTTTGCTGGAAAACGGACGGGAGGAACGCTGCAGCTACGGGGAATTGGATGCACAAGCCCGCGGGGTGGCGGCCAACTTGCAACAGAGCCAGCATGTCGGCGAGCGTGCCCTGTTGCTGTTCCCGCCGGGACTGGATTATCTATACGCTTTTTTCGGATGTCTGTACGCGGGGGTCTTGCCCGTGCCTGCTTACCCGCCGCGTTCGAACGGCCACTTTACGCGCTTGCAGGCGATTGTGACCGATGCCGATGCGACCGTAGCGCTGACGACTCCTGCTATCCTGCAGGAGGTGCAAAGCCGCTTGAGCGACCTGCCCGCATTGGCCGGACTGAACTGGATGGCACCGACACGGGAAGCGGCGCACGCTTTACACTCGCAGTGGCAACCTGTGCCAGTTGAACGTGAAAGTCTAGCTTTTTTACAATACACGTCAGGTTCGACCGCCTTGCCGAAGGGGGTCATGCTCACGCATGGCAATCTGATGCACAATCTGCACCTCATGGAGACGAAATTCGGAACCACGCCAGACAGCCGCTGTGTGATCTGGTTGCCTCCTTACCATGACATGGGACTGATCGGCGGGATTTTGCAGCCGCTATACACCGGGTATCCCGTCACCTTGATGGCCCCGGTCGATTTTATTCAGAAACCGTTGCGCTGGTTGGAACTGATCAGCAAAACGGGGGCGACCATCTCTGGCGGGCCGAATTTTGCTTATGATCTGTGCGTGCAAAAAATCGGACCAACACAACGGGAAGCACTCGACCTGTCGTCTTGGGAAGTGGCGTTTTCGGGTGCAGAGCCTGTGCGAGCGGCGACTCTTTCGCGCTTTACCCAAGCGTTTGCCCCGAGCGGGTTTCGGGAATCGGCCTTTTTCCCCTGTTATGGGCTGGCCGAAGGAACGCTGTTCGCAGCGGGAGGTCACAAAGCAATAGGGCCTGTCGTGCGCTCGTTTGATGCTGACTCCTTGTTGGAGAACCAAGCTGTGGTGGCGACAGAACCAAAAGAGCACGACCGCGTGTTGGTCAGCAGCGGACGTGCGAAGGAAAGCGGCCAGCGACTGGCGATTGTCGATCCGCTCAGCGGCAGGTCCTGTTCGGATGGACAGGTCGGTGAAATCTGGGTCTCGGGACCGAGCATTGCCAAAGGGTATTGGAAGCGTGAGGAGCAGACAGCAGACGTGTTCGGGGCCAAACTGCAAGGGGATAGGGTCGGCCAAGATACCTTTTTGAAGACGGGCGACTTGGGGTTTGTGTTGGATGGTGAACTGTATGTCACCGGACGGATGAAAGACTTGCTGATTTTGCGCGGTCGCAACTATTATCCACAAGATTTGGAACAGACCGTGCAGCAGAGCCATCCGGCTGTGCAAAACAGCAATGGTGCTGCGGTCGGGATCGAGGTGGACGGTGAGGAGCGGCTGGTGATCGTCCAAGAGGTTGAGCGCTCGCATCGCCGTTCCAATCTGTCCGAAGTGGCAGAATTGATTCGAAAGCAAATATCCCTCGAGCACAGCCTGCAGGCCCATGCGATCGTCCTGTTGCGTCCGATGAGCATTCCGAAGACGACGAGTGGCAAGGTGCAACGGCATGCCTGCCGCGAGCAGTTTATGAACGGCACGTTGGAAGAGTTGTTCTCAGACGTACCGTTTGCTGGCGATGAAATTGCTATGAAAAAGAGCGCTGAGCCGTCTCTGCACAGTGTTAACATGTCGCGCGAGGCTTTGCTAGCCCTAAACGATTCAGAGCGTCAGGGCGCACTCGAGCAGTTACTGGCGCAGTTGACCGCCGCTGTGATGCGTCTGCCGCTCGAACGGGTACAGACGGCAGACGGGCTCGATGTGCTCGGGCTCGACTCGCTGATGGCAGCCGAGATCAAGCAGGAGGTCGAAGAGCGATGGGGTGTGAGCCTGCCTTTTTCCCGCTTGCTCAGCGGACCGACGCTGGAAGAGTTGGCGGTCGAGATCGGGGGACAGCTTGCGACTTGTGAAGCCAGTCTGTCTCGGCAGGAAGCAGCGGAGGAGCGATTGAGTGGAGATGTTGCGCTGACAGACGGGCAGCGCGCCCTCTGGTTGATGCAGCGGTTGGAGCCGCAAAGTGCGGCCTATCAGATTGCCAAAGCGGTGCGGGTGCGGCAGGAGTTGGATGTCGAGGCGCTGAGGGTTTCCTTTCGAGCGTTGAGCAAGCGCCATCCACTGCTTCGCGCCGCGCTAGAGATGCGGGACGGAACCCCTGTGCTGTTCGTCCACGAGGAGCCGCTTTGGGACGTGGTGCTCGAAGACGTGGCTGTTCAGGAGGAAACGGAGCTGCACAGGCGCTTGCAAACGGCGGCGCTCCTGCCCATTGCTTCGGAAGGGGAAGCGTTGGTACGGGTGCACTTGTTCCAGAAAAGTAAGCATGAATTTGTACTGCTGTTGGTCATGCACCACATCATCTGCGACTTCTGGTCGCTCGGGCTGTTGCTCCAGGAGCTGACCGCACTGTACGGGGCTGTTCGCGCAGGAACGCAGGCCGACTTGCCGAGTCCTCCGCGTTCGTTCGCGAGCTTTGCCATCGAACAAAAGCGCAGGCTGGATGGCGCGCGCCGTGCTGAGTTAGATCGCTTTTGGAAACAACAGCTCGGCGATGACCTTCCGGTGCTCGACCTGCCGACCGACTATCCGCGCTCTCCGGTGCAGACGTTTGGCGGTCGCACCTATACCTTTGCACTTCCTGAAGCGGACAGTGGCCGTTTGAAGGACTATGCCAAGTCGCGTGGCGTGACGATGAACATGCTGTTCCTCGCCGCCTATCAGGTGCTGTTACATCGCTATTCCGGGCAGGAAACGGTGGCGGTCGGCACGCCAGTTTCGGGACGGACGGGGCTTCGAGATGCGAAGACGATCGGTTATTTTGTCAACCCGCTCGTACAGCGTGCCGATTTTGATGGCGCGTTGACGTTTGCCGATCTGTTGGCACAGGTGCGCGAGGGCGTGACTCGGTCTTTGGAGCATCAGGATTTGCCATTTCCGCTGTTGGTCGATCTTTTGCAGCCCAAACGCGATCCGGCACATCCGCCGCTGTTCCAAACACTGTTCACCTACCAGACCAGTCCGCTGCGCGATCTGCCGGGACTGTCCGGCTGGGCGTTGGGACTGGACGGGGTTGAAATTGGCGGTGGGGAGTTGGCGTTCGAATCGGTCGCGCTACCACAACAGTTTGTCCAGTTCGACTTGGCGCTGTCAGCAGCCGAGTCGGGTGGGCGTTTCTGTGCGGTTTTCGAATACAACACGGCCCTCTTTCTGCCGGAGACGATCGAGCGGATGGCCGACGCGTATCAGCAGTTGCTGGATGCGGTGTTGGAAGACGATCAACTTCCTGTCGGTGCCTTGCCGATGCAAAGTGCGACCGCTCAAGCTGACCTGCTTGTGATTGGACGCGGCCCGCAGGTGGGGCTGCCGCGTCAAGCGGGGATGCATGAGCGTTTTGAGCATCAGGTGCAGACAGCCCCCGAGCGTGTGGCTTTGGTGTTTGAAGATCAAACCTACACCTACGGCGAGTTGAACGCCCGCGCGAACCGATTGGCGCGCCATCTGCAGCGGCTTGGCGTCGGCGCGGGTGCTCCGGTCGGCGTGTGCTTGCGCCGTTCACCGGAACTGGTGACCGCACTGCTTGCCGTCTTGAAAGCGGGTGGGATGTACGTGCCGCTCGACCCTGAATATCCGGGGGAGCGCATCGCGTATATGCTGGCCGATTGTCAGGCTGCGGTGCTGTTGACCTCCTCCGATCTACAAGCAGAACTGCCTCCGTATGCTGGGACGACCTTGTGTGTAGAAGAGCAGATCGACTGGATGACAGAACCGGAGCAGGATTTGCCCGCAGTAGACCGTCAGCAGGCTGCGTATCTGATCTATACGTCCGGTTCGACGGGCCGACCGAAAGGGGTGGTGGTCACCCACCACAACGTGACTCATTTTTACTCGGGTATGGACGAGCAGGTCGGTTGCGCGCCGACCGATGCGCTGTTGGCGGTGACGAGCATCTGTTTTGACATCTCGGTGCTTGAACTGTTCTGGACGCTGTCTTGCGGGGCCAAGCTGGTGCTTTTGTCGGAGCAGGAAGCAAAAGGTACAGGTGGTGGTGAGTTTTCCTTGAAGCGGCAGGCGCAGAGGCACGGTGCGACGCTGTTGCAAGGCACGCCATCGCTTGCCAAACTGATGTTTTCAGATCCTGAGACCGTACAGGCGCTGACCGGGCTGCGGGCGCTTTTGCTGGGCGGGGAAGCCTTGTCTGCCAAACAGGCTGCCGAAGTTCGCGCTGGGCTTCCGAACGTGCGGCTGTTCAATATGTACGGGCCGACCGAAGCGACCGTCTGGGCGGTGTCGATGGAAGTGGTTGATGTGAAGGGACGTGTGCCGATCGGCCGCCCGCTCGCCAATGTGCGTACATATGTGTTGGACGACAGGTTACAGCCAGTGCCGATCGGTGTGGCTGGGGAGTTGTACCTCGGCGGCGACGGGATCGCCCAAGGCTACTTTGGACGTGCCGATCTGACGGCGGAGCGCTTTCTGCTCGATCCGTTTGCCTCAGGTGGTCGGATCTACAAAACGGGCGACGCTGTGCGGCAACTTGCCGACGGAACGCTCGAATTCTTGGGTCGGTTGGATCATCAGGTCAAAGTGCGCGGTTTCCGCATTGAGCTTGAGGAGATCGAGGCGGTGCTCCTTGCGCATCCTGCGGTGCAGGAGGCGGTGTGCACAGCGAAAGAGTCGGCGCTGGTCGCCTATGTGGTAACGGGACGCGATCAAGAGCTTTTGCAGCCGGAACTGCTGAGCTTGCTGAGGCTCAAATTGCCTGCGTACATGGTGCCAGATCACCTGCTGTTTTTAGAGGCGTTGCCGCTCACGCCCAATGGCAAAACGGACAAAAAAGCGCTTCCTGCACCGAGCGGGGACCGTTCGCGATCCTCAGCCGCCTATGTACCTCCCGCGACGGAGATGGAGCGCTTGATCGTTTCGGTCTGGCAGGACGTATTGGGCACAGCAGAAGTTGGAGTGGATGACAACTTTTTTGAAGTTGGTGGCAATTCGCTGAAAATGGAGCAAGTCTTCAGCCGCTTGCAACCGCAGTTGCCTAGTGTGGTCGTGATCACCGACCTGTTCCGCTATCCGACGATTCGGCTGTTGGCACAAAAGCTTGGAGAAAGTGCAGACAAGCAGCAAGAGCAGGCAGTCGAAGCGCAAGGGCGGGGCAGTGCGCGTCGGGAAGCGATGCAGAAGCGGCGTGGCAAACGCTAATACATGGTGGAGGGAATCGACGTGGATAAATTTGCAGGAATCGACCGCAGTGGGGATATTGCGATCGTCGGGCTGTCCGGCCGCTTTCCGCAAGCGGCCGATGTGGATGAATTTTGGCGCAATCTGTGTGCAGGGGTGGAAGGCATCTCCGTCTTGAGCGATGAGGAACTGCGCCAAGCGGGGGTGGCAGAAACGCTCTTGCAGGCGCCAAATTACATCAAAGCGGCTCCGGTGTTACCAGATGCGGAGCGCTTTGATGCGGCCTTTTTCGGCTACAGTCCACGGGAAGCGGAGATTCTCGATCCGCAGCAGCGTCTTTTTTTGGAAATCGCTTGGGAAGCTTTCGAAAGCAGCGGATATGATCCGCAAAATTATGACGGACGCATTGCGCTGTACGCAGGGGCGGGGATGAACCGCTACCTGTTGCGCAATGTGCTACCGAACCGTGCGCTGGTCGAGTCGGTGGGCGAAGTGCCAGTTATGGTGGCGAGCGACAAAGATTATCTCGCCACGCGCGTTGCTTATAAACTCGATCTGACTGGGGCGGCGGTCAGCGTCCAGACTGCCTGCTCCACATCGCTCGTCGCTGTGCACATGGCCTGCCAAAGCTTGCTTGGCATGGAGTGCGACATGGCGCTCGCCGGAGGAGTGACCGTCGCAGTTCCACAGAAAAGCGGTTATCTGCACAGTGAAGGGGGGATGGTCTCGCGGGATGGGAAGATCAGACCCTTTGACGCGGAGGCGGACGGCACCGTGTTTGGCAGTGGTGCCGGGGCGGTCGTCTTGAAGCGCTATGAAGATGCGGAAGCGGACGGAGATACGATCTACGCGGTGATCAAAGGCTCTGCCATCAACAATGACGGCTCGCGCAAGGTCGGCTATTCCGCACCGAGCGTCGATGCGCAGGCGGCGGTGATCACCGAGGCGCTGTCGGTAGCCGGAGTGGAGTCGGACACGATCGATTTCTTGGAGACGCATGGCACAGGCACGGCGCTCGGCGACCCGATTGAGATCGCGGCGCTTGCCGAGGTGTTCGGTGAGCGTAGCGACGGATCACAGCTCGTGCTGGGCGCGGTGAAGAGTAGCATTGGACATCTCGATGCCGCTTCCGGTGTGACCGGATTGATCAAAGCGGTGCTCGCGCTGTATTACAAGGAGCTTCCAGGGACGTTGCATTTTCGTACCCCGAGCCCCAAGCTGCAATGGCCGGAGTGGTTTCGGATCGACGCTGAGACTCGTCCGTGGCCGGAGCGCAGCGCGCCGCGTCGGGCAGGGGTGAGTTCGTTCGGTTTTGGCGGCACCAACGCACATGTGGTGTTGGAAGAAGCGCCGCCAGTGGAGCGGACGATGCCCGTGCGTTCGCAACATCTGTTGCTGTTGTCGGCCAAAACGGAATCGGCTTTAGAAAGTATGACCGATCGTTTGACCGAACATCTGGTTGAACAACCGCACCTGTCGATCGCCGATGTCGCGTATACGCTACAAGTCGGGCGAAAAGCGTTCTCGCATCGACGTGTGGTGGTCTGTCAGAGTACGGAAGACGCGATTGCCGTGTTGAAGGAACGCGATCCGAAACGGGTCTGGACGTTTCGGCAGGATGCTTCGCGCAAAACGGCGTTTATGTTTTCGGGAACGGGCAGTCAGTATCCTCAGATGGCCCAGGAACTTTATGCTGAGCAAGCAGTTTTTCGGGAGGCGATGAATCGCTGCTGTGAACTGCTCCTCCCGCTTACAGGCTTCGATCTGCGCGATGCGATCTTCACACAGTCGAGTCGCTCGTTGTACGAGACAGACGTGGCACAGCTTGCTTTGTTTGTCACCGAATATGCGCTCAGCATGCTACTGATCGACTTGGGGATTCGTCCCGATGCGATGATCGGACACAGCGTCGGCGAGTATACGGCCGCTTGTCTGGCTGGCGTTTTCACGTTGGAAGAAGCGCTCCGCCTCGTCGTCAAACGTGGACAGCTGTTTCAAAAGATGGGCGAAGGCAAAATGCTCGCCGTCTCGTTATCTGAAGAGGAAGCGATGCGCTTTGTGAGCGACGAAGTTGGCCTGGCCGCCGTGAACGGGCCGGAGCAGTGCGTGCTCGCCGGGTGTCCGGTTGCGGTCGATGCGCTCGAGCGACAGTTGGAGGCGGAGGGCGTGAAGTGTGCGCGCGTGCATCTCGATCGCGCAGGCCATTCGCCGATGATCGATCGCATTTTGGCTGAATTTATTGACTTGTTCCGCTCTTTTACCTTGAAAAGTCCGCAAATTCCCTTTATTTCGAATGTCACGGGGACTTGGATTACAGCAGAACAGGCGGTCGATCCACAGTATTGGGCACGTCATTTGCGCGAGACGGTGCGCTTTGCAGACGGGGTTAAGGAACTGCTGGCAGAGGGTGATCTGGTGCTGCTCGAAGTCGGACCTGGCAAGACCCTGCAAGGCTATGCGACGCGTGTCAGCCAAACGGCGGTGGCGCTTACCACCATGCGCCACGTGAAAGAGGAGCAGTCCGATCTTGCCTTTTTCCTGAACGCGCTCGGAAAGCTTTGGCTGTATGGCGTGGCGGTCGATTGGAAGCGCGTGACCGCTGAGGAAGCACAGCGCCGCGTGGCACTGCCCACATACCCGTTTGAACGCGAGCGGTACTGGGTGGACCCAGTGTCTGAACAACTTGCGTGGCAAGCGTTGCCAGAACGCGGTCCAGATGACTGGTTTTATACGCCGATCTGGAAACAGGCGCAACCTGTGCCAAGCGGTGGGACGGTTCCGAAAGCTGTTATGGTCTTTGCAGAATCGGATGCGCGAAGCTCAGCGCTGATCCGCAGATTGGAGGAACAGGGCAGCACAGTGACGGTCGTAAGCGCGGGAGATCAGCTTTTGCAAACCCCAGAGGACTATGCGGCCTTTTTCATGGAGTTGAAGGAGACGGGGCGCGTTCCCGATGCGATCGTGCATCTCTTGGCCTGGCGAGAAGATGCGGCAGGTCACTTCGAAGTCGAGCAGGAGAACGGATTGTTCTCGCTGTTGTACATCGCCCAAGCACTCGGGCGTGCGGCGGTCACCTCGGCGCTCGATCTGTGGGTGGTCGGTAGCGGACTTGTGCAGGTGGACAACCGGGACAAACTCCTGCCCGAGCGGGCGACGTTGCTCGGTGCCTGCAAAGTGATCCCGCAGGAGTATCGCAACATCACCTGCCGCGTGATCGATGCACCGCTGTCCGACCGTTCGGCCCTGCTGGTAGCCGATGAAATGGCCGCAAAAGAGACGGCGCGCCTGATCGCCTATCGCGGCGGGAAGCGACTGGTACAGGAATATGAAACGCTGGCAAACGTGCAGTGTGCGCCGAAACTGCGCGAAAACGGCACCTACTTGATCACAGGTGGATTCGGTTATCTGGGCGAAAAAATCGGGCTCTGGCTGGCGCAACAGATGCCGGTCAATCTGGTGTTGCTCGCCCGCCGTGAATCGAATCCTGAGCAGAGTCGTCAGGTTCAGACACTCCAACAGCTCGGGGCGAACGTCATGACGATCGCAGCCGATGTGACCGATGAAGACGCGCTGGAAGAAGCGTTTACTGCTGCCCGCAAACGATTTGGCGCCGTGCACGGCATCTTCCACACGGCAGGCGTGCGCGGAGAAGCGGCGATCGACCTGATCCCGGAGCTTACTGTGGCGGACGGGGAGAAGCATTTTGGACCGAAAGTGCAAGCCGTTTATGCGCTGGAGCGGATTTTGCGAGCGCATCCAGCCGACTTTTGTCTGCTGGCCTCGTCGCTTGTCACCGTGCTCGGCGGTTTGGGCTGTGCGCTGTATACGGCGGCGCACCAGTTTCTTGACGCCTTTGCACAAGGGCAGAGCGAGCAAAGTGAGACGACTTGGCTGACCGTGAATTGGGACGCCAAAACATTAGAATCGATCGGCGAGAGTCTGAAACGGGTGCTCGCGTTCGATCAGTCGATGGTGCTGGCGGCCTCCTATGGGGATTTGACGCTCGCTTTGAAAACGTGGACGACCTTTGAAGCCGAGCATACAGAGCCCGCAGCTGCGGCGGTCGCCGCGCTGACCCAGCATGCACGGCCACAGCTCTTGACCGCCTATGTGGCGCCTCGCGATGAAACAGAGGCACGAATTGCCGAGCAATGGCAGGAACTACTTGGCATCGGGCAGGTAGGCGTGTATGACAATTTCTTTGATCTGGGCGGCAACTCGCTGTTGGCGACCAAATTTGTCACCTGGCTGCGCGACGTATTTGAGATCGATCTGTCATTGCGCCTGCTGTTTGAAGCGAGCACGGTGGCAGATGTGGCGGAGACGGTGGAGGAGCTTTTGATCGAACAGATTTTGCAACAAACGGAGGGAGTATGATGGAAAAAGGTCAGGATCGCATCAAAAAACGGGCCCAATTGTCCCCCGAACAGCAGCGGCTGCTCGAAGAGCGCCTGCGCGGGAAAAAGGATGTCGCGGAACGGAAAACGCTGATTCCCAAGCGTCCGGACGGTGCACCCGCCCCTCTGTCATACGCACAGCGGCGGCTGTGGTTTTTGGATCGCTTGGAACCGGGCAACCCGGCCTACAACATTTTGAATGCGGTGCGTCTTCGCGGTGTACTCGATGCGGAGCGCGTGCAGCAGAGCATGCAAAAGGTAGTTGATCGTCATGAAGCGTTGCGCACCGTTATTGTGACGGACGGCGGTACCGCTCAGCAGGTCGCATCGGCAAGTGCCGACTTTCACTGGTACTGGATCGATCTGACCACACTGCCCGAACACGAGCGTGAAGGCCATATGCAGGGACTGGCTGAAGCGGAAGCGCGCCATTCGTTCGATCTGGCGCAAGGGCCGCTGTTGCGCGTCACCCTGCTGCGCATGGGCGAACAAGAGCATGTGCTGTTTCTGATGGTGCACCACATCGCAGCGGACGGCTGGTCGCTCGATCTGCTGATTCGCGAGTTTGCGCTGTACTATGAAGCGCTGTCTACGGGGCAGGAACCGAAGTTGCCAGAATTACCTGTGCAATATGCCGATTTTGCCGCTTGGCAGAGCGCAGGGCAGGGTGAACAGGCTTCCACAGGCTCGCTAGCCTATTGGAAAAAACAGCTCGGGGGTGAACTTCCCGTCCTTGAGCTGCCGACCGACAGACCGCGGCCGCGCGTTCAGACCTATCGCGGCGCCTTGCACCGCTTTGCACTGCCTGATGAGTTGACCGCCAAGTTGGAGCGGATCGGCCGAGCGGAAGGTGCCACGCTGTACATGACCTTGCTTGCCGCCTTCAAAACGCTGCTTTACCGCTATACGGGGCAGACCGACCTGTTGGTCGGCTCGCCGATCGCCGGACGCAGCCACAGCGAGACGGCCAGTCTGATCGGCGTGTTCGTCAACACGTTGGTCATGCGTAGCGGTGTGGAAGGAAGCATGACGTTTCGCGAATTGCTGAGTGCGGTGAAAAACACGGCGCTCGATGCGTACGCCCACCAAGATACGCCGTTTGAAGCGCTGGTCGATCTGTTGTTGACCGAACGCAATACCGCCTATTCGCCGCTGTTTCAAGTGATGTTCGATTTGCTGAAGAACCCGGTTTCTGAGACGCAGGTGGCAGAGCTGAGTCTTGAGCTGATCCGACTTGACCTTGGCGCGGCCAAATTTGACCTGACGATGAACCTGCTTGAAGACACGGACGGTCTGACCGGAACGATCGAATACAACGTCGATCTGTTTGATGCCTCGACTGCGGAGCGTCTGGCCCGGCACTACCAAGTGCTGCTGGCAGCGATCGCAGAGGGGGTCGACGTGACGCTCGACGAGTTGCCGATCACGGCGGCCGAGTTGGACGAAGCGGTGTTTGCTGAGATGAACGAGACGGTGCGAGCGTATGACCTCAGTGAAACGCTGCTGGTGCCCTTTTTGCGGCAGGCTGAGGCGCACCCGGAACGCATTGCATTGTCCGATCAAGGTCGGCTGGTAACCTATGGGGAGCTGAACGTTCGTTCTAATCGGATCGCCCATCTATTGCAGGCGCAAGGGATCGGGCGAGGGGATCGAGTCGGCCTGTTCATGACGAGAAGCGCCGATCTGTTTGCTGGCTTGTACGGCATCGTGAAAGCGGGTGCCGCTTATGTGCCGATCGATCCCGAGTATCCGGCAGAACGGGTGCGCTATATGGCAGAAGACAGCGGAGTCAAAGCGCTGCTCACCGAAACGGAACACGCGGCACTGGCCAAGGAAATGTTGTCTGGCGCCACGGAGTTACAAGCGCTGGTCGTGCTGGGGGCAACAGGAGAGCAGGAACCCACTCGCGGCGCTTGGCAGCTGTTGACAGAAGCGGATGTGCTCGCCCAATCGGAGACAACACCCGAACTGATCAATCTGCCGGACGATCTGGCCTATCTGATCTATACGTCAGGCTCCACAGGCCATCCGAAAGGCGTGCGCGTCACGCATCGCGCCATCGTCAACCGCCTGTTGTGGCATCAGGAGATGTTTGACGCCAAGCCGGGCGATGTGGTGGCACAGCGCACATCGGTCTGTTTTGACGTGTCGGTATGGGAGCTGTTTTGGGCGCTCCGCCATGGGGCGACGATGAGCATCGTGCCCTCCGCAGTGGTCAAAGATCCCTATGCGCTGCTTGCTCATCTGCAGGCGGAGCAGGTGACGGTAATCCATTTTGTGCCGTCGCTGCTTACGATGTTCACCAGCGCTTTGCACAAGATCGATTCAGCTAAGCGAGCCTTACCCGCATTGCGCTGGGTGGTGACCAGCGGGGAGGCGTTGCCAGCTTCTACTGTCGCCCAATGGTTTGAACTGTATCCCGAGGGGAGTCGAATCGCCAACCTCTACGGCCCGACGGAAGCGGCGGTGGATGTGTCTTGCTCGGTGATGGACCGACCGCCTGCAGGCAACGTGCTGATCGGCAAGCCGATTGCCAACACCAAGCTCTACGTGCTCGACAAGGCGGGCAAGCGCTGTGCGGTCAATGTAAAAGGCGAACTGTACATCGCAGGTGTGCAGGTGGCTGACGGCTATCACAACAAGCCGGAGAAGACGGCGGAAGCGTTCGTGCCTGATCTTGCGGGCGGCGCTTCGGATCGGATGTATAAGACTGGCGACTTGGCACGCGTCTTGCCAGATGGCAACATCGAGTACCTTGGCCGGGTCGATTCGCAGGTCAAAGTGCGCGGATTCCGCATTGAGCTCGGCGAGGTCGAGCAGGTGTTGACCCAGCATGAACAGGTGGAACAGGCGGCAGTGGTGACGCGAAAAGGGCCAGATGGAAATGTGGAACTGGCCGCATTTTACACGTCTCAGGCAGCGCTTTCTTCCGTGATGCTCAAAACATTTTTGCAAGGTATTTTGCCACAACACCTAATTCCTGCTCATCTGGTATTGCTTTCGGAGATGCCATTGTCGCCAAACGGCAAGATCGACCGTCTAGCTTTGCAGAAGCATCCGGTGCAGACCGTGTCAGAACAGCGCGAAGCCAAGCCGGAATCGTTGTTGCAAAAACAGGTAGCCGGGATCTGGGCGCGCGTGTTGCAGCGCGAACAGGTCGGGCTGCATGACAACTTTTTTGACATCGGCGGGCACTCTCTTCTGTTGGTTCAGGTGCATGACCTGTTGAGCGAAGAGGTAGAGATTACCTTCCCGATCGTCGAGCTATTCCAGTATCCGACCGTCTATCTGCTCGCTGAGGAGATTGGACGACGGATGGCGGGCGGCAGTCAAGAAGCAAAGCGTGCAGGCGTCGAATCGGTGCAGGCTGTGCGGCTGGACGAGCGCGACGTCGCGATCATCGGGATCGGGCTGCGCTTGCCCGATGCGGCCGATGTCTATGAGTTTTGGGACAACCTGATCGGCGGTCGGGAATCGGTGCGCGAGATTTTGGACGAAGAGTGGGAAGCATCGTGGTTCAACCAGGATCCGCAGGTGCGGAGCAAAGTGGTGCGCTCCGGTGCGTTTTTGGAGGACATCGACCAGTTTGACGCAAGATTCTTTGGTTTCTCGGCACAGGAAGCGCGCTTGCTGGACCCGCAACATCGGATTTTTCTGGAGTGTGCCTATCAAGCGATGCAAAATGCAGGCTATAACGTACAGGGGATGCCAGGCCGGGTCAGTTTGTATGCCGGGGCCTCGCCATCTCAATATTTGCCGCAGATGTACGGCTCATCGGTCAGCGAAATCTATCAGGCATCGACGGCCAACCAGCCGCGCTTTTTGCCAACGCGGGTCTCGTACAAGCTCAATCTGACCGGGGAGAGCGTCGCGGTCGATACCGCCTGTTCGACCTCTTTGGTGGCGGTGCATATGGCTTGCAAAAGCCTGCTGACCGGAGAATCTGACTATGCGCTGGCTGGCGGCGTTTCGATCAACGTGCCGCAGAAAACCGGATATGTATATGAGCCCAACTTCATTCTGTCGGCGGACGGGCATGTGCGAGCATTTGACAAGGACGCTTCGGGCACTGTTCCTGGCAACGGATGCGGCGTCGTGCTACTCAAGCGATTGCAAGATGCACAGCGTGACGGCGATGCGATCTATGCGGTGATCAAAGGGTCGGCGCTGAACAATGACGGCAACTTGAAGATCGGCTATACCGCTCCTTCCATTCAAGGCCAAGCGGAAGTGATCCGCATGGCCCAGACGGCCGCTCAGGTGGAGGCAGATAGCATCACCTATCTGGAAGCGCACGGCACGGGTACGCAGCTTGGCGACCCGATTGAGATCAACGCGTTGACACAGGTGTTTGCAGCGGACACGGAGCGACGACAGTATTGTGCGCTCGGCTCGGTGAAGACGAACATTGGCCATCTCGACACGGCGGCAGGCATCGCCGGATTGATCAAAACCGCTTTGTCGCTGAAGCATGGGATGATCCCGCCGAGCCTCAACTACAGCGAAGCAAATCCGCAGATCGATTTTGCCCAAACACCGTTTTATGTGAACACAGAAGCGGTGCGTTGGCAGTCGGACGACCGTCCGCGCCGCGCCGGGGTGTCTTCGTTTGGTATCGGCGGCACCAACGCGCATGTGATTTTAGAAGAAGCGCCAGAAAGGAGCGCACCTCTGTTGAAAGATCGAACGCATCATCTGGTTACCCTTTCTGCGAACAGCGAAGCAGCATTGCTGCAAGCGGCGTCGAACTTGCAGAAGCATCTCGAGCGCGAACCTGGTCAGGCGCTTCATGATCTCGCCTATACGTTGCAAAACGGTCCGGTGTTCCCACACCGTCTCGCGCTTAGTGCGCCTAACCGTGAACGGTTGACAGAACTGCTGGCTGCTGTGCAGGAAGGCGGAGCGGACGCTGGACTGGAAGGTGTGGCTGGCGGAACGTCACAGCTGACACCGCATGCTCAGGTCGCCTTTTTGTTCACAGGGCAGGGATCGCAATACAGTGGCATGGGCCGCGAACTGTACGCAGGTTCGGACGTGTTCCGTCAGGCGTTGGATGAGTGTGCGGCGCTGTTGGCAGGCGAACTGGAACACGGGCTGCTCGACTATCTGTTCGATCCAAAGTTGGAAACGGAACTGAACGAAACGCACATCACCCAGCCCGCCCTGTTCGCGTTGGAATATGCGCTCGCCCAATTGTTGCTGTCCTATTCGATCAAGCCGAGCGTGCTGATCGGTCACAGCTT
Organism: Tumebacillus algifaecis; assembly: GCF_002243515.1. Classification (NCBI taxonomy): domain Bacteria; kingdom Bacillati; phylum Bacillota; class Bacilli; order Caryophanales; family Alicyclobacillaceae; genus Tumebacillus; species Tumebacillus algifaecis. The sequence goes on from NZ_CP022657.1 coordinate 2,188,953, forward strand.
GGGCGAATATGTGGCCGTTTGTTTGGCGGGAGGATTGACGCTGTCCGATGCGTTGACCTTGGTGGCGGCGCGTGGCCGTCTGATGCGCGATCTGTGCAGCCGTGGCTCGATGGTGTCGGTGCGTGCCGATGCTGGGATCGCCAAGGAAATGCTGAGTGGCCTTTCCGCCGTATCGGTGGCAGCTGTCAACGGACCACAGGAAATCGTGTTCAGTGGGGACAGCGGCGAAGTGGAGACACTGTGCGCTCGGCTGGAGCGAGCCGGTGTTGTTTTCAAAAAACTTCCCGTTTCGCACGCCTTCCACTCTCCGCTGATGGAACCGATGTTGAGCACCTTTGCCAAGCTTGTGCAAGGCATCGAAAGCAAGCCGCTACAGATTCCGGTCATCTCCAATTTAAGCGGAGAGATACTGGCAGGCGTAGTGCTCGATGCTGACTACTGGGTTCGCCACCTGCGTGAGACGGTACAGTTCGAAAAAGGGCTGCAAACGCTCGCGGGGCAACAAGACATCGCCGTCTTGCTCGAAGTCGGTCCGCATCCGGTCTTGAAACGCTTGACTGCGAATGCGCGTCGTGCCGATCAGATCGCGGTCGGTACGCTGATGCGGGGCAAAGACGCTTGGCAGGCGTTGTTGTCACAGCTCGGGGCTTTGTGGGCGGACGGTTTTGCCCTCGATTTCCAAGCGTTGGAGCGCGAATACTCACGCCGTCGCGTCCATGTGCCGACCTACCCGTTTGAACGTGAGTCCTATTGGATTCATACCGACCGTCAGCCGCATCAGGCCGAACTGCATGCGGCGCGAACGGAAACGGCAGTCGCACAGGCGACAGAACCACAGTTACAGCGCGCTTTGTTGGCGACCGACACGGAGCAGCAGTTGGCGGTGCTGTGGACAGATTTGCTCGGCACAGCCGAATTGCGCAGCCATAGCGACTTTTTCGGACTCGGCGGCGACTCGCTGACGGTGATCCAACTGCAAACACGCCTGCGCGATCACTTGGGCATTGAGGCGGAGTACAAAGACCTGTTCATCCATACGACGTTGGAAGCACAAGCGGCCTATCTGGATCGGATGCGCGGGGAGAACACCGCGTCAACGCTGATCCCCTCTCTGCCTGTGCAGCCGCACTACGAGCTGTCTTATGCTCAGCAGCGACTGTGGTTCTTGCATCAGTTGGAGCCGGAGAGTTCGGCGTACCACATTCCGGCAGCGATGCGTCTACAGGGTCGCTTGCATGTGGAAGTGCTGGAGCGTGCACTGGCCGAGTTGTCATCACGTCATGAATCGCTGCGCACGCACTTCATCAGCGTGGACGAACAGCCGAGGCAAGTGATCGCGGAACAGGCCACCCTCAAGGTAGAGCTGATCGACCTGCAAGGGATGCCCGATATTGAGGCAGCCGTGCTGCGCTTGTCTCGCGAGACGGCAGAGGAGCCGTTCGATCTGACCCGGGCTCCGTTGCTGCGCCTGCGACTGCTGAAATTGCAGGAAACGGAGCACGTACTGTTGTTCACCGTCCATCACATCATCTGGGATGGCTGGTCGTTCCAGATTTTCCTGCGCGAACTTGCCGCTCTGTACGAAGCGTTTGCGCGAGGGAAGGAAGCACAGCTGCCGGAGCTTGCAGTGCGCTATGCCGAGTATGCGGCGTGGCAAAAAGCATGGCTTGAGCAAGACGTGCTGGACAAGCAGTTGGCCTTCTGGCGTGAACAGCTCAGCGGGGAACTGCCTGTGTTGCAACTGCCGCTCGACCATCCGCGACCGCCGATGCAAACCACGCGCGGCGAGACGATCACGTTTACCATCTCGGCACAGGTGGCCGAGCAGATCGGTGAGCTGAGCCGGGAAGCGGGAGCGACGTTGTACATGGGGCTGTTGGCCGCATTTAAAGTCCTGCTCAGCCGATATTCCGGTCAGGAAGACATTCTGATCGGATCTGCGACGGCGGGGCGCAAGGTGCGGGAAGTCGAAGATCTGATCGGATTTTTTGTCAACACCGTCGTGCTGCGCAGCGACTTGTCGGGTGCCCCGAGCTTCCGCGAACTGCTCAGCCGCGTGCGCGATGTGACGCTCGATGCGTTGGCCCATCAGGACGTGCCGTTTGAGCGGCTGGTCGATGAACTGCAACCGGAGCGCAGCTTGAGCCACTCGCCGCTGTTTCAGGTGATGTTCGATCTGCAAAATGCGCCGATCTCCAAGCTGGAAGTGGCTGAATTGTCGTTTGAGCCGCTGCGCATTGACAGCGGGGCCTCCATGTTCGACATGACGGTCAATCTGCAAGAGCGGGAGAGCGGGCTGGAAGGACAGTTGGAATTTAACGCCGATCTGTTTGAGCGGTCTACAGTGGAACGAATGATCGGTCATTTTGGCCAACTGCTGATAGCTGTCACATCTGCGCCCGATCATCCAGTTGGCGAGTTGAACCTGTTGACTGCAGAAGAGAGTAAGCAACTGCTGGTGGAATGGAACGACACCAAGGTCGATTTCCCGCAGGACATCTGCTTGCATCAGCTGTTCGAAGCGCAAGCGGAGCGAACGCCTACCCGTATCGCCGCCGTCTTTGGCGAGCAGGAACTGACCTACGGTGAACTGGAGGAGCAGGCGAACCAATTGGCTCACCACCTGCAAGCGCTTGGCGTTGGGCCTGACGTTCCGGTCGGCGTCTGCGTCGAGCGCTCGCTGGACTTGGTCGTCGCCTTGCTTGGCGTGCTGAAAGCGGGCGGTGCCTTCGTGCCTGTCGATACGGAAGCTCCGTCCGATCGCATTGAACAGCTGTTGGACGAGGCGCAAGCGTCCGTCTGTCTGGCGCAGTCCCATCTGCAAGCAAATTTGCCTGTGGAGAGCGCACGCTTTGTGTACCTCGATACGGAGCGGACAGCCATCGCAGCCCATCCTACGACGAGACCGCAGACGGACGTAAAGCCACACCATCTCGTCTCGATCTACTACACGTCCGGATCGACAGGTAAGCCAAAAGGGGTGGCCAGCGAACACCGGGGCTGGGTCAACCGAATGATCTGGAATCAAAAAGCGCACGGAATGCAGGTGGGCGAGAGCGTGTTGCAAAAGACGACGCTGACGTTCGACGATGCGGCGGTCGAGTTCTTCTGGCCCTTGATGGTCGGCGGACGGATCGCGCTGCTCGAACCGGGGATGCACCGCGATCCGAGCGCGATCTTGGAAGCGGCGGTGGCGCACGAAGCAGTGCTGATCCAGTTCGTGCCGAGCGTGTTGCGCCTGTTCCTTGAAGCGATCACACCGGAGGATGAACAGCGGCTGTCCGCGCTGCGCAGCGTGGTGTCGAGCGGGGAAGCGTTGCGTCCCGACTTGTGGCAGTTGTTTCAAGAACGTCTGCCGGGACGTAAGCTGTACAACCTGTGCGGCTCGACAGAGGTGTCGATCGACTCCACTGTACACTTGTGCAACGAGCAAGACCTGCACGGCGAGATCGTGTCGATCGGCAAGCCGTTCGACAACAACACGCTCTACATCTTGGATACTAAGCGTCAGCCTGTGCCGATCGGTGTGATCGGGGAGATCTACTACGGCGGTGTCGGCTTGGCGAGAGGGTATTGGAACCGCCCCGATTTGACGGAGCGGGCGTTCCTCGACAATCCGTTTGAGCCGGGAACGAGAATGTACAAAACGGGAGACCGTGCGTACTTCCGCGCCGATGGCTCGGTGCAGTTCCTCGGGCGCAACGACGACCAAGTGAAGATTCGCGGCGTTCGTGTGGAACCGGGGGAAATCGAAGTGGTGCTGGCCGCACATCGGTCGGTGCAACACACCGTCGTCATGGCGCGCGAAGATGTGCCGGGTGAAAAGCGTCTGGTCGCGTACGTGGTGCCAGACGAGCGCAACCTGCCGGAGAGCGGCGAACTGCGCCGCTATCTGAAGGACAAACTGCCCGAATACATGGTGCCGTCCGCCTTTGTGCTGTTGGATCATATGCCGCTCACAGCGAACGGCAAAGTGGATCGCAAAGCGCTACCGAAGCCGGAACTGGATCGGATCGATCGCGCCGCTTATGTAGAGCCGCGCACGGAGAGCGAACGGACGGTGGCGGCCGTCTATCGTGACATCTTAAAGGCGGAGCGTGTCGGCGCTGATGACCACTTCTTTGAACTGGGTGGCCACTCGCTGTTGGCGGCGCAAGTCATCACGCGCTTGAACGAAGCGTTCGGGATCAGCATTCCGCTGCGGACGCTGTTCGAAGCGCCAGCGGTGGCCGATCTGGCGGCGCGCATCGGTGAACTGCAAGGCACGGCAGAAGGGAAAAGCACGCTTCCTGCGATCACCAGAGCATCGCGCGAAGAGCCGTTGCCGCTTTCCTTTGCTCAACAGCGGCTGTGGTTGCTCGATTCGCTTTTGGAGGAGCGTCACGCCTATAACATCCCGTTTGCGATCCGCTTGCGAGGCGATCTTGACGTCACTGCTCTGGAACGGTCTTTGTCTGAGCTGATCTCCCGTCATGAAGCGCTGCGCACCACGATTGCAGTGCTGGACGGCAGGCCGATGCAACTGATTCGAGAAGCGGCGCCTTATGATCTGCCTCAGCTCGATCTTCGTGATCAATTGCCAGAGACGCGGGAAGCGGGGGTGGCGCTCATCGTACAGGAGGAGGAGCGCCATCTCTTCGACCTTCAGCAAGGTCCGTTGGTCCGCTTCCGACTGCTTCGTACCGATGAGCAGGAACATGTGCTGGTCTTCAACATTCACCACATCGTTTCGGACGGCTGGTCGTCCGGCGTGATGGTGCGGGAAGTGTCTGCGCTGTACAAGGCGTTTGCCACGGGTGAGACGTCTCCGTTTGCCGAATTGCCGATGCAGTATGCCGACTATGCGGTCTGGCAGAAAGAGTGGCTGGCGTCCGGCGTGCTTGACGAACAGTTGAGCTACTGGAAACAGCAACTGGGCGGGGAACTTCCGGTGTTGCAACTGCCGACCGATCATCCACGCCCGTCCCGTCAGTCCCACCGTGGCGCAACCGCTACGTTCTCCATGTCGGAGCGACTGACCGCGAAACTGAAGGATCTCTCTCGGAAGCAAAATGTCACGCTGTTCATGACTTTGCTCGCCGCCTTCCAGACTTTGTTATACCGCTACAGCGGGCAGGAAGACATCGTGGTCGGCACACCTGTTGCCGGACGGAGCAAGCGCGAGATGGAAGCGATGATCGGATTTTTTGTCAACACGCTGGTCATGCGTACCGACCTGTCTGGCAACCCCTCCTTCACAGACCTGCTGGCGCGAGTCCGCGAAATGGCGTTGGGAGCGTTTGCCCATCAGGATGTGCCGTTTGACAGTTTGGTTGAAGAGTTGCAGCCGGAGCGTGACATGAGCCTGTCCCCGCTGTTCCAAGTGATGTTCGTGTTGCAAAACACGCCGATGCCAGATCAGGAGCTGGCGGGCGTCACCGTATCGCCCGTTGAAATCGCAGCGACGATCGCCAAATTTGACCTGACCCTGACGCTCGAAGAACGGGGCAGTGTGATCAGCGGCTCGTTCGAATACAATACGGACCTGTTTGAAACATCGACGATTCAGCGCATGACATCGCACTTGCTGACATTGCTGGAAGCGATCGCAGAGGGAGCGGAGCAGTCGATCGGAGAACTGCCGATGCTGACGAATGCAGAGCGCAGTCAACTGTTGGTGGAATGGAACGACACCAAGGTCGATTTCCCGCAGGACATCTGCTTGCATCAGCTGTTCGAAGCGCAAGCGGAGCAAACGCCCGCTCGCATCGCTGCCGTCTTTGGCGAACAGGAACTTACTTACGGTGAACTGGAAGCGCAGGCGAACCAATTGGCGCACCACCTGCAAGCGCTTGGAGTTGGGCCGGACGTTCCGGTCGGCGTCTGCGTCGAGCGTTCGCTGGACTTGGTCGTCGCCTTGCTTGGTGTGTTGAAAGCAGGCGGTGCATTCGTGCCTGTCGATACAGAAGCGCCGTCCGATCGCATTGAACAGCTGTTGGAAGAGGCGCAAGCGTCCGTCTGTCTGGCGCAGTCCCATCTGCAAGCAAATTTGCCTGTGGAGAGCGCACGCTTTGTGTATCTCGATACGGAGCGGGCAGCCATCGCGGCCCATCCGACGACGAGACCGCAGACGGACGTAAAGCCGCACCACCTCGTCTCGATCTACTACACGTCCGGATCGACGGGCAAGCCAAAAGGGGTGGCCAGCGAACACCGGGGCTGGGTCAACCGAATGATCTGGAATCAAAAAGCCCACGGGATGCAGGCGGGCGAGAGCGTCTTGCAAAAAACGACGCTGACGTTCGACGATGCGGCGGTCGAGTTCTTCTGGCCCTTGATGGTCGGCGGACGGATCGCGCTGCTCGAACCAGGGATGCACCGCGATCCGAGCGCGATCTTGGAAGCGGCGGTGGCGCACGAAGCGGTGCTGATCCAGTTCGTGCCGAGCGTGTTGCGCCTGTTCCTCGAAGCGATCACACCGGAGGATGAACGGCGACTGTCCGCGCTACGCAGCGTGGTGTCGAGCGGGGAAGCGCTGCGTCCCGACTTGTGGCAGTTGTTTCAAGAACGCCTGCCGGGACGCAAGCTGTACAACCTGTGCGGCGCGACGGAGGTGTCGATCGACTCCACCGTACACGTGTGCAACGAGCAAGACCTGCATGGCGAGATCGTGTCGATCGGCAAGCCGTTCGACAACAACACGCTCTACATCTTGGATTCTAAGCGTCAGCCTGTGCCGATCGGTGTGATCGGGGAGATCTACTATGGCGGCGTCGGCTTGGCGAGAGGGTATTGGAACCGCCCCGATTTGACGGAGCAAGCGTTCCTCGACAATCCGTTTGAGCCGGGAACGAGAATGTACAAAGCGGGAGACCGTGCGTACTTCCGCGCCGACGGCTCGGTGCAGTTCCTCGGCCGCAACGACGACCAAGTGAAGATTCGCGGCGTGCGCGTGGAGCCGGGGGAAATCGAAGTGGTGCTGGCCGCGCATCGGTCGGTACAACACACCGTCGTCATGGCGCGCGAAGATGTGCCGGGTGAAAAGCGTCTGGTCGCGTACGTGGTGCCAAACGAGCGCAACCTGCCGGAGAGCGGCGAACTGCGCCGCTATCTGAAGGACAAACTGCCCGAATACATGGTGCCGTCCGCCTTTGTGCTGTTGGATCATATGCCGCTCACAGCGAACGGCAAGGCGGATCGCAAAGCGCTACCGAAGCCGGAACTGGATCGGATCGATCGCGCCGCTTATGTAGAGCCGCGCACGGAGAGCGAACGGACGGTGGCGGCCGTCTATCGTGACATCTTAAAGGCGGAGCGTGTCGGCGCTGATGACCACTTCTTTGAACTGGGTGGCCACTCACTCTTGGCGGCACAAGTCGTCGCGCGCTTGAACGAAGCGTTCGGGATCAGCATTCCGCTGCGGACGCTGTTCGAGGCACCAGCGGTGGCCGATCTGGCGGCGCGCATCGGTGAACTGCAAGGCACGGCGGAAGGGAAAAGCACGCTCCCTGAGATCACCAAAGCATCGCGCGAAGAGCCGTTGCCGCTTTCCTTTGCCCAACAGCGCTTGTGGGTGATCGATCGCGTGCTACCAGGCAGTGCCGCGTATAACATCCCGATGGCGTTGCGCTTGCAGGGTCATGTCAACACGGCGGCGCTCGAGCGGACGATCAATGAGATCATCACCCGTCATGAAGCGTTGCGCACCACATTTAACGAGCAGGATGGTCAGCCGATTCAGGTGATCGCCGAGCCGATCTGGCAGGAGTTGAACCTGCTGGACCTGCAAGGCTTGGAACCTGCTGTACGCGATGCGGAAGTGTTGCGCGTGATCAAGGAGGAAGCGGAAAGCGGCTTTGATTTAACAGTCGGTCCGCTGTTGCGATTCCGTCTGCTGCAATTGAACGAGTTGGAGTTTGTGTTGCTGCTCAACTTCCATCACATCGTCTCAGACGGCTGGTCAACCGGGGTGCTGGTACAGGAGTTCCAAGCGCTGTACAGCGCGTTTGCAAGCGGGCAAGCGTCTCCGCTGGTGCAGTTGCCTGTGCAATATGCAGATTACGCCGTTTGGCAACGACAATTTTTGCAAGGGGATGTGTTGGACCAGCAACTGGCGTACTGGAAAGAAGTTCTCGGCGGCGAACTTCAGCCGCTGAACCTGCCGCTCGATCGACCGCGCCCGACCGTTCCGGCCCATGTGGGAGCCAAGGAGCTGTTCGTGTTGCCCAAGGAGTTGACGCTCGCTCTGCAAGCGTTGAGCCAAGAGCAAGACGTCACGTTATACATGACGATGCTGGCGGCGTTCCAGACGATGCTCCACCGCTACAGTAGACAGGAGGACATCACCGTCGGAACACCGGTTGCAGGCCGCAATCGACAAGAGTTGGAACCGCTGATCGGCTTTTTCGTCAACACGCTGGTCATGCGTACACGTTTTGCCGATGAGCTAAGCTTTGTGGAACTGCTGCAACAGGTGCGTGAGACGGCGCTCGGCGCGTTCGCTCATCAGGACCTCCCATTTGAAAAGCTGGTCGAGGAATTGCAGCCGGAGCGCGATCTGAGTCGCTCACCGCTGTTCCAAGCGATGTTCGTGTTCAACGCGCCTTTGACGGGAGCAACGCTTCCCGATCTGACGTTGACCCCGCTTGAGGTGGACAACGGTACGGCGAAGTTTGAACTGACTTTGACCTTGCAGGAAGTGGATGGTGTACTGAGCGGTTCGTTCGAATACGCGACCGACCTGTTCGAGGTAGCGACGATCAAACGGATGTCCTTGCATTTCCAAACGTTGCTGCAAAGTATCGTGGCGCACAAGGAGCAAAGCGTTTCCCGCTTACCGCTGATCACTGTGGCAGAAGAAGTCACTCTGCTCAGCTTGGCTCATGCGGACGCACAAGCGGCATTGCCGTATGCCACGATTCAAGCGGCGTTCGAAGCACAGGTGCAGGCCGCACCGGAACGGACGGCGATCAAGTTCGGGGAGCAAAAGCTTACGTATGCAGAACTGGATGAATCGGCCAATCGATTGGCTCGCCATCTGCAAAAGCGGGGCGTGCAGCCAGGTGACTTGGTCGCACTCTGTGCAGAGCGTTCGGTGGAGATGATCGTCGGCATGCTTTCGATCCTCAAAGCGGGCGGTGCCTATGTGCCGCTTGACGTCACCTACCCGGCTGAACGGTTGTCCTTCATGCTGGAAGACACGGGCGCGCGCCTGCTCTTGACCCAGGCACAGCTGACCCAAAGCTTGCCTGCGCACCGAGCGGAAGTGCTGTTTATCGACCAGGCATTGGCAGCTTCGGCTGAGGAGAGCGCTGAACAGTTGGTGCTCGACCTCACCGAGGAGGCGCTCGCCTATGTGATGTACACATCCGGTTCGACGGGACTGCCCAAAGGCGTGTTGACACCGCATCGCGGTGTGGTGCGACTGGTCAAGAACAACGAGTATGTCGAATTTTCGCCTGAAGAAGTGTTTCTCCAGTTTGCTCCCATCGCCTTTGACGCGGCGACGTTCGAGATTTGGGGCGCGTTGCTTAGCGGTGCGCAGTTGGTGATCTATCCGCCACAGCAGGCATCGCTGCACGAACTGGGACAATTTTTACAACAAGAACGAATCACGACGCTTTGGCTGACCGCAGGATTGTTCCACCAGATGGTCGAGCATCAGCCGGAAGCTTTGCAAGGGGTCAGACAGCTGTTGGCAGGAGGGGATGCACTGTCCTTGCGCCATGTCAAACAGGTGTTGGCAAACAGCAAGGGCCGTCTGGTCAACGGATATGGCCCGACGGAGACGACGACGTTCGCTTGTTGCCATGTCATGCGCACTCCTGAAGAAGCGGGCCAAGCCTCCGTGCCGATCGGCCGTCCGATCGGGCATACGGACATCTATGTGCTCGACCGCCATCTGCGTCCGGTGCCGCTTGGCGTGGTCGGTGAGTTGTACATCGGCGGTGCAGGTCTGGCACAAGGCTACTTGAACAGACCAGATTTGACTGAACAGGCGTTTGTGCCGCATCCGTTCCGGGACGGTGCCAAGCTCTACAAAACGGGGGACTTGGTGCGCTGGCTTGCAGACGGCACACTCGAATTTGCCGGACGGGCCGACCAACAGGTAAAACTTCGCGGTTTCCGCATCGAGCCAGGTGAAATCGAGGCTGTGCTTACAAAACATCCGTCCGTTCAGAGCGCGTTGGCGACGGTGCTTGCAGACGAGTCGGGCAACAAAATGCTCGTCGCCTATCTGGTGCCGACCGTTGGACAGACTCAGCCGAACGCAGCAGAGCTGAGGGCGTATTTGGAAGACCAACTGCCTGCTTACATGATCCCGAATGCGTGGGTCAAACTCGAGTCGATCCCGTTGACGCCAAATGGAAAAGTTGATCTGCGCGCATTGCCTGCCCCGAGTGAAGCGGAACATCTAGCCAGCAACCGCCCGTACCTCGCACCGCGCACGCAGACCGAAGAAAAGTTGGCGGGCCTCTGTGCTGTGCTGCTCGGCGTGCCGCAGGTGAGCGTGGATGACAGCTTCTTCGACCTTGGGGGGCACTCGATGCTCGGCATTCAGTTGATCACGCGAATTCGTCAGGAATTCGGGGTCGAGTTACCGATGCGCAGCCTGTTCATGACCCCGACGGTCGCACAGCTTGCCATTGTGGTTGAACAGTTGATGCAGGCAGGCGCTAAGCCTGCAGCCCCGAAGATCGCGGCCCGAAAACGTCAGGCGCGCACGATCGAAGGCGATCAGTTATAAACGTAGAGAAAGGATGGGGAGCGTATGACTTTCACCAGCCAAGAAGAGACAGCCAATACCACTGAGGTATACGTTTTTCCCGCCTCATTTGCCCAACAGAGAATGTGGGTGTTAGATCAACTCATGCCAGGTACGTCTGTGTACAACATCCCGTTTGCTGTCCGGATGCAAGGGGAGGTTGACGGGGATGTTGTCGAAGCGTGCCTGAACGAAATCGTGGCGCGGCACGAAGTGTTGCGCACGCGTTTTCTGCCGATCGATGGGCAGCCGATGCAAGTCATCTCGCCATCTCTTACCCTTGCGATGCTCCGCGCCGATCTGCGCGGAGCCGAGGAGGGGGAGCGGGAGGCAGCGCTGCGTCATCTGGTGGAAACAGAAGCGGCTCAGCCGTTTGACCTGCGCAAAGGTCCGCTTCTGCGCGTGCAACTGATCTGTGTGCAGGAAGGGGAGCACGTTTTGCTCCTCACCATGCACCACATCATTTCGGACGGCTGGTCGATGGGCGTATTCATCAACGAATTTGTCGCCTTGTATGAGGCGTTTCGCGCCGGGTTGCCCTCGCCGCTTCCAGACTTGGAGATTCAATATGCGGACTATGCGGAGTGGCAACGCGACTACCTGCAGGGAGAGGTGTTGGAGCAACAGCTGGCCTTTTGGCGGCAACAGCTAGGGGATGATCCGCCCGCGCTGCAGTTGCCGACCGACTTTCCTCGCCCGCCTGTACAGACCAATCGCGGGACGACGATGAGTTTTACGTTGCCGACCGAGCTTGCCGAACGGCTCAAGGTGGTCTGTCAGGAACAAGGAGTCACGCTCTTCATGTTGCTGATCACCGCTTTCCACACGCTGATGTATCGGTACAGCGGGCAAGAAGACATTTCGGTCGGCACGCCGGTCGCGGGCCGCAACAGCCAGGAGACGGAGGAACTGATCGGTCTGTTTGTCAACACGCTCGTCCTGCGTGCCGATCTGTCGGGAAATCCGGCGTTTGCCGATCTGTTGCAGCGCGTGCGCGAAACGGCGGTCGATGCGTTTGCCAGCGCAGACGTGCCGTTCGAAAAGCTGGTCGAGGAGCTCAAGCCGGAGCGCGATCTGAGCATCTCGCCGCTGTTCCAAGCGATGTTCACCTTGCAGACCACGACACCAAGCGGTATCGAACTGCCCGGAGTCACGATCTCGCCCTTCGAATTTGAAAGCCGCATCGCCAAATTTGATCTGGAACTTGCCATGCAAGATCGTCCCGAAGGCTTGACGGGATGGCTGGAGTACAACACTGACCTGTTTACGCCAGCAAGGATCTCGCGGATGTTGAACCATTTTCAAACGTTGTTAGAAGGGGTCGCCGCCAATCCAGCTCAGCCGATTGGCGAACTGCCGCTGTTGACCGAAGCGGAGCGTCACCAACTGCTGATCGAGTGGAATGATACGAGCGCCGAGTTCCCGCAGGACATCTGCCTGCATCATCTGTTTGAGCAACAGGTCGATCAAACGCCCGATCTGGTCGCCGCCGTCTATGGCGAGCAGGAATTGACGTATGGTGAACTGGAAGATCGGGCCAATCAGTTGGCGCATCATCTGCAGTCGTTAGGTGTCGGGCCTGACGTTCCGGTCGGCGTCTGTGTCGAGCGCTCGCTCGATCTGGTCATCGCATTGCTTGGCGTGCTCAAAGCGGGCGGTGCCTTTGTTCCGGTCGATCCGGAAGCACCACTTGACCGCATCGATCAGTTGCTGGAAGAATCGCAGGCGGCCGTTTGCTTGGCACAGGCCCATTTGAAAGGCGGGCTGCCCACGCAGCGCACGCGCTTTGTTTTCCTCGATGAAGAGCGTGCAGAAATCGCAGCCTATCCGAAGTTCAGGCCGTCGGCTCACGTATTGCCGCACCATCTCGTCTCGATCTACTACACATCAGGTTCGACCGGCAAACCGAAAGGCGTGGCCAATGAACATCTGGGCTGGGTCAATCGCATGATCTGGAACCAGAAAGCGCATAACTTGCAAGCGGGGGAAACCGTTTTGCAAAAAACGACCTTGACCTTCGACGACTCAGCTGTCGAGTTTTTCTGGCCGCTGATGGTCGGCGGACGTATCGCGCTGCTCGAACCGGGACTGCACCGTGACCCGCGGGCGATCCTGGCAGCGGCAGAGCGTTTCGAAGCGGTGTTGATTCAGTTTGTGCCAAGTGTGCTACGGCTGTTCTTGGAAGAGGTCACACCAGCGGCAGAAGCGAAGCTTTGCGCCTTGCGCAGCGTGATTTCCAGCGGGGAAGCACTGCGCCCCGAGTTGGTCGATCTCTTTTTCGAACGCCTGCCCGGACGCAAGCTCTACAACCTGTGCGGGGCGACCGAAGTATCGATCGACTCGACCGTACACCTTTGCACCGAAGACGATTTGCAGGGTGAAATCGTGTCGATCGGCAAGCCGTTTGACAACAACACGCTCTATATTTTGGACGCACACCAGCAACCTGTGCCGATCGGTGCGGTCGGTGAGATCTATTACGGCGGTGTCGGTTTGGCGCGCGGGTATTGGATGCGTCCCGACCTCACCGAAAAAGCGTTCTTGGACAACCCGTTTGAGCCGGGCACCCGCATGTACAAGACGGGCGACCGCGCCTATTTCCGTCCGGACGGCTCGGTGCAGTTCCTTGGGCGCAACGACGATCAAGTCAAGATCCGCGGCGTTCGTGTGGAACTGGGCGAGATCGAAGTGGCCCTCGCGCTACATCCGTCCGTTCGCGATAACGTTGTGATCGCACACGAGTTTGTCAAAGGGGATAAGCGCCTGATCGCCTATGTGCTGGCCCATCCGGGGCAAGCGGCCGATGTAGCCGAGTATCGCCGCTTTATGAAAGAGAAACTTCCCGACTACATGGTGCCGTCCTTGTTCATGCTCGTCGATCACATCCCACTCACGCCAAACGGAAAGGTCGATCGTCGCGCCTTGCCGCTGCCCAGTGCAGAACTGCTCGGACGGGAAGCGGAGTATCGCGCACCTCGCAACAGCGTGGAACAGCGGCTGACAGAACTGTACAGCGAAGTGCTGGGTGTGCCGAAAGTGGGCATCTCCGACAACTTTTTTGAACTGGGAGGCCATTCACTGCTCGCAACACAGGTTGTCTCGCGGATTCGCGATGCGTTCCAGATCGAATTTCAACTGCGGCATCTGTTTGAAGCACCGCTGATTTCCGATCTGGCGTCGCGCATCGAAGCATCCCTGTTCGAACAAAATGGGGATCGACTGCCTCCGATTCGGGCGGGTTCGCGCGACGGCAATCTGCCGTTATCTTTTGCCCAACAGCGCTTGTGGGTGATTGATCGAATGCTGCCGGAAAGTTCGGTCTATAACATCGTATTTGGGTTGCGCATGACGGGGGAACTCGATCTGTCGGCGCTGGAGCGAAGTCTGACTGAGATCGTCAGCCGCCATGAGATCTTGCGCACCACGTTCACCGAAGCAGAAGGTGTGCCTGTGCAGGTGATCGCCGAGGCTAGGTCACAAACGCTCGATGTGATCGACCTGACGTTGCTCGACAGCGAGGCTCGCGAGCAGGAAGTGCTGCGTCAGGCGCAAAGCGAGGCACAACGCGGATTTGATTTGACACGCGGCCCGCTGTTCCGCTGTTTCCTGCTCCGGCTCGCGACAGATGAACATGTGTTGGTGCTCAACATGCACCATATCATCTCCGACGGCTGGTCTACCGGCGTGTTGGTTGGCGAGTTCGCTTCCTTGTATGCCGCCTTTACAAAAGCAGAGCCCTCGCCGCTGGCGGAGCTTGCTGTGCAATATGCCGATTATGCCCAGTGGCAACGGGACTGGTTGGCAGGGGAAGTGCTCGACGCTCAATTGGCGTATTGGAAAGAAAAACTGCGCGGCGTCGAAACGTTGCAGTTGCCGACCGACTCTCCACGGCCGGCGGTGCAGAGCAATCGCGGTGGGCGCATTCCGATCCAGTTGCCGCAAGAGGTGGTACAGGGACTGAGCGAGTTGAGCCAAACGGAAGGAGCAACTTTGTACATCACGTTGCTCGCCGCTTTCCAGACCTTGTTGTACCGCTATACGGGTCAGGAGGACTTTGCCATCGGTTCGCCGATCGCAGGGCGCACCGCGGCGGAGATCGAACCGCTGATCGGCTTTTTTGTCAACACGCTCGTTCTGCGCAGCGACCTGTCGAAGGAGCTGACGTTCCGTGAACTGCTGGAACGGACGCGAGTTACGACGTTGGAGGCGTTCGCTCATCAGGACGTACCGTTTGAAAAGTTGGTGGAAGAGCTCCAACCGGAGCGGAGTTTGAGCCATTCTCCGCTGTTCCAAGTGATGTTTACTCTGCAAAACACGCCCATTTCGCAGTTGGAACTGCCAGGACTGTCCGTTGCGCCTTTGGAGATTGAACACGGTAATGCGATGTTCGATCTGTCCTTGACTCTTGCCGAGACGGAGACGGGTGTACAGGGGGAACTGGAATACAACTGTGATCTATTTGCTGAACAGACGGTAGCGCGGATGGTGGAGCATTTCACCGTCTTGCTAAGCGCGATCATCCACATGCCGGACCAAAAGCTGAGCAGCTATCCACTGCTCCACGAAACGGAACGGGAACAGGTGTTGGAAGGGTGGAACGGACGTGCGATCGAGGTTCCAGCAGGGATGTGCGTACACCAGCTCTTCGAACAGCAAGCAGAGCAGAAGCCGGATGCGACCGCCATCGTTTTTGCAGGTAATCGATGGACCTATCTCGAGGTCAACGAGCAAGCCAATCGCCTCG
Source organism: Tumebacillus algifaecis (assembly GCF_002243515.1). Classification (NCBI taxonomy): domain Bacteria; kingdom Bacillati; phylum Bacillota; class Bacilli; order Caryophanales; family Alicyclobacillaceae; genus Tumebacillus; species Tumebacillus algifaecis. The sequence continues at coordinate 2,204,441 of NZ_CP022657.1, forward strand.
CTCACCACCTGCGCCGCCGCGGGGTAGGCCGAGAAACGCTGGTCGGAATCTGTGTCGAGCGTTCCGAGCAGATGGTGATCACCGTCTTGGCGGTGCTCAAAGCGGGTGGCGCGTATGTGCCGATCGATCCGAGCTATCCGAAAGAACGGATCTCCTTGATGCTTGAACAGTGTGATCTGACCCTGCTGCTCACCGAATCTGAGCTGCTCGGCATGTTGCCCAATCATCAAGTCCCTGTGATTTGCGTGGATCGAGAGCGGGAACTGTTGGCACAGGAGCCTGTGCACAATCTGGTAGGAGAGGCGACCCCGACCGATTTGGCGTATGTGATCTTCACCTCAGGAACGACAGGCGTTCCCAAAGGTGTGATGGTCCAACACGACACGTTGGTTTATGTGGCTCACTGCTACCTACAAGAACACAGATTGGATCACTTCGACGCTCGAATGCTACAGATTGCATCGATGTCGTTTGACGTGTTCGCAGGCGATTTGCTCCGTCTGTTCGTGTCGGGCGGCAGCTTGGTGATCTGCCCAGCTGATGTGCGGCTCGATGTAGCTGCTCTGTACGAGTTGATCAAGGCAGAAGCGATCAATTATATCGACCTGACCCCAGGGCTTGCTGTTCCTTTGCTGGAGTATGTGTATCAAAACGGGTTCAAGATCGATCAGGTCGAGTTGTTCTCGGTCGGCTCCGATGTGTTCTCTGCCGCCGATTATCGACGAATGCTTGAACGCTTTGGAAACGGAATGCGAATCATCAACTCCTACGGCATCACCGAGACGACGATCGACTCCGCCTATTTTGAAATCGACTTGGCACAGTTTGACCTGTCGCTTGCCGGCTCTGTGCCGATTGGCGGACCATTGCCTGGAACCTGTTTTTACATTCTCGATGCTGAGATGAACCCACAGCCAGTCGGGGTCCCCGGAGAACTGTACATCGGAGGCCGAGGGGTGGCGCGCGGCTATTACAAGCGCCCCGATCTGACAGAGGAGCGCTTTGTCCACAACCCGTTCCGCACGGGAGAGCGCATGTACAAGACGGGAGACCTTGGCGCGTGGCGGCCAGATGGAACGGTGAATTTCCTCGGTCGCGCCGACAATCAGGTCAAAGTTCGCGGGTTTCGGATCGAAACGGGCGAAATCGAAGCGGTGCTGTCCCAACATTCGCAGGTGCGCGAAGTGGCGGTGATCGTGCGCGAGGACGTGCCGGGCGATCAGCGATTGGCCGCCTATTATACCGCGCTAGGAGCGCTTGAGGCCGAGGAGTTGCGCAGGCTGGCCAAAGCTGAACTGCCGACCCATATGGTGCCTGCCGCATTCGTCCAGTTGGAAGCGATGCCGCTGACTCCGAACATGAAATTGGATCGCAAGGCGCTTCCCGTCCCTGTCTATTTGGGAACGGGCGAATATGTAGCGCCAAGCACTGCGCTTGAGCAGATGATTGCCGACTCGTTTGCGGAAGTGTTGCAGGCCGAGCGTATTGGGGCAGAGGATGATTTCTTTGCGAGCGGCGGACACTCGTTGCTGGCGACGCAGGTCGTGTCACGCCTCAATGCTCGTCTACAACTGGAAGTCCCACTCCGTCTGCTGTTCGAATACCCGACACCGTTTGAGCTTGCAAAAGGGATTGAGCACCTGCAAACGGAGGCGCGGACTGAAGAACTGCCGCCGCTGCGGCTAGTTTCCCGGGACGAGGCATTGCCGCTTTCCTTTGCCCAACAGCGCTTGTGGATGCTCGACCAAATGTTGGACGACCGCTCGGTCTACAGCGTTCCGCTGGCCGTGCGGCTGACGGGGCGTTTGGACGCGACGGCACTTGAACAAAGCTTTGCCGACCTGATCGAGCGCCATGAGGTGTTGCGCACTCGCTTCGCTGAGGACAAAGGACATCCTGTGCAGATCATCGATCACGAGCAGTCCGTTCCGCTCGAATTTGCAGATTTTCAGGACGTTCCGCAGGAGGAGCGAGAAGCGTTAGTACGGCGACAGATTGGCGAAGAGGTGCGACGTCCGTTTGAGTTGAGCCGTGGGCCACTGCTCCGCACTTTGTTGATGCGGATCGCACCCGATGAGCATGTCTTGCTTTTGAACATGCACCATATCATCACCGACGGCTGGTCGATGGAAATTTTGATCCGCGACTTGAGCGCCTTGTATGAGTCGCGCGCCAAAGGGGAGCCTGCAACACTCACCGAGCAACCGTTGCAGTACGCCGACTTTGCGCTTTGGCAGCGCGAGTGGCTGACCGAGGACGTATTGGAAAGCCAGATGAACTATTGGCGGAAGCAACTGGGCGGAGAACCGCCTGTGTTGCAATTGTTGACCGACCGTCCTCGCCCTGCCGTGCAGACCTATCGCGGGGCGACGATCGAGTTTCAGGTGGCTACTGAGACGGCGCAGCGATTGCGCAGCTTGAGCCGCCAACATGGCACCACCTTGTTCATGACGTTGCTTGCGGCCTTCCAAACTTTGCTGTTCCGCTACACGGGGCAGGAAGACTTCTGTGTCGGCACACCGATCGCTGGACGCCGCAAGCAGGAGACGGAGCAGATGATCGGCTTTTTCGTCAACATGCTGGTACTGCGCTCCGACCTGAGCGGGAATGACTCCTTCGAAACCGTTTTGGCACGTGTGCGCGAAACGGCGCTCAATGCGTATGCCCATCAGGATGTGCCGTTTGAACGGTTGGTCGAAGAACTGCACAACGGACGTGACTTGAGCAGCTCGCCGCTGTTCCAAGCTGTTTTTGCCTTGCAAAACGATGCGAAAACGCAAGTGGAACTGACCGATCTGTCCCTGAGCATCTTCGAACTGCCGCAGGAGGTCGCGCGCTTCGATTTGAACATGACGCTCAGCGAAGCAGGCGATGCACTGTTTGGCGGTTTGGAGTACAACACCGATCTGTTTGACGCCTCGACGATCGAACGGATGATCGGACATTTCCAAAACCTGTTGCACAGCATCGTCCAAGAGCCGCAGGTCGAACTGTCTCGCTTGCCGATGATCGAAGAAGTGGAGCGCACGGCGCTACTGTACGAGTGCAACAAAACGCAAGTAGACTACCCGACCGAACGATTGGTGCATGAACTGTTCGAAGAGCAAGCTGCGCTGGTCCCGCAACGTCTCGCCGTCGTCTATGAAGATCAACACCTGACCTACCAACAGCTCAATGAGTGCGCCAACCAACTTGCCCATCAACTGCGCGAGTGGGGCGTAGGGCCGGATACGATCGTCGGCATCTGCCTCGAGCGTTCTCCGATGATGATCGTCGCATTGCTTGCGGTGTTGAAGGCGGGCGGTGCCTATGTGGCGTTCGACCCGACCTACCCGCAAGATCGCGTGGCTTACATGCTGGAATTGACACAAGTTCCGGTCGTGTTGACGCAGACCTCGTTGTTGGCGGTGTTTTCAAAGTCGGATGTGTTGTCGCTCTGCCTCGACCGCGACTGGGCGCAGGTAGCGGACAACAGCACCGAAAATCTGGTCAGCGGCGCAACAGCCAACCATTTGGTCTATGTCATCTTCACTTCTGGCTCGACAGGACGACCAAAAGGCGTGATGGTCGAACACCGCAATGTGCTGAACTACCTGTACGGGATCGGCGACGTGATGCAGTTGCCAGCCGAGGCTAGCTACGGCAATGTCTCGACCTTGGCGGCAGACGTCGGGAACACGGCGATCTATCCGGCGCTCTGCCGCGGCGGTACGTTGCACCTCCTGTCGCAGGAGCGCATCTCCGATCCAGGGCTGATGGCCGACTATTTTGCAGAGCATCCGATCGACCTGTTGAAGATTGTTCCGACGCATCTGGCCGCACTGATGACCGCGGCACCGGAGAAAGTTTTGCCGCAAAAAGGCATGGTGCTCGGCGGAGAAACACTGCGTTGGGATCTGATCAAGCGCATTGAAGAGCATGGCTCGGGACAGTTTGTCATCAACCACTATGGCCCGACCGAAGTCACGATCGCAGGCGTGGTTTACCGGGTAGAGGCCGATCTGTCCAGCCGTCAGACCCCAACCGTTCCGCTGGGCCGTCCGATTGGCAATGTGCAGGTCTACCTGCTCGACGAGCATCTAAGCCCGGTACCGTTTGGCGTGCCAGGCGAGGTGTACTTTGGAGGAGCGGGTGTGACCAGAGGCTATCTGGGTCGCCCTGATCTCACCGCAGAGCGCTACTTGCCCGATCCGTTCCGCACCGAACCGGGCGCACGTCTGTACAAGACGGGCGATTTGGCGCGCCGACTGCCCGACGGCAGATTGGAGTTCCTGACTCGGATCGATTCACAGGTGAAAATCCGTGGCTTCCGCGTCGAACTTGGGGAAGTGGAGACGGTGCTCGGAAATCATCCGCAGGTGCAAGAAAATGTGGTGGTAGCACATGAGGACGAAACGGGCGACCGCCGCCTGATCGCCTATGTCGTGTTGGCAGAAGGAGCGGAAGGTGAGCAGGTAGATCTGCGCCAGTTTATGCAGGCCGAACTGCCCGACTATATGGTGCCATCCGCCTTTGTCGAGATGTCTGCGATTCCGCTGACCGCAAATGGCAAAATCGACCGTCGCGCACTACCCGTGCCAGACCTGAACCTGCGCTTGGAAGATGCCGACTACATCGCGCCGCGAACGTCAACAGAGCAGACTTTGGCTGATATCTTTGCCGAAGTGCTTCGTTTGGACAAGGTGGGTATTGAAGAAGACTTCTTCGGCCTTGGCGGTCACTCGTTGTTGGCGACCCAAGCGATTTCGCGTATCTCGGCCGCCTTTGCGATCAAAGTTCCGTTGCGCAGCCTGTTTGAATGTCCGACCGTCGCGTCATTGGCGCAAAAGGTTCAACAGCTGCAAGCGGAGTCGCGCAGCAGTCTGGACACGCCGATTACAAGGGCTTCTCGGACACAAGATTTGCCGCTTTCGTTCGCGCAAGAGCGCATGTGGTTACTCGATCAATTGATGCCTGCGAGCGCGGCGTACAACATGCCGTATGCAGTGCGCTTGAGCGGAAATTTGAACGTTTCCGCGCTCCAGCAAAGCGTAAACGAACTGCTGGTCCGTCATGAATCGTTCCGTACCACGTTTCAGGAGCGGGAGGGCGGCACCGTGCAAGTGATCGCAGAACCTGCATGGCGAAAGTTGCTGGTCGAAGATTTGCGCGTCATTCCGCAACAACAGCGCGAGCGCGCTCTGTTGCAGGAGGTGCAGACGGAGGCAGATCAACCGTTCGATCTCCGCTCGGGCCCGCTGGTGCGCTTTCGACTGTGGCAGACAGCAGATGACGAACATGTACTGCTGCTCACCTTGCACCACATTATTTCGGACGGCTGGTCGCGAGGGATCTTCACACAAGAATTGGGCGAACTCTATGATCACCTCGTCCGCGGCGAGCAATCGATGCTCCCGGAACTTCCACTCCAATACGCCGATTTCGCCGTCTGGCAGCGGTCGTGGTTGCAAGGGCCGGAGCTGCAGAATCAGCTCGCCTATTGGAAAAACCAGCTTTCTGGTGATCTGCCCGTCCTGCAGTTGCCAATCGATCAACCGCGTCCAGCTGTTCAAACCTACGCTGGAGCGACGGCTCATTTTGCCTTGACCCCGGCACTGACCGAAGGGCTGCAACAACTGAGCCAACAACAGGGCGCCACTCTGTTCATGACATTGCTTGGCGCGTTCCAAACGTTGCTCGGACGCCTCGCAGGTCAAAACGACATTCTGGTCGGCACACCGATTGCCGGACGTACACGCAAAGACACGGAACGAATTGTCGGTCTGTTTATCAACACGTTGGTGATGCGCACCGATTTATCGGGCGAACCGAACTTTGTGCAGTTGATCGACCGTGTGCGCGATATGACGTTGGAAGCATTTGCACACCAGGATCTGCCGTTCGAAAAGTTGGTCGATGAGCTTGAGTTGGAACGCGACATGAGTCGCTCTCCGCTGTTCCAGACGTTCTTCGCTTTGCAAAACATGCCGACCGCGACCGATTTTGCTCTGCAAGATGTGAGGATGAGCGCATTCGAGTTTGAGCACACCACGGCGAAGTTCGACCTCTCTCTGTATATGACGGTAGAAGAGGAGACGCTGACTGGGGTGTTTGAATACAACACCGACCTGTTCGAGGCGGCCACGATCGAACGCTTGCTCGGACATTTCCACACGCTGCTTGATGCGATCGTGCACGATCCGACGCAACCGATCTCGCAACTGCCGCTCTTGAACGACGCAGAGCGTTCGCAACTGCTACACGATTGGAACTCGACGGAGCGAGACGTGCCGTCACACCTGCCCGTTCATCGACTGTTCGAAGCGCAAGTGCAACAAACACCTCTTGCACGCGCCATCGTATGCAACGGAGAGAGTCTGACTTATGAAGAGCTCAACGAGCGAGCAAACCGCCTGGCCCATCTGCTTCGAGAGCGGGGAGCAGGCCCAGACCAACTGATCGGGATCTGTCTCGAGCGCTCACTGGACCTGCTGATCGGCGTGCTCGGCATTCTGAAGGCGGGCAGCGCCTACGTGCCGCTCGACCCGACCTATCCGCAGGAACGCCTGCACTTGATGCTCGAAGATTCGCAAGCGTCGCTCCTCGTCACGAAAAGTGCGCTGGCGACCAGCTTGCCGCCGCATGGCGCGCAAGTGATCGATCTCGAGGACGGAGAGCCGTTGACCGCGTTCCCTGCGGAGAATCTGCAGGTGTCGGTAGCGGAGCACGATCTCGCTTATGTCATCTACACATCGGGCTCGACAGGGACACCGAAAGGCGTGGCGATTGAACACCGCAGTTTGAGCAACTTCCTGCTGGCAATGCAACACGAGTTGGAGTTCACAGCGCAAGACGTGCTGTGTGCTGTCACTTCCTTGTCTTTTGACATCGCCGGACTGGAACTGTATCTGCCTTTGATCTGTGGTGCCCAAATTGTCCTCGCCGACCGAGCGACCGTAGGCGACGGCGAACGGTTGGCGCGTCTGCTCGATGAAAAGCAGGTGACCGTCTTGCAAGCGACACCGGTCACGTGGCAGATGTTGCTCGCTGTAGGCTGGACCAATTCATCGCGCCTGCGCATGCTCGTCGGCGGGGAGGCGTTATCTGCAGAGCTTGCGGCTAACTTGCTCGATCTGCAAGCCCCGCTGTACAACCTGTACGGACCGACAGAAGCGACGATCTGGGCTACCGTTCACCGCGTCGAGGAAGTGAAGCGCCCGATGCCGATCGGCCGTCCGATCGCCAACACCCGCGCCTACGTGCTCGATCAAAAGCTACAGCCTGTTCCTGTCGGCGTGTCGGGTGAACTGTATCTTGGCGGACATGGCATCGCCAGAGGTTACCTGAACCGACCGGACCTGACAGCAGAACGCTTCTTGCCCAGCCCGTTCGATGGGGAAGATACGCTGTACAAAACGGGTGATGCGGTGCGCTGGCTTGCCTGTGGCACGTTGGAATACCTCGACCGTCTCGACAACCAAGTGAAGATTCGCGGATTCCGCATCGAGACAGGGGACATTGAAGCGGCACTTAGCCTCCATCCGCACATCAACCAGGCGTTGGTGACCGCACGCGCTGACAAAACGGGCAACAAACGGCTGGTTGCGTACCTGATCGCCCCACAATTGCAAGGCGTCGAGGACCTGTCGCTCTTCGTGCAGAGCAAGTTGCCGTCTTATATGTTGCCAGATGCTTTTCTCGTCTTGGAGCAGTTCCCGCTGACACCAAACGGAAAGATCGACCGCAACGCGCTTCCCGAGCCGAGCGCCAGCATTGATAAAACGCAGATGCACGTCCTGCCGCGCACTCCGCTCGAAGAACAGATTGTAAGCATCTGGGCTGAAGTGCTGGGACATGAAGAGATCGGTGTGACCGACAACTTCTTCCGCTTGGGCGGTCACTCGCTGCGGGCGGTGCAGATGATCTCCCGTCTGAACGCGCGGTTGCAAAAACGAGTTCCGCTGCGCACCTTGTTTGAAGCCCCTACGGTGGCCGGGTTAGCGGAAGCCATTTTGCACCTGCAGCCGGAAGCGGACGGACAAACGATTCCGGTGATCGCAGATGGTCAAGCCTTGCCGCTGTCCTTTGCTCAACAGCGCCTGTGGCTGTTGGAGCAGATGCTTTCGTCCAACTCGTTGTACAACATGCCGTTTGCCGTTCGCTTGACAGGTCAGCTCGATCGTCGCGCATTCGAGAACAGCTTGCTGTTGCTCGTACAACGCCATGAGTCGTTGCGAACCTCTTTCCAAGAGAGCGAAGCGGGCGTCGTGCAAGTGATCGCTCCTGCTTCTGCAGGGCCGTTGCTCGACTTCCACGACTTGCGCGAACTCGCTTCTGCGAAGCGAGAGCAAACCGCACATGAGCTGGTGCAACGGGCAACCGACATGCCATTCGATTTGCAAACCGGTCCGCTCGTGCGTTTCCAACTGCTGCAAGTGGAAGTGGAGGAGCATCTGTTCGTCGTCACGATGCATCACATCATTTCGGACGGCTGGTCGCTCAGCATCTTTGCTGAGGAGCTGTCGGCGCTCTATGTCGCACATCTGCAAGGCGGCGAAGGCGAATCTCTGTTACAGCAATTGCCTCAGGTTCCCGTTCGGTATGCCGATTTTGCAGCTTGGCAGCGCCAGTGGTTGCAAGGAGTGGAGATGGAACGCCAACTGTCGTACTGGAAGCGGCAATTGGGAAGTGAACTGCCCGTTCTGCAACTTCCGACCGACCGTCCACATCCGCCTGTTCAGACCCACAACGGCGCAGTGGAGATGTTTGCGATCGACGCAGGGCTGACCGCGAAGTTACAACAGCTCAGCAACGAGCAGGACGTCACCTTGTTCATGACGTTGCTCGCCGCGTACCAAACGTTGCTCATGCGCTACAGCGGGCAGGAGGACATCGCAGTCGGCACACCGGTCGCGGGACGTCAGAGCGAAGCGACCGAACGAATCATCGGCTTCTTTATCAACACGCTGGTCATGCGCACCGATCTTTCTGGCGCGCCGTCTTTCCTCGACTTGCTGACCCGTGTCCGCGAAACGGCACTTGGGGCGTTCGCGCATCAGGATGTGCCGTTCGAACAGCTCGTCGAAATGCTCGCGACCGACCGCGACGCTTCCCGAACACCGCTGTTCCAAGTGATGTTCGCACTGCAAAACGTGCCGGAACAGCCGCTCCAACTGCAAGGGCTTGCGATCGATGAACTGTCGCTTGTGCGCAACACTGCGAAATTCGAACTGTCCCTCGCACTGGAAGAGGTGGACGGACAGCTGAACGGTGCGTTCGAATACAACACCGATCTGTTTGACGCGACGACGATCAGCCGAATGATCGGACATTTCCGTAATCTGCTGGAAAGCATTGTCGATGCGCCACAGAAAGCGCTTGGCGACCTCACCTTGCTGTCTGCCGCAGAACGCAGTCAGTTGTTGGGGACGTGGAATGAAACGCAAGGTGAGTACCCAGAACAGGTCTGCATCCAGCAACTGTTCGAGCAACAAGCGTTGCGCACACCGCACGCGCTCGCCGTGGTGGCGGATAAGATTTCGCTCACCTACGAAGAACTGAACGGCAAAGCGAACTCCCTTGCGCATTATCTGCGCAAAAAAGGCGCGGGCAGGGAGTCGGTGATCGCCTTGTGCACGGAGCGGTCAGCACAGATGATCATCGGCATGCTCGGCATTTTAAAGGCAGGGGCCGCTTACCTGCCGCTCGATATCACACACCCGGCGGAGCGTCTCCAACTGATGTTGACTGATGCACATCCGCATCTGTTGCTCACCGAAGCGCATTTGCAACCCCTTTTGCAAGGCGCAGGAGCAGAAACGATTCTGCTCGATGCTCACGAAGCCCAGTTTGCACAGGAATCGATGGACAATCCTAGCTCAGTGAATCGTCCTGACGACCTGTTCTACATTTTGTACACATCGGGTACGACCGGGGTGCCAAAAGGGGTCGAATGTATTCAGAGAGGCCCGATCAACCTGATCGCCGATCTCCAGCACAAACGAGCGGTGCGGACGGGCGACAATTGTTCAGTTTGGACGAGCGTAGGATTTGACGTCTCCGTTTTGGAAATCTTCAGCGCGCTGCTGCACGGAGCGACTGTGCAGATCGTGCCAGAAACGGTGCGCACAGACAGCGATGCATTCTTCCGCTGGCTGTGGCAAAACGAAATCCACAGCGCCTACCTGCCGCCCTTTTTGCTCAAAGAATTTGCCAACTGGCTGGCGAGCGGCAACAGCACCAGCCTGCGTCGAATGATCGTCGGGGTCGAACCGATCCGCGAACGGCTGTTGGAGCAACTGCACCGACAGATTCCGGGCGTTACGATCATCAACGGTTACGGCCCGACCGAAGCGAGCATCGCATCGGATCTTTACGTGTTCGATCCGCAGCAGGTCAAAGACCGGGTCACCCCGATCGGCCGACCGGTGCAAAACACATCGACGTACATCTTTGACCGCCATCTGAACCCGGTGCCGATCGGGGTGTACGGGGAGATCTATCTCGGCGGGATCGGCTTGGCGCGGGGCTACCGCAATCAGCCCGAACTGACGGCTGAAAAATTCATCCCGCATCCGCTGAAGCCAGATTCGGGTGAGGTGCTGTACAAGACGGGGGACATGGCCCGCTACCTTCCGGATGGAAACATCGAGTTCCTCGGCCGCGCCGACCAGCAGGTGAAAATCCGTGGGTTCCGCGTCGAATTGGGCGAAGTTGAAGCAGCTTTAACCAAACTTCCTACGGTCGCAGAGAGCATCTGTCTGGTGCACGCTGACGAGCAGGGACAAAAGCGTCTGATCGCCTACATTCTGCCTGCCAGTCAGGTGGGCGCAAGCGAACTGCGCAGTTCCCTGCAAGCGGTGTTACCAGGTCCGATGGTACCGTCCGCGTTTGTGATGGTGGAGCGCTGGCCGCTTAGTCCGAACGGCAAAATCGACCGTCGAGCCTTGCCAAAACCGGAATGGAATCGAGCAGGGGTACAGTATGTCCCACCGCGCGACGAACTGGAATGGCAGCTTGCCACAGTTTGGCAAGATGTGTTGGGACAAGCGCGAGTCGGTATCGAAGATGACTTCTTCACCATCGGCGGACACTCGTTGCTCGCCGTGCGCCTGCTGGCCGAAGTAGAAAAGCGGTTGGGGATGCGCCTGCAGATGGCCAGCCTGTTCCAGCATCCGACCGTCGAACAATTGGCTGAATTGGTGCGCCAAGGCACATCGGAGGCGGTGATCGAGCATTCGCCGCTCGTCAAGTTGAACGCAGGAACGGCGGGAATGACCCCGCTGATCCTTGTCCATGCGGTCAGCGGCAACGCTTTCAGCTATCTAGAACTCAGCGCTGAGCTACGCGAACGCCCAATCTTCGCCTTGCAAGCACAAGGGCTGGAGCCGGGCAGTGCTCCGCTCACCGATGTACAAACGATGGCCGCTCGCTACATCGAAAGCGTGCGCGCCGTCCAACCCCAAGGACCTTATCTGCTTGCAGGTTGGTCGTTTGGTGGAGCGGTCGCCTATGAGATGGCCGCGCAACTGGTGCGGCTCGGCGAACGAGTGGAGCGAGTGCTGCTGCTCGACACGCGGATGCCGACCGCTGTTGGCGAGACGGTCGCAGAACTGGACGAAGCCGAGTTGGCGCTCGGTTTTGTGCAAGACCTTGCGGGACGCTTCGCCTTGGCAGACGAAGTAGAGGTGGAAGCGGGTCAAAATGAAAGGCTGAGCGCAACGGACATCCTGCGTCGAGCGCTCCAAGTCGCGCGCGCCCATCGCGTGCTTTCCGATTCGTTCGAACTGCACGATCTCGAGCGCATGTTCCACGTCTATCGCGCGAATATCACCGCGCTCTGCCGCTACCAACCACAGCCAGCAGACGTTCCTCTCGTCCTGCTGCGCGCCGAACAGGGCAGCCTGCCTGCGACCGCGTTGTCGGAGTGGCAGGGTCTGGGCTGTGAAGCTGTCAGTTATGACGTGCCGGGCAATCACTACACGGTGGTGCAACAACCGCATGTGAAAACGCTGGCTGCGACGATGCGAGCGGTGCTGACCGAACGTTCACGCTGATCACACCCGATTCTAAGCTGTGCCTGCGCGCACAGCTTAGAATCTCATGAAAAGGAAAGGAGCGAGCGCACGTGCTGAAAAAAATCATGATCACTTCGCTGTCCAGCTTGCTCGGACTTACGGCAGTCGTTAGCGGCGGCGGTTACTGGTACGTCCAGGACTCGCTGGCCGATCTAGACGGTGAAGTGTTGACCGCCGTGGAAAAACCGGTGCGTCTGCTCCGCGATGAATACGGTGTTTCGCATCTCTACGCTGAAACGGAGCGCGACCTGCTGTTCGCGCAAGGCTTTGCACACGCTCAAGACCGTCTGTGGCAGATGGAACTGTCCCGACGCGGTGCAGCGGGCCGACTGTCCGAACTATTTGGAGAGGATCTTGTCACCACCGATCGGATGTACCGCACGCTTGGCATGCACCGCGTTGCCGAAGCGGCAGTGAACAGTCTGGACGCTACCTCCAAGCAGAATCTGCAAGCTTATGCGGACGGCGTAAATGCTTTTCTCGAGCAAAAAGATATGCCCTTCGAATATGGTATCTTTTCGATCGATCCTGAACCGTGGACGATCGCCGATTCGCTCAGCATTTCGAAGATGATGGCGTGGGACCTTGGCGGCAACATGTTCACCGAACTGTTTCTCAGTGCGGCTGGTGATCAGGTCGGCCGTGAAAAAGCGCTGACCTTGATCGCCGAGTATGCGCCGCAAGACGCCCGCGTGCTCAAAGAGTCGTCCGAGCAAGCGCCCGCCCAAGCGGCTCAAGCGTCGCCATTCTCGATCGCCCCGGAAGCGGTGGCACAACTGCACCAAGCCAAGGCTGGTCTGAAGGAATTGGGCATTCCAGGGGAGAGTTTGGGCAGCAACAACTGGGTCGTTTCCGGCAACAAAAGCGCATCTGGCAAGCCACTGCTTGCCAACGACATGCATCTCTCCTTGCAAGCGCCATCCGTCTTCTATCAAAATCATCTTGTCGTGCCTAATCTGTACAACGTATCAGGGGTGATTTTCCCTGGCGTGCCCGGCGTGATCGTCGGTCACAACGACAAGCTTGCTTGGGGGTTCACGAACGTCTATCCGGACGTGCAAGACCTCTATATTCAAAAGCCGAACCCGAATAACCCACACCAATTTGAGTACATGGGCAAGTATGAGGATGCCAAAGTCATCCAAGAAGAGATCAAAGTCAAGGGTGGCGATCCGGTGCGCTTTGAAAACATCATCACCCGCCAAGGCCCGATCATCACCGACATCGTCGAAGGGATTCCCGTTTCCGCCCCACTGTCGCTCAAATGGAGCACCTATGAGTTTCATGATGAAATCTCTGCGATGCTCGCCATGAACAAGGCGCAAAACTGGGAACAGTTCGAAACGGCGTTACAACGGTTCAGCGCTCCGGCGCAAAATGTCGTCTATGCGGACGTCGAAGGCAACATCGCCTACCAGTTGGCTGGTAAAATCCCCGTTCGCAAAAAAGGGGACGGGCTGCTTCCCGTGCCGGGCTGGACCGACGAGTTTGAGTGGACCTCCTACATCGCTTGGGAAGATCTGCCGCATACGTTTAACCCAGAGCAAGGCTTCATCGCAACGGCCAACAACAAGATCATCGCCGAAGCGGACGACCCCTATCTGATCACTTATGAGTGGGCCGCTCCCTACCGCGCCAAACGGATCGAAGAGATGATCGAAGCGAAAGACAAACTGACGCTTGCTGACATGCAACAGATGCAACTCGATTGGAAAAATCTCCAGGCCGTACAAAACGTGCCCTTGTGGCTGCCGATCTTGGAAAAAGGAATGTGGAATAAAGCGGAGAGCGCGGCCTTACAAATTTTGAAAGAGTGGGCCAAAGATCCGTGGGACAACCCGGACCAAGCGGGTCCGGCGATCTACCACGCCATGCTCAACAAAACGATCGAACAGGTCTATCAACCACAGCTCGGAGAGGAACTGTTCTACGAGTATGTGGCGACAGGATTGTCGGTCAACGCTTTTGACACCTTGATGCTCGACCAAAGCCCGAAATGGTTGGCCGGGACAGGACTGACCAAAGAACAGGCGGTCGAACAGGGTTTCCGCGCCGCTGTTGCGTTTTTGCAGGAACGAGCAGGAGCGGAGCCTGCCAAATGGACGTGGGGCGATGTTCACCAACTGACCTTCCGCCACGCGTTTGGCGACATCAAGCCGCTCCATCTGCTGTTCGATGATGGCCCGTATCCCTACGGTGGTAGTCATGTCACGGTCAACGCCGCCGCCTACTCCCGCATCGACAATCCGTTCCGAGCAGGTTTTGGCGCGCCGTGGCGGTTTACGATCGACATGGCCGACCCGGCCGCGGCGGAAGATGTGATGGAGATGGGGGCATCCGGTCAATTGGGCAGCAAACACTACAAAGACCAAAGTCATCTCTGGTTGGATGGGAAATACAAATCGATGTATTTTCGTGCCGAAGATGTACAAGCGCATCAGGTCAACGAATACAAACTGCTTCCGATAACGAACTAAAGATGCTATCCTAGTTGGAAATCGCAAGGGAAGAGTGACATCGATGCAAAACATTATGATCCGCCCTTTAGTGCCTGCTGATCACAGCTGGCTTCGTGACTTTCTTGTGAAACAGTGGGGCAGCACGCAAATGGTGTACTCCAAAGGGATTCACCACTGTGACCAACTGCCCGGATTTGTCGCCCTACAAGGGGCCGAACCGGTCGGGTTGATCACATATCTCATCTCCGAAGACGAATTGGAAGTCATCTCCCTCGACTCGCTATGTGAGGGGAGTGGCATCGGCAGCGCGCTGCTGACGGCGACGGAGGAAGTCGCTCAGGAGCAAGGTCTTCGCCGCATCTGGCTGATCACGACCAATGACAACTTGCACGCTTTGAAATTCTACCAAAAGCGTGGCTACGACCTTGTGCAAATCTATCGCTTTGCGGTCGAAGCGGCGCGGAAGATCAAGCCGCAAATTCCGTTGATCGGAAACGACGGGATCAAAATTCAAGACGAGATCGAACTGGAAAAGACCCTCTGCTGACCAGTCAAAACCGTGCTCTTTCTACCGATCGAAAGGCAGGGCAGACGTAAACGTGCCAGTATGATGCAGGCATCTAGCAAAAGTAGTGCTACGCGGTACGGTTGAGATTCGCAGAAGATGACAACCTCACCAGCAACTCGTAGCGCAGACAACGATGAGAGGATTGATTTTCTGATGACTAATCTTGATCTCACCCTTCCGGCACAACGCCAGCTCGAAGCCTATAATCGAGGTGACATCGAAGCCTTTATGGCTTGCTATGCCCCTGATGTTGTCGTCGAAGATGCGGCTGGCAACGTCATGATGCAGGGCTGGGATGCGATGTACAAAAGCTATGCGCACATGTTCGCACAAAGCCCTGACCTGCACTGTACGTTAGTCTCTCGTATCGTCGTCGGCAACTATGTCCTCGACGAAGAAAATGTGACGGGACGTCCTGGCACCACGGAAATGTCGCATGTCGTCGCGGTGTACCAGATCGCAGATGGACTGATTCAACATGTGCGCTTTATCCGGTAAGGTTTGATGGGCGAGCAAACCCTGAGACAAAGTTCAGGGAATTCCCTGATAGAAACGGATATCAATCTGACGTACGATGAAAGGGAAGAAGCCTAACCCGATATCTTCCAAATTGATACGGCACTTTGCCGTAGCCCCTGCTTGCGCAGGGGCTTTTTTTATCGAACTGACTGACACACATCGGTATCAATCAACAACTTTGGTAGGTGTTGAAAAATACTAACTTTTCCGTGCGGCCACTTTTTTGTGTTCACGTTTTGTGCTATGTTTAATCAATAGATTTGATGATTAAAGTTGAGGTGATCGAATGCGCTCTTCTGCTGGGAAATCAAACAATTCGCTGAAGCATCATTCGCGAGCAACTTCTCCTGCCGATCAAAAGCAGAGGGCAGGCATCTCTTCGCTCGATCGGCTGGTGCAGATGCAAAAAACGGTCGGCAATCGGATGACCGTCCAATACCTACAGAGTCAGCAACCGTTGCAGAGGACCCCCGCCAGCTTTAGTACCTGGCCGTCAGACGAACATGCGCCCGATAAGGGGACGTGGGGCAAAATCTGTGCGCTCGTCGTTGAATACTCGAAATTACAGGCCCAATCACCAGAGCGAGAACAGATCTTGCTTGCGCTCAACCCGTTGATTACGAAGTGGGAAAGCGAGTATCTCGCGGCGAACAAAGACAAGGCAACGATGGATTTTAATATATGGGGAAAACGTTCGAGCGCGTTCAATGACTTGCTGAGACGGATTTCTGCCGAGTGGAAAGAGATGGACGGTCATGGAGACTTGGTTCCGCAGTTGCCTATGGAACTGGCTGCCAATCCTTTGTTGACGAAAAAGAAGCCCGATTCGGGAACTGATAAAATATTCGGAGGCTATTTTTCCACGAACGCGAGGATCTACGATCAGATCGGCAACACGATCGGGGTCGCGAGAAAAGGCTATATTTGTGAATATCAAATCGACACCATTGGCCCTGACGGTGCGAATGCGGCCGATTATTATAAAGTTCGTCCGAATCCTGCGATCATGGGAACTGCTAACTATTTGGCTTTTCAGGAGGGGTATGTGGAGCGTACTGCCGTGGAGACGATCAACAATTCGCAGTTCGATCCGGCATTGCGCTACGAGATGATTGGACAGGGCATGGAGGTCCATCCTTTGTTCCCGCACCCGCCGAAGCTGGACGATGTCAGACAGGGCTTTATTGGCGATTGCTATCTTTTGGCCGCGGTCTGTAGCCTAGTCCACAAGTCGCCTGCGCTGATCACACAAATGATGAAGGACAACGGGAACAATACGGTGACAGTTCGGCTCTTCGATGTGCAAGAGAATGGCGGCACGAAGTCGTTTACGCCTCGGGAAGTGACCGTTGAAAAGTCGGTCGTCAGGCGGGTTACACCAAAAGTGAGTCGCGATGAGAACGCACAAGGGTCGCTATGGGTACAAATTCTAGAAAAAGCGTACGCGGCCGCCGGTTATCATGGCAGGACAGCAGAGCGTCTCCCGCTTAGGGCAAACACTTTCGAGCAAATCGCAAGCGGTCAATCTGGGTTTGCCTTTGAGCATCTCACCGGGACTGAAGCCCAATATGGGCGTGTCGAGACCTACGATCAGATGGTGAGCAGCGGAGATTGGCTGTTTGATCGGGGACTGAAAGCGTTGTTGACGCCGGATCAACAGATGGAGATCTTTATGAACCCCGACATCAAGGATGGACTCCAGAAGATGCATGAAGAGAATAAACATGTTTATCAAGAGGAAGTGAAAGCCTTACTGGAACAAAAGGGCGTCTCGGCACCGTTGATTGCGATCATGCTCACCTATCTTGCGCAAAATAAAATGTATTCTGGCAAGCGAGGTACGGGCAAGTACACCGCGACACAGCTCGGGGTATTTAACACGATTAAGACAGCGCTAGATGCAGGAAGAGCGATCACGATCGATACGCAAGAGAAGATCGCCTCGCCTTCGAAAAAAACGATCTTTGGTTTTGGGCACAGCGGTGGCGAGGAGATGGCGAAAGGATTGGTCGGCAACCATGCGTACTCCGTCCTTGCCTACAAGGAAGAAAGTGGAGTGAAGTACGTGCGGTTGCGCAATCCTTGGGGACACTACGGACGGGCGTACAGCAAGAAGTTCTTCTCCGGTAAGATTCAGGCATCGGAAGCAGACAGTGGAGAGTTTTGGCTCGAGTTGTCCGATGTGACGAAACGTTTCTCCCGCGTGCATCATGTGGTTTGATTGGTTGCCGCTGTGTGAACTCATCAAGGGTGAGAGCCGCGTTGACATTTGCGAGCCCACTGCCAAAGTCATAAGTTTGAAAATACGCATGAACAGGAAAAGCGCATGGCCAAAAGAAGGCTCATCGCGCTTTTTTTGTGGGTGCGTAGGGTGCCAGAATCGGGGGGAGGTTTGGGGTAACACCAGTTCCGTGCCGAGTTGAGGTCAGGGTTTTCACGCTCCAAAATCAGGGAAGCTCCCGACTTACAGCGTTTGGATGTGGGCATACAATAAAAGTAGAAATCAAGTTACCACGGATGAGGAGGAACTTCTGATGTTTAAAAAAATCCTTGTCGCCCTCGATGGCTCCCAAGCTTCAGACAAAGCGCTCGCATGGGCAATCGAAACGCACGATGCGCTGCCGGAAGTAGAAATTACCTTCCTGTACGCTCACCAACCGGTAACCACTTCGATCGTTGCCGCCTACGCCCCGGTTGGCTATCAATTCGACTACGATCTCAAGCAGGACTCGGGTGAGGGTGCAGAAGATACCCCTTCGGCCCGCGCGGTCGACCGATTCTCACAAGAAGATCGTGTCAGACACCTGACCAAGACGGGCATTCCTGCTGAGGTCATCCTCAAGGAAGCGGAAGCGGGTGGCTACGACCTCCTCGCCCTTGGCGCAGAAGGACATGGCGTGGTCGAATCGGTTCTGCTCGGCAGCGTCTCGGCGAAAGTTCTCCACTATGCAAAACTTCCGGTGCTGATCGTTCGATAGATGTAACAGGAGCACCTGACTAAGCGTATCCCTGTCAAGCGGACAGGAAGTAAACAAAGTACCCGATGCGACCCTAGCTCGATCTTCAAACGAGCTAGGGTCGTTTCATTTTCGTTAATTTCGATCCTGTTTTGCGCTTGGGAAGTGGTTCTTGTCAGCGAAAAAGGGGCAGGAATTTTCAGTCTCATCTTGAATTACCAATCTTAGGAACGAATGCGTTCTGGATGGGTATAGACATTTAAGGAGCGGTTGCGAATAAATCCGACCACGGTGATCCCAAGCTCTTCGGCAAGGTCGAGTGCAAGTTCGGTAGGGGCCGATTTGGAGAGCACGATTTCGCAACCGATTTTGGCTGCTTTCAGGAGCACTTCGGAAGAGACTCGGCCTGAGAAGACGATCACTTTGTCGTCGAGCGCGATCTCGTGTTGCAGGCAGTAGCCATAGATTTTATCGAGTGCGTTGTGCCGGCCGATGTCCATGCGGGCGAGGATGATGCCCGACGCATCGCAGAGCGCCGCATTGTGCACGCCGCCCGTTTCGCGGAAGATGTCAGCTCCGCCCTGCATTTTTTTCATCAGGGCGAAACAGTCCTGATAGGTCAGCGTGACGCGTCTAGCGGTGATCTTTTTAGCCGTTTTGGCATCATTGTAAAAATAGAAGCTTTGGCGGCTCTTTCCGCAACAAGAGGTGAGGTAGCGCTTCGAGTGCAAGTTTTTTGAAAGCGCATTCACGCGGTTTGTTTCCACATGGACCAACCCGCGCGTTTCCTCGACGAGCAGACTTTTGATGTCACCGAAGCTGGTGATCACACCTTCAGAGGCCAAAAAGCCCACCGTGAGCTGTTCCAGATGCTCCGGTGTGCAGACCAATGTGGCAAACTCTTCCTCATTTAGAAAGATCGTCAGCGGATATTCGGTCACCACTTGGTCTTCACGGTGTTCGACAACACCGTCCGCGTAGGTGAGCACGGGACGTTTGATCACGATGTTGCGCAAGTTTACACACCTCCTGCGTACCATTATATCCGCAGCATATCCTCATGCAAATGCTGGCAATACTGGAATTGTTAAAGAACGACCGGACAGGCGGTGCTACTGATGAGCGATCAGCAATTTTCGATACGAATCAACGATCAAGAATTTATTTGCAAACAAGGCGATACGGTACTGCAAGTGGCAGAGTCGCATGACTTTTACATGCCGCATATCTGTTACCACAACAACCTCGGCCCGATCCAAAGCTGTGACACCTGTATGGTGGAGATCGACGGGGAATTGAAACGCGCCTGCTCGACTGCGGTTGAGCCAGGCATGACGGTCAATTCCAACTCCGACCTTGCGAAAGCGGCACAGTTGGAAGCGATGCAGCGGATTTTGAAAAACCACGAGTTGTATTGCACCGTCTGTGACAATAACAACGGCAACTGTACGGTGCATAACACGGCCGAGTATCTGCAAGTCGAGCACAACAAATATGAGTTCACACCGAAACCGTATCCACCGGACAACTCGCACCCGTTCTATCGCTATGAGCCAGATCAGTGCATCCTGTGTGCACGCTGTGTGGAGGCGTGTCAAGATTTGCAAGTCAATGAAACGCTGACCATCGATTGGAGCATGGAGCAACCCCGCGTGCTGTGGGATGGTGGCCGTCCGATCGATGAAAGCTCCTGCGTCTCCTGCGGACATTGTGTGACCGTCTGCCCGTGCAATGCGCTGATGGAAAAATCGATGCTCGGCGAAGCGGGCTATCTGACGGGCATTCCGAATGATTTGCTCCTGCCGATGATCGATCTGACCAAAGCGGTGGAGCCAGGCTATCAGGAAATTTTTGCGATCTCCGAGATCGAATCGGCGATGCGCGACACGCGAATCAAGCGCACAAAGACAGTTTGCACCTACTGCGGGGTCGGTTGCGCGTTTGAAGTGTGGACGAAGGACCGCAAAATCCTCAAGATCGAACCACAGGCCGAGGCGCCGGTCAATGGCATTTCGACCTGCGTGAAAGGCAAGTTTGGCTGGGACTTCATCAACAGTGAAGAGCGGTTGACCACCCCGCTGATCCGCCAAGGGGACAAGTTTGTCGAAGCGACATGGGAGGAAGCACTCGACCTGATCGCAGAAAAATTATCGGCGATCAAAAATCTACACGGTCCGGATTCGATTGGATATATCGCTTCCTCGAAATGTTCAAACGAAGAGAATTTCATCTTTCAAAAGTTTGCCCGAGCGATCATGGGCACGAACAACGTGGACAACTGCTCGCGCTACTGCCAGTCACCTGCGACGGCAGGACTGATGCGCACCGTCGGCATCGGTGGCGATTCCGGGACGATCAGAGACCTCGCTGCCGCCGATCTCGTCGTGGTGATCGGGGCCAATCCTGCCGAATCGCATCCGGTGTTGGCGACGCGGATCAAGCGGGCGCAAAAGCTGCGCGGGCAAAAACTGCTCGTGCTCGATCTGCGCAAACACGAACTTGGCGAGCGTGCCGATTTGTTCCTCCGCCCAAATCCGGGTACCGACCTGATCTGGCTGTCGGCGGTGACGAAATACATCCTCGACCAAGGGTTGGAAGACCGCGCGTTTTTGAACGAGCGTGTTCATGGCTTAGAAGAGTACAGAGCATCGCTCGCACCGTATACGCTTGACTATGCCAGCGAGAAAACGGGCCTGACTTCTGAGCAGTTGATCGAGATTGCTACGATGGTTCAGGAAGCGAAATCGGTCTGCATCGCGTGGGCGATGGGCGTCACTCAGCACTTAGGCGGCACCGACACGTCTACGGCGATCTCCAACCTGCTATTGATCACAGGCAACTATGGTCGAGAAGGCACAGGTGCCTATCCGCTGCGCGGACATAACAATGTGCAAGGCGCCTGCGATTTTGGCACGATGCCCGCGTGGTTCCCTGGGTATGAAGCGGTGGAAAACGATGCGGTTCGGGCCAAATATGAACAGGCATGGAAGGTCAAGCTGTCTGTGGAACCGGGGCTGAACAACCATCAGATGATCGAAACGATCCATTCTGGCAAGCTGAAAGCGATGTACCTGTTCGGGGAAGACATGGGGCTGGTCGATTCAAACTCCAACCATGTCGATTCGGCGTTTGAGCAGATGGAGTTCTTTGTCGTGCAGGACATCTTCTTCACGCGCACAGCACAATTTGCCGATGTGGTATTGCCGGCCGCACCAAGCTTGGAAAAAGAAGGGACGTTCACCAACACGGAGCGCCGTATCCAGCGTTTTTACAAAGCGCTCGACCCGCTCGGTGATGCCAAACCGGACTGGGAGATCATTCAGTTGGTCGCCAACCGACTCGGCGCGAACTGGAAGTACCAAAGCCCGTCCGACATCATGGAGGAAGCAGCATCGCTGGCCCCAATTTTTGCGGGAGTGTCCTACGATCGCTTGGAGCATTGGAATTCTCAAGTTTGGCCGGTCAAAGCGGACGGCAGTGATACACCGCTATTGTTTACAGAGAAGTTCGAGTTCCCCGATGGCAAAGCGCGCTTGTTCCCGGTCGAGTGGACACCTCCATTCGATCCAGGGGAGGAATATGATCTGCATCTGAACAACGGCCGCCTGCTCGAACATTTCCATGAAGGCAACATGACCTATAAATCGGAGGGTCTGTCGCACAAAGTGCCGCGCGAATGGCTGGAAATCTCGCCGGAGTTGGCAGAGGAGCGCGGTATTCGCTCCGGCGCGCTGGTGCGGTTGACCTCACCATACGGCAGTGTCAAAGTTCAGGTTGAAGTGACCGACCGAGTGCGCGGACGTGAGCTGTACATCACGATGAACTCGCGCGGCGAAGGCGCGGTCAACAAATTGACCTCTTCTTATCACGACAAAGTGACACATACACCGAACTACAAAGAGATGAGCGTGAAGATGGAAGTGCTGGAGCAAAGTGGTGAGCGTCCGCTTCCGAAGTGGAACCATCGCTTCGGCAACCGTCAGCCGCAACTGGGCGTTCGCATCGAAGAAAAGTGGCAGCGCGACGATTACATACCGATCTCCGAAGAGATCACAGGAGGTGGACATCGTGGCTAAAGCGACGACGCAGATCGAAAAGCGGGTGCCAAGTCAAGCTGAACAGGAAGCGGATGCGTTAAAAGAAGTGCTGGGCGCGGTCGTACAGCACAAAGACGCGTTGCTCACCTTCTTGGATGTGCTCGGTGAACTGCATGATGCGGGTACCTTGGAAATGGCGCAAGGTGCGCTGAAGAGCCGCCACAAGATCGGCGTGATCGGCATGAATCAACTGAACAAGTCGGGTGCTCAAAACATGATCAAAAACGGGATGAGCACCCTGCAATTTCTCGGTCAGCTCGATCCGAACAAACTGCAAACACTGCTCGCTTCGCTGGCCGCTGGCGTCGAGCATGCCGTGCCGACCGAGCCAGAACCGAAAAACAAAAAAACAGGGGTGTTCGATCTGATCAAAGGAGTGCGCGATCCGGAAGTATCGTCGTCCCTTTCGATGTTGCTCAACTTCTTGCGCGGAATGGGCGCAAAGAAAGGGGGGGAGTAGGATGGCGATCCACAAACTGTTTGTCAAAGGCATGAGCCATCCTGGCGATTGTGAAAAAATTGGCCACGCACTGCGCCAAGTTTTTGGGATTCAAGAAGTGACGATCAATTATCACGATGCTGAAGTGACGGTCAGCTATGATGAACGCGCCGCTTCCCTGCACGATTTTCAACAAGCGATCGACGATTGCGGATTTCAAGCGACTGCCGAGTGAAAACTCGGCTTTGGTTCGCTGGAGATGCTGATCGCGATGGCGGCGTTTTTCCTCCCGGTGGTCAAGAAGTATGGCAAATCGAGCGAACCTGTAGTGCAAACGACCTCCACCCACTAGGGAGGAGGTTTTTCTATTTGTTGGGTGGTAATTTTCTGAAAGTTAACACTTTAGTTCCGTGAGTATCTATATTATAATTGTTATAACCTACTAAACGAAGGGGAAATTTAAATGAATCAAGTTGCGGAGCGGATTATATCGACGTTGTTAGATAATGGATATCGTGCGTTTACTGGTGTCCCATGCTCATTGCTTAAGGGCGCCTTTCGCTTGTTGGAGGAGGAGATGCGACAAGAGAAACCGCGCTTGCGCTATGTGAGCGCAGTGCGTGAAGATTCGGCACTGGGGCTGGCAGCTGGGATGTATCTGGGTGGTGAGAAGACTGTGGTGCTGATGCAGAACTCCGGTTTGGGCTATTGTCTAAACGTTTTGACGTCGATGTCTTTGATCTACGATATTCCCAACCTGATGGTGATCTCGTGGCGTGGAGCGGAAGGTATGAATGATGCGGTGGAGCATGACATCATCGGTGAACGCCTGCTCCATGTGTTGGACGCGGTGGGCATCACCTATGTGCTGTTGGACCCGGAGACGCCAGAAGCGAGTGTGGAGGCGTGTTTGCATCAGATCGAGGAATTGCATAAGCCAGTAGCTCTGTTAATTCGACAAGCGGTGTGAGGTGAATGATGATGAAGATGAAAGATGCGATGAAAGCGGTGTTGGATCGATACCCGAATGCACTCTATGTGAGCACTTGTGGATATATATCACGGGAATTATTCAATCTGCATGATAGCGAAGATCATTTTTATATGCTGGGGTCGATGGGAATGGCAGCACCGGTTGGATTGGGGTTGGCACTGACTCATCCCGAGCGTACGATCGTCGTGCTGGACGGCGACGGCTCCTTCATGATGAACCTTGGCATCATTGCGATGATCACCTCGGAACAGCCGCAGAATTTGGTGCATGTCGTGCTGGATAATCGGCTGTATGAAAGCACAGGCGGGCAGAAACCTGTGCAGTTTGAAAACATGGTAGGCGTCGCTGTTGCGGCCGGATACCGCCATGCTGTGCATGTGCAGGAGGAAGCCGATTTTGGGAAGCTGGACGGTCTGGCTGGGTTGACGTTTGTACAAGCCTTGATCGAGCCGCGCACAGAGCCGATCGGCAAGCGCATCAAGTGGACGCCACAGGAGCTCGTGGAGCGGTTTCACACGGCGGCAGGAAGAGGGTGAGTTCGATGAATGTAGTCAAGATTGGAGGGAGTTTGCTGACCGATAAGGACGGCTACTGTGCGCCGAATCAGGAGATGGTGCGGCAGTATGCGCGCACGATCGCCAAGGAGTGGGAGCGGCTGCGTGGCAACTTGATCCTGATCGTCGGCGGAGGCTCGTATGGGAATGCAGTGCCGGTTCGCTATCACTTGAAGGATGCTTCCCTGCCGTGGAAAGATACGGACCTGTCGATGATGACGGTGAAGATGTTTGAGTGGTTGTCGCTGGTGACCCAGATTTTTCGGGAAGAGGGAGTGCCTTGCTATCCGTTCCAGACCAGCGGGTATGTGGTGACGAAAAACAAACGGCCCCAGCGTTTTTTTGTGGAGCCGGTGGAGCACGTGCTGTCGATGGGGGTGCTGCCCGTTTTCTCGGGCGACCTGGTCTTTGATGAGGAGCAGCAGTTTATCATTTTTTCGAGTGATAATTTGCCCGAGTTGTTTGTCGAGCGGATGTCTCTCCGGCGGATGGTGATGCTGACCGATGTTGAGGGAGTGATGCAAATCGGAACGGATGGGCAGCAGACGGTGATTCCTGAAGTGACGCGTGCAAATTTTCAGGAGGTGCTGCGCTGTGCGGGGCCTTCGCAAAAGCCGGATATCACAGGCGGAATGAAAAATAAGCTGGAAGCTCTGTTGCGCTTGGCGGAGCAGGGAGTGGAAGGTGTGATCACCAGCGGAAGGAAGGCGGAGGCATTGCTGCCAGCGTTGTTTGAGCCCGAGCCTGTAGGCACGATGATTCGGCCTTGGGCACAAGAGAATAGAGGGGGATTGCTGTAGATGTTGATTGCGTTTTCGGGATGTGACGGGGCAGGTAAGAGCACGCAGGTGAAGGCGGTTCAGCAAATCTTGCAGGAGCGCGGGCTGCAGGTGAAGGTGCTGGATAAATGGGAGATTCGGGATCATGAGAAGTTTAGAGAGTGCCGCATGATCAACATTGAGCTGGAAGATTTGAAAAATGCGGTCGGGGAGATGGAAGGGCACAGTCGAGCGATGTTTTTGTTCTGGGCGATTGGGATCACGATGACGCGGGACGATTTGGATGACCCGAACGTCGTGTATTTGCTGGACGGGTACTGGATGAAGCATGCGGCGGTGGAGATTGAGTATGGGTGCTCGCCAGAGTGGATTGAGCTGACGGCGCAACAGTTTCGCCCGGCCGATCTGACGTTTTATTTTGATGTGTTGCCGGAGGTGGCTTTGGAGCGGAAGGATGATTTTAATGTCTATGAGTGCGGGCGGGACCCGGAATGTCGGCCGGAGTCGTTTATCGAGCACCAGACCAAGTTGCGCAAGCGGATGCTGCAGTGGTCGGAGCGGTTTGGCTGGGAAGTGGTGAATTCGATGCAAGAGCAACAGGCGATCACCGAGCTTGTGATGAAGCAGGTGGATCAGCTGCTTGAGCAGAACAAGGGCCAGAGCTAGACGTTGAAGGGTGGCGAAGATGGTGAAGAGAATCGGCTGGATTGGAACCGGGGTGTTAGGTTCTGCTGTGGTCGCAAGGCTATTGGAACGGGGTTATGAGGTAGTTGTGTATAACCGGACCGTACAGAAAGCTGAGCAGTTGGGCGTTGCGGTCGCGAGTTCGCCTCGGGAATTGGCTGAGACGTGTGATCTGTTGTTTTTGTGTGTGAAAGGTCAAGACGCGGCCGAATCGCTGCTGTTCGATCCCGAGCGTGGCGTAGTGGCCAGTGGTCGCAAGGGGCTGTGCGTGATCGATATGAGCACCGTGGCTCCGGAGTTCGCCGTTTCGTTGCATCAGCGATTGGAGGCGGCTGGACTTGATTATCTGGAAGTCCCGGTCTCCGGCGGGCGCGAAGGAGGGCGCAAGGGCACGCTTGGGGCGCTGGTCGCAGGTCGGGAAGAAGTGTTTGCACAGCAGCGCGATGTGTTAGGTGAACTGACGAGCAAGCTGCTGTATGTGGGAGAAGGCGGAAAAGCGCAACTGCTAAAAGTCTTGAACAACTTGGCGGAGAGCATTCATATGCTGGCGGCGGCTGAAGTGGCGGCGATCGGGAAACAGGCTGGGCTCGATCTAACGTTGATGCATGAGGCCCTCTCTTCAATGCGCGGCTATTCAACGTATATGGGCGTGCTGTTTGAACGGTTGATCAATCCAAGTGATGTGGTATCGACCTCTTTGGCGGTCAGGATCAAAGATTTGGATTTGGCCCATTCGTTGGCCGATCAATTCGATGTTTCGATCCCGATGGGGGCGCTGGCTGAGCAGTTGTTTAAGCTGGCGGCGCAGCAACAAGGTGCCGCTCGCGACCAGACCGAATGTGTGAAACTCCTGCTGCCCTGATCCTTTTTCGTTGCTGGTGCGAGAACGATTTCAGCCTCTGGAGCTACTACCAGTTGTTACGATAGATCGTTTGTGTCATGTCCTACATGCTGACCGAAACAAAAGCTGCCCTCTTTGTGTAAAGCAAAGAGGGCAGTCCTTTGTATGCGGGCCCTTGCTAAGCGAAAGGGTTTTTTCTGTTGTGTGTAGGTGCTGATCACATCACCGCTACGGTTACGCGATGCTAAACAGCAATCCAAAACAGGCCGCGTTCAAGAGGAAGGCGATGCCTGCCGATACCAAGATGCCTGGCACCATGCCAGCTCGGCTCGGGTTGCGGCGAGCCCAGATGATCAGCGGGATCACATAGATCAATTGAACGACCCCGACGAGAAACACAACGGGGATGCCGAGTAACGTCACGAGAAGTTGGAAGAGATGTCCGACGATGACCAAGCCAAAGCCTAGAAAAAAATTAACAGTCGAATTGGGTTTTGCCATGCCTCTCGCTCCTTTATGAAATAATCTCCGAACCACGTGGAACGATGGAAAACGTGTGCGCAACATCCCCGCCACGAACACGATCGACGCGAAGTGGCGGCAGGATGAAGATCGCACGTGCTGTAGAGGTCAGATGATGCAGTTTTGGCCGTGTTTTTAGGACTGCTGCTCCACTTGGATCGGTGTGCGTTCATCGCGAAGCTTCTGCAACAACTCTTCTTTGTCGCCGCGATAAAACATGTTGTACGTGTCGAACGGAATGATCCTCCCGTCAGGATGAACGATGTGCACACACGATTTTTTGACCGAACGGACATCGAAGTTATGCGGATCGAGGAACTGCATGATCAACACGCGAAACACATTGTCATAGCTCAACTGCTCTGGCACAGCGACCAGCGGTAGGCAGCAGAGCAAATTTTTCAAAGACAGGGCTTGTGATTCGGGGGAGTGGGAGGTGGAGAAAAGTTCGAACACTCTGCTTTTCAGCGTCTCATCCTGCTCAAACACGATCGTGTTGCGACCGCCCTGAAGGAGCACATCCGGGTTGATCAACCCGGTCAGCGGAATCACTTCATCGCCAAATTTTAATGCATAGCCCATCGCCAGCGAATCGGGGTGGCAGGGGACCGGAATCATGTCTTTCGCCCCAAATACTTCCGATTGGTCGATGATGCTTTGGCGCACTTCGCTCAAGGTCAAGCGGTCGGTCGCCGGATCAAATTCCTCCAGACGCCCAGCCGCTTGAATCGGCTGAAACGTGACGCCGCGCACCGCGCGCTGCTTGAGGCCATATTGGATGATCGAGCCGATCTCATGGTCGTTGAGTCCTTTTTTCAGCGTGACGACGAGCGTAGTGGAGATGTTGAACTCATTGAGATGCTCGATCGCCTTGCGCCGAATCTCCCGCAGATCGGCCCCGCGCAGTTCGCGCAACACATCTTCCTCGAACGAGTCGAACTGTAAATAGATTTCAAAGCCCGGCGTATACGTGGCCAAACGTTTCACAAACTCGCGGTCCTGAGCGATGCGAACGCCATTGGTGTTGAGCATGAGGTGTTTGATCGGCTTCGATTTGGCCAGGTCCAAAATTTCAAAAAACTGCGGATGGATCGTCGGTTCACCGCCCGAAATTTGCACGATATCAGGCTCGCCCTCATTGCGCACGACCGCATCGAGCATGCGTTCGACCTCTTCGAGCGAGCGAACCTTGTCAACATGAGGAGAGGACTCCGCGTAGCAGATCGGGCATTGCAGGTTGCACTTTTCGATGATCTCGACCAGCGTCAAGCAGCTGTGCTGTTCATGATCCGGGCAGAGTCCGCAGTCGTACGGACAGCCGTATTTGATCGGCGTATTCCAGACCAGCGGCATCTCCGAGGGTTTGAGATATTCACGGCACAGCTTGTAATATTCGATATCGGTCGATATCAACACTTTCTCTGGACCATGGTGGAAGCAGTGCTTGTGGAGGTAGACCTTTTCGTCCTGAAAGATGACTTTTGCTTCAACCTTACGAAAACAAGTGGCGCAGATGCTGTTGGTCAACTCATAAAACAGGTAGGGACGATTTTTCGGCATGAGTATTCTCCTTTTTCTGCCTTCTGATCAGCAAGATGTAATAGATCAACCCTGCGATGCAGGCGAGCTGGATGTTGTTGAGGATGAGGTAGGGGTGAGGCGTCGGTTTGATAAAGTCGATGACCAGCCGGAACCCCAAATATCCGATCATAAAAAACTGAAACAGCGCGCCGTTATGTAGTTGTGGACGCTTCCTTACCGCAATTAGCGCAGCACCCAGCACAGCCAAAAACGCAATCTCATACAACTGTGTGGGATGGCGCAAGACCCCGTCTCCAAAATCGACTCCGGTAAACCATGTAGTTTCCGTTCCATAGGTGTGGTCGCTCAAACCAGTGAGAAAACACCCGATGCGTCCGATCATCATCCCGAGGATCAGGGGCAAGGCAAAGTCATCTCCTGTCGAGCGCGTCCATCCGATCATCTTCTTGGCGATCTCCACTCCGATCAAGCCGCCGAGCAGCCCGCCGACGATCGTCTTTCCTTCCATTAAATAAACGAGATCATTCCATCGCTGCATCGTCTGCGCCGGATCTTCCAACCAATACAAGATCTTCGACCCTAACGCCGCGCCGACGATCGCCCCCGCGATCACATAGAGCGCTTTATCGACAGGAGTTCGTTCCTTGCTTCGGGTGTAGAGGTACACGCGAAAACCGATCATGTAGGCGAGCGTTTCAAAGAGGAAGTGCGGGTGAATGGTCAGTGAGCCAAGATGCAGGTAGACAGGAAAGGTCATAGGTCACCGCCTGTTTCAAGTGATACTTTCAGTATAGTGAGGGCGAATCAAAATGCAAGAAGAGTTCTGCCCAATTTGCAGAACTCCTTGATTGCTAAGCAATTTATGATGCAAACCCTACTTATCGAATCGAGAAGAAGACAGTTGTTGCACCAAAGCAACTCGGGAAGGTGCCAGCTACCTGATCTCATTTTTGCACCTGAACTTCGGGTTATTTCCAAAGGGTAGAGGAGCAGTCGTTTGCAGGCTCGATTCCGGGAGCGGTTGATCGTCGGTAGTTTCGACGGCCGTATGGTTGCGCTGGTAGATGAAACGCGCAATTGTTACGCTTGAGTACAAGGGGATTTTGAGCGGATCGGTAGCAAACGCCGCACAGGTAGGTTATGATCGATTACGTGTAAAGATGAGTGTGTGATAGGACTGCGCAAGGAAGAACATGATCAAGGGTATAAAGGCTTTCGCTGGACCCCGATCAATTTGCATACATAAGGTGGGATTCTCATGCAAGCAACGATTCTCCAAATGCTCCGTGAGCAACCGGGCGATTTTGTTTCTGGCGAAACGATGTGCAATTCGCTCGGCGTATCGCGAACTGCGATTTGGAAACACATAAAAGAGTTGCAAGACGCAGGCTATCAGATTGAAGCGGTGCGAAATCGTGGATACCGCTTGCAAAGCTCGCCCGATCTGGTCACCGCAGTCGAACTTCGCGACGGCCTGTCCACGACCTTGCTTGGACAGAGCATCGTCTACCGCGAAACGATCGATTCGACCAACAACCTAGCACGAGAGCTCGCCAACAACGGGGCGATCGAAGGGACGCTCGTCATCGCCGACGAGCAGCAGCAAGGGAGAGGTCGTCGAGGACGGGATTGGTTTTCTCCGCCGCAGTCGGGGGTGTGGATGTCGCTGATCTTGCGGCCGGAACTGCCTTTGGCGCATGCGGCACAGATCACGCTGGTGACTGCGATTGCGCTGGCGAGGGCATTGACCCGACTGACGGGCGTGCAAGCGGGCATCAAATGGCCGAACGATATCCTCTTCAATCAGAAAAAATGCTGTGGCATTTTGACGGAGATGCATGCGGAGTTCGATCAGATTCACCACCTCGTGCTCGGCATCGGCATCAATGTCAACATCCCGCAAGCCGACTTCCCTGCGGACATCGAGCACATCGCCACCTCGTTGCAAGCGGTCAAGGGCACGCCCATCGCGCGTGCAAAAGTTGTGCAGACCGTCTTGGAAGAACTGGAACCGCTCTACCGCCAATATGTTGCTGACGGCGGCTTCGGCACGCTTCGTGAGGAGTGGAAGGCGCACAACATCACGCTTGGCAACAACATCATTGCCCACACAGCGCAGGGTACGATCGAAGGGCGTGCACTCGACATCGACGAATTCGGTGTACTGCTGATCGAACTGCCGGACGGCGCGCATAAAAAGATCTACTCGGCTGACATCATGTTTACGTGATCGACATGTTTCAAGTGTAATCGCGAATACTATACAGACATTCCATTCCAATGTATACTGACATTGGAGCCGGTATCATGAAAGTGAACTGTACTCCGTTTGCAACATGTAGCTCAAGAAATTTCAACTGAATCTGCTCTGAGCCGAATGCGGACCGAGACAGGACAAAGACAAACTCTTGTATCTGACAGGACTCTTTGCGGCCTCTATCACGGCGTTAGGAGTCTTTTTTGGCTTTTGGCAGACCACCGAATGGAGGAGTCTGACAATGACAACCACAAAAGCAACGACGATCTCACTGCGGGCGATGAAAAAGGAACAACGGAAGATCGTCATGCTCACCGCCTACGATTATCCGACAGCCCGCGTGGCGGAAGAGGGCGGAGCTGACATGATCCTTGTCGGCGATTCGCTCGGCATGGTGGTACTGGGATATGACACCACATTGCCCGTCACAATGGAAGACATGATCCACCACACGAAAGCGGTTACACGCGGTTCGAAACACACGATGATCGTCACCGATCTGCCCTTCCTGTCCTATCACATCTCCACGCCAGAGACGGTGCGCAACGCAGGACGCTTGATCCAAGAGGGCTTTGCAGATGCGGTCAAACTCGAAGGCGGCCGCGAAGTGCTCGACCAAGTGCAGGCGATTGTGCGCGCCGGCATCCCGGTAGTGGGCCACATCGGACTGCAGCCGCAGATGGTCAACCAACTCGGTGGCTTTAAAGTGCAAGGCAAAGACTACGAGAGCGCTCTGCGCATCTATGAAGACGCCTTGCTGCTACAAGAGGCCGGATGCTTCGCGATCGTCCTCGAATGTGTTCCGACCCCGCTAGCCCGCTTGATTTCCGAACACCTGACCATCCCGACAATCGGCATCGGGGCAGGAGAGGGCACCGATGGACAGGTGCTCGTCATTCATGACATGCTCGGCATCACCGACCGCTACCTGCCAAAGTTTGCGAAAAAATATGGCGAGCTGTTCACCGACATGACCACAGCTGTTGAAAGCTATGTACAAGAAGTGCGCGATCACGTGTTTCCGGGCACTGAGCACGGCTTTAAAATGAATGACGATGTTTTGGAGAGACTACAGAACGAGATCACGCAGAGGAGCTAACAGCCGCAATGATCATCGTCCATACGATTCAGGAGATCCGCAAATACGTGCGCGAACAACGCGCGAAAGGCCATACGATCGGTTTCGTGCCCACGATGGGCTACTTGCATGACGGCCATCTGTCATTGCTTCGCGCAGCCAAAGCGCAATGTGAGACGGTCGTGATGAGTATCTTTGTCAACCCTTTGCAATTTGGGCCTAACGAAGACTTCGAACGTTACCCACGCGACTTAGAGCGTGATGCGAAGATGGCTGAACAGGCAGGTTGCCACATCATCTTCGCGCCCGATGTGAACGAAATGTATCCGCGCAGCAAGGGGAGCGTGCTCACCCGAGTTGAAGTGGATGAAGTCACCGTCCAGTTGTGCGGTGCCTCGCGCCCTGGCCATTTCCGCGGCGTGGCGACAGTCGTCTCCAAGCTGTTCAACATCGTCCAGCCGGACCAAGCGTTTTTTGGCATGAAAGATGCTCAGCAGGTCGCTGTTTTGCAAACGATGGTCGATGACCTGAACATTCCGGTCGAGATCGTGCCCTGCCCGATTCTACGAGAAGTTGATGGCCTCGCGATGAGTTCCCGCAACGTCTTTCTTTCTGCGGATGAGCGTCAGCAGGCGCTCGTGCTCCATGCGTCTTTGCAGATGGCCGAGCGGATGGTGGCAGACGGGGTGCGCGATGTCGTGCAACTCAAACAGGCGATCCGCGAACAGATCCAAACAGCGCCGCTGGCCGATATCGACTATGTGGAAATTCTCAACTTCCGCGATCTTTCGCCGATCATGACCATCGACCAGCCCGCCTTGCTCGCCTTGGCTGTGCGCTTTGGCCAAACGCGGCTGATCGACAATATTGTCTTGAAAATTCGTTAGTCCCCCAGAAAAAGGAGATTCGGGTTATGTTTCGTACGATGATGAAATCGAAAATTCACCGCGCGACGGTGACAGAGGCCAACCTCAACTATGTCGGATCGATCACGATCGATCAGGACATTTTGGATGCGGTAGACATTTTAGAAAATGAAAAAGTGCAGATCGTCAACAACAACAATGGCGCTCGCTTGGAGACCTACGTGATCTCTGGTGCACGCGGTTCGGGCGTCATCTGTCTGAACGGCGCGGCCGCACGTCTTGTCCAACCAGGGGATACGGTGATCATCATCTCCTATGCGACCATGTCGGACGAAGAGGCGAGAAAACACCAACCTACCGTCGCGCTGATGGACCGAGAGAACAAAATCATCGACATGCTTAGCGAAACGCACGGTACGATCGTCTAATTTAAAAATCTTGGATAAAAATAGCCTCCCGCGCCTAAACTAGGAAGTAGTAAGTAGGGCATACGGGAGGCTTTTTGTGATGTTTGAAAAACCATTTATGTTGCTGAACCGCGCTGTGGACCGCATCGAAGTCCAATTGCACAACGCCGATCCAGAACAAAGGCAAATCCTTGGGGAAGAACTGGTCGCATTGCGCAGCGCCTGCGATACGTTTGTCGAACGATGGCTCAGCTTTGAGGAGCGCGTCACCGAACTCGGAGAAGCGTTCAGTCTGGATCTCGATGGCACCTTGCCGACCCAGGAGTTGCAGATCATGCAGCAAAAACTGTCGACGATGCAACATCCCTACCTTCCCACCGTCGCTTCGCAAGTTGAACAGGAAGCACAGACAAGCGTTGAGCACTTCGAATCAGCTCAAACTGACCTAGAGGACGTGACCACAAACGACCAAGCGAACAGCACCGCACCACAAAAAAAATTGATCCTGTCACTTGGGGAAGGTACATCGATTCGTCCGATCGATGAGCAGATGGTGCGCTCGTTTCGCCGTGGCATCGGGTTTTTCGACCTGTTGATGTTCAAAGAGGCGATGGATGAGTTCAGACGGGTCATCGAGATTGACGAATCGTTTACGATCGCTCGGCTCTACCTCGCCTTTGGGTATTTGGCGGAAGAGCAGTACGAAGAGGCGAGCAAGCATCTCAACCTGCTCCAGCTCGAGGAAGGCGACGATTTGATTCGCGCCACTGTGCACGGTACGTTTGGACACATTTTTGCGGCACAAGGTCAGTATCGCCAAGCGTTGATCGAATTTGAAGCGGCCCGCCAACTGGTTCCCGACTATCGCGACATCGAGTTCAATATGGGCTGCTGTCACTTTAACCTCGGTCAGCATAAAGAGGCTTTGATGAGCTACCAGCGCGCACTGATCCTCGCTCCGGACGACTGGGAAGCGCATCGTTTTTGCGGATTGATCTACGTCCAGCTCGGCAATGGCGAACGGGCTTATCGTCATTTGGCTCGGGCTTATGATCTGAATGGGGCGCACGAAGAACTGATCCTCGAATTTGCCCGGCTCTCCGAACAGATGGGGCAAGCTGAGCAAGCCTACGCGCTGTACCAAAAGGCGCTCCGCTATCATCCGGAGTCGGCCGCCGCATATGGGGGGCTTGGCTGGATCAAAATGCGTACCGGCGATCATGATCAGGCTTTCGCGCTGTTTCAAAAGCAGCTTTCGTTCAAACCAAACGACCGCCAAGGCATGTTCAATTTGGGGTGGGCCGCGTACCATCGCCAAGATTTTGTGGAAGCGGAACGCTGTTTTGCGGCGTTGCTCACTCAAAACGCCCGCGATGTCTACGCTTTGTCGGGGCTAGCCCGCACCTGGAGCAGGATGGGCAAGCGCGCTGAAGCAAAGGAGCAGCTCTTGCAGCTCGTCGCCCGCGATGGAACGAACGAAAAAAAAATGGGACTGTTCCACCTCGGGCGCCTCGCGCTCGAAGAGGAAGCCTATCTGCAGGCGTTGCGCTACTTCAACGCCGCTCTCGTCTACGAGCGCACCTGCATCGAGTCACTCTTTTTCAAAGGGGTTGCGCACTATGCGCTCGGCCAACAGGAGCGTGCCGACCAGTGTTTCGCGACGTGCAGGCGGCTCACGACGGTTTCCGAGATGGTGCAAACCCACGAATAGCACGAGAAAAGATCGGCCCTGTGGTCGATCTTTCTTTATTTCAAAAAAACTTTTCGAGAAGATGAAACTATTTCCACTCTGTAAGCATCTTACAGTATAGAGAATCCTAAAAACAACATTTAATAATTAACATTCTAAGGAGGAATTAATATGAAATCCCCAAAAGCGATTTCGATGTTGGTTGCCGCAGGTCTGTTGATGACATCTACTTCCGCGTTTGCCGTTGTTGATGGCCCGAAAGTTCAGGGACCGGATCAGGTGGCGATCACGATCTATCAACCGAATATCGATCCGGTTGTAACATACGACCCGGATCTTCACCGCATCATGATTGGTGCACCTGAAGTACCTGCCGTCAGTGGTCACTGGTCGAAATTCGCGCTGGATCACTTGCTCAATGCTGGCGTCCTCACCAGAAATGAAGCGGACGTATTCGAGCCGAATAAGGAGATCACCAAGGATGATTTCCAAATCTGGACCAATCGCATCCTGGGCAAAAAAGACGGCGCACCGGAGCCGGCATCTGCGATGACTCGTCTTGACGCTGCCGTTTGGCTCGCCGATCTGCTCCCTGCACTGAATACTGGCATTAACGGCGCTAACCTGCTCTATCCTTTCAACGATACACAGGGCATCTCCGAACAGCAAAAGAGTGCGGTTCATTACCTCTACAAGCTCGGCATCATGGTCGGTGATGGGCAGGGCAAATTCTCGCCGAAGTCCAAACTCTCCAAAGGCGAAGCGGCTGTGTTGCTCGATAAGGTACTCGAGCGCGCCAGCTCGGTTGCCAAGCCTGCCGCTTATGAAGTGGTGACCGGTTTGTATCCGGAGACGGTAAACACCGTGGTCAAAGAAAACAAAACGGAGCCGGGTGTCTACACGGTAGTTGAAGATGGTGTTCGTTATCTGGTGATCGCAGGCGGTGAGGCTCCGAACCCGGGCTACTCGGTTGAACTGACCTCCCTCGGCGAATCGGACGGCGCTTTCTTCGTCAACGCAAACGTCAAAGCTCCGGAAAAAGGCAATGCACATCCAGAAGTGATCTCGTATCCGGTGCTCGTGGTGAAGACGGCCGAATCGAAAAAGCCAGTTTTCATGATGAACTAAATGTATATTCTGCCCCGAAGCGGGCAAAGAGGAGAAGTGGTGCCTGTCGCCACTTCTTCTTTTTTTACCAAGAGCGAGTTTGTTTCGGTAGGCAGGATTTCCCCGAACAAGAGGCGAACAGGTCTAGTTCATACGATAAATAGGAGCTGACCCCAAGCGTGTCCGAGACATATATCGTGTTTGACCTCGAGACCACCGGATTAGAGCCGTCCCGCGACGACATCATCGAAATTGGTGCGGTGAAGATTGAAGCGGGGCGCGTCACCGATCAGTATCAAACACTTATCAAACGGAACAAAGCGCTTCCGGCACACATTCGCGATCTGACCGGAATCACCGATGCGGATCTGGCAGGCGCACCGGAACTGGAAGCTGTGATCGATGATTTTTTGAAATTTATAGGCGATGGCATCCTCGTCGCGCACAATGCCGAATTTGATCTGGGCTTTTTAAATGAAGCGCTCGAAGAGTGCGGTTATTTGCGCTATGTTGGCGAGGTGATCGACACGGTCACCTTGGCCCAGATCGTGTGGCCGCGCGAGGCCAGTTTTTCACTCGGTTCGCTGACGGAACGCTTTGCACTGGCGCACGAACAGGCACACCGAGCGCTGTCTGACGCCGAGGCGACCGCAGCGATGTTTCTGCTCTTGCTGGAACGTGCGGCCGACCTGCCATATTTGATTTTGCAACAAATCCACGGCTTGACCGAATATAGCGACTGGCCACTGCGCCACTTCTTCCGTCGTCTGGCCGAATCGAATACATCGCTTCTGAAGATCGACGAACCGGAGGGCTGTGTCACCATCGACCGCCTGATGCACCGTCCGGTAGAGATCGGAGTCAAGGAAAATGAGACGGGTGGGATGTTTGCTTTTTCTGCGGATGAGGTGGAAAAAGTGTTAGCGAAAGGCGGTCCGATGTCAGATCTGATGCCGGGCTATGAGGAGCGACCGCCGCAGATGCAGATGCTGCGCGCCGTATCGGAAGCCTTTCAAGACAACAAACACCTGATCGTCGAAGCGGGGACGGGGACGGGGAAGTCGCTCGCCTACCTGATTCCTGCTGTCTATTATGCGAAGGCCGCAGGTGAACGTGTCGTCGTCGCGACCCACACGATCAATCTGCAAGAGCAGCTTCGTGAACGCGATGTGCCCTTGCTACAGGAAGTGGTGCCGTTTCCGTTTGACATCACCGTGTTCAAAGGGCGCAGCAACTACCTGTGCATGCGAAAAGTTGCGACTGGGGTCAACCATCCAGGGCTGATCACCGATCACCAAGAGATGACGTTTCATGTCCGCATGCTGACTTGGCTGTTGGAAACAAGAGCAGGGGACCGTGAAGAATTGACTTTGTCAGGCTCGCAAGCGGACGGTTGGAACAAAGTCTCGTCTGCGTCCGATTCCTGTATCAATAAAGCGTGTCCGTGGTTTCGCAACTGCTACTACCATCGGGCGCGGGCCCAAGCGCAAAACGCCGACGTGATCATCACCAACCACTCGCTGGTGCTGACCGATGTCAAAGCGGATCACAACGTTTTGCCCGGTTATCAATACCTCGTCCTCGACGAGGCACACCATATGGAAGACGAAGCAACCAAGCACCTGGGTGATGAAGTGTCCTATTTTCAAATGTACGGGGCGTTGAATCGACTGTTCCGCGATAAAAACAAAGGGCTGTTGTATCAGCTTTTGCAAAAAATTGATTTGCTGCAAAACGGGGATGGAGGCGTCTACAGCGACCTGCGCGCCACCGTTGAAAAGATGGTGGAGCAAATCGGTGACCTGCGCGACTCCAATGAAGAGGTATTCCGCCTGTTGCAAGATTTTGTGATCAAATATTCGACCGGAACTGATGGGGGGCGCTATACGCTACGCCTGCGGACGGAGACGTTTGAAGTGGAGGAGGCGGAAAACGCATGGAAGGCCATCGCCTCATCCAGTGAGAACCTGCAAACGGACGTACAATCATTCAGACGACTCGCTTCGAAGGTGGAAGAGTATTCGGAGGACTTGATGCGCGATGAGATGTACGCAGGGTTGCTCACCGACGTAAGCGGACAAGTCAAGGAGTTGGACGGGGGCTGGCAAGGTCTTGCTACCTTCTTGCGCTCCGTCGGAAGCGAGACCTCCGTCTTGTGGATGGAGGCGGAGGACCGGACCATGCGTCCCGTCGTCTTCCTCAACTCCGCGCCGATCGATGTCGCGCCGCTGTTGCACACCCATCTGTTTTCCAAAAAGGAAAGCGTGGTGCTCGCCTCGGCGACGCTTACGATCAACCAAGATTTCAAGTACACGATCCGGCAGCTCGGGCTGACCGAGTCGGAGAAGATCGATCGCTTGTTGCAATTGCAGGTCGAGTCACCGTTCGATTACAAAAAACAATCGTTGCTTTGTGTGCCTGCCGATGCGCTCCCAGTCAAAGGGGTCAGCGAAGACGTGTTCACCACCTCATTTGCTGAATCGCTGACCAACCTCGCTCGCGCCTCGCAAGGGCGGATGCTCGTCTTGTTCACCTCACATCGGATGTTGCGTGAAACGTATCACAAGACCAAACCGATGCTGGCCGAGCATGGCATAACTCTATTGGCACACAACATCGAATCCACGTCGCGTCACCGCCTGATCAGCGAGTTCCAACGCCAGGAGCGAGCCGTATTGTTTGGTGCGAATTCCTTCTGGGAAGGCGTCGATATTCCAGGTGATGCATTGTCGCTGCTGGTGATTGCGCGCCTGCCGTTCTGGCCGCCCAATCAGCCGGTGGTGGAAGCGCGTACCGAAAAGTTGGAGCGGGAAGGTCGCAATTCGTTTATGGACTACAGCGTCCCACAGGCGATCATCCGCTTTAAACAAGGGTTTGGCCGTCTGATTCGCACCAAGCGCGACCGTGGGGCCATCGTCGTGTACGACCGCCGCATCGTCGAATCGCGATACGGGCGCCATTTTATCAAGTCATTGCCAGGTCCCTGGTTCTATCAAGGGAACGAACGGGAAGTTTTGCGCACCGTCTATAATTGGCTAAAATCGCCACTTTAAGGCGAAAAATGGGAAGGATTTCAAGGGAATCCTTCCTTTTCTCTATCATTCTTTCTTTTTCGACAGTGTTTTCGGAATTTTCTCCAACTATGCAGGATTGTCGAAAAAGATCAATGTAGTGGTCAAATCAGGAGTTAAATTCGAAATATCGGCGTTTTTCGTGATTTGACGATTCTTAATGAGAGAAGTTAAGATTATGATAAATTAATAGATTTTATGAGGTAAGTTGAACAGTAAGCAGATGAACTTGAGGTGATCGCGGTGGCAATGGTAATGGCAAGTGCAGAAGAGCGTTTCACGGCAACAACCGTTCAAGCAGCGTGTGCCGACGATACATTCGAAGAAAAAGTGCTGCGCGCACAACTTGGTGATGAATATGCTGTGGAAGATATTTTGCATAGTTTTCATGGGATTGTGCGTATGAAAGCGCGCTCTTATTTTATCGCAGGTGCAGATAGCGAAGACCTGATTCAAGAAGGCATGATTGGTTTGTATAAAGCGATTCGCGATTTTCAGCAGGAACGCCAGATTCCGTTTCGCGCCTTTGCAGAGATCTGCATCACCCGTCAATTGATCACTGCGATTAAAACAGCGATGCGGCTGAAACACCAGCCACTCAACTATTACCTGTCGCTCAACCGACCAATGTATGAAGAGGACACCGACAGAACGTTGATGGATACCTTGCCGGGCCCGGCGATCTGTGATCCGGAGTATGTGTTCCTCGTGCGCGAACAACTGAAAGAGCTGCGCGAAGAACTGGCCGGTTCTTTATCTCCGTTTGAACTGAAGGTGTTAACCTTGTATGTGGACCACAATACCTACAAGGAAATCGCCGACGAGATGGGGACGACGACCAAAGCGGTTGACAATGCGCTGTGCCGCGTCAAACGCAAATTGCTCACCTTTTATTCCAACAAAAAATTGACCAAGCTCACCTCGTAAGCGCAGGATTTTGGGCGAAGATAGCGAATTGATTAGGGTACAAGTCGCAATCGGGAGGGGTCTACCTGAAGACGCCTAAAATTTCGGAAGCGGTCATACGACGCCTGCCGGTCTATCTTCGTTGTTTACAAATGCTGCAAGAGATGAACATTCGCACGGTCTCATCCTATGAATTGGGTCAGAAACTCGATATGAATCCTGCACAGATTCGCAAAGACCTCGCGTACTTTGGTGAGTTTGGACGCAAGGGTATCGGTTATGAAGTTGTGTACTTGGTTGAAAAGATCAGACAGATTCTCAAGCTTGACCGTCACGTAAACGTCGCATTAGTTGGTGCAGGTCATCTCGGGATCGCCCTGTCCAATTACAACCGATACACGGAAGAGAAACTAATGATCGCCGCGATCTTCGACACAGACCCAGAGAAGATCGGGAAACACGTTGGCAGCCTGACCATCCAACATATCGACGAGTTGGAGACTGCGGTGCAGGAACTGGATATTCGCATCGGCATGATCACCGTCCCGGCGCCATATGCGCAAGGGGTGGCCGACCGTCTGGTTCAAGCTGGAGTCAAGGGCATTTTGAACTTTGCGCCCGTCTCACTGTTGGTGCCGCCCGATGTCCATCTGCGCAGCACCGATGTGACGACCGAATTGCACGCGTTGGCGTATTACATCCAAGAATAGATAGTAAGTCAAGCCTCTCATGGATTCCATGAGGGGTTTTTTACATCCTGACACATACTAGACCCAAACCTGAGAAGGAGTGGGTGCACCTGCATACGATGTGGAAAGGCTCGATCTCGTTTGGCTTGGTCAACGTCCCTGTCAAAATGTTTGCTGCGACAGAAGATAAAGACATCAAGTTTCGCTATCTCCACAGCGAATGCCACACGCCGGTGAAAAATATCCGCACTTGTCCTACCTGCGAGCGTGAAATTGAGTGGGGGGAAGTGGTCAAGGGCTATGAGTATCAGGATGGGCAGTATGTGGTGTTTTCGGACGAAGAGATGGAAAGTTTTGTGCCACAAAAGACGAAGACGATCGACATTCAAAGCTTCGTCGATCTGCAAGAGATCGATCCGATCTATTTTAATAAATCCTACTATTTAGCGCCACAAGACACTGGTAACAAAGCGTATGCGCTCTTGCGTCAAGCGATTGCCGAAACGGGCAAGATTGCCATCGCCAAGCTGATCATCCGTTCCAATCAGCAGTTGGCCGTGTTGCGAACATATGTGGATGTGATCGTGATGGAGACGATCTTCTATCCGGAGGAAGTGCGCTCATCCAGCCAGATTCCGTCCGTGCCGACCGACATCGAACTGGACGAGCGGGAAGTGAACATGGCCAAGCAGTTGATCGAAAGCCTCGTCACCGAGTTTGATCCCGAGCAGTATACGAATGAATATCGGGCGACACTGCTCGATGTGATCCAGCAAAAGGTCGAAGGTGCAGAGGTCATACTGGCTGCGGAGCCGAAACGTGATGAGATTCACGATTTGATGAAAGCGCTGCAGGAGAGTCTCAATTTCACGCGCGGCGGTGGCGAGGCGGAACGAGCTGTGGCTGTGGGGGAGAGGCAGTTTGTGCTAAGCTCAGTTGCTGATGACGCGACAACAGATGCCAAGCCCAAGCGACGCCGGCGCAAAACGGCCGAATGAGCCTGCCGCAGCCGTTTGAGCCGATGGCGCTCTTCATGGTGGACAAGCCGTTTGATGATCCGAACTGCATCGCGCAGATCAAGTGGGACGGTGTCCGCATGTTGGCCTATCTGGATGCAACAGGACTTCGCCTTTTCAATCGCCGCAAAAACGAACGGACAGAGCAGTATCCGGAACTTCAGGACTTGAAAGGGCAGGTCAAAGCGCGCTCTCTGATCCTCGATGGGGAGATCGTGGCGCTGGGGCAGGGGAGCAAGCCGACGTTTACTAACATATTAAAGCGCGA
The DNA here is from genome assembly GCF_002243515.1 of Tumebacillus algifaecis. Classification (NCBI taxonomy): domain Bacteria; kingdom Bacillati; phylum Bacillota; class Bacilli; order Caryophanales; family Alicyclobacillaceae; genus Tumebacillus; species Tumebacillus algifaecis. The sequence goes on from NZ_CP022657.1 coordinate 2,246,807, forward strand.
CCTCGCCACCCGCACCGATAAGATTCGCCTGCTGACCCGTCAGATTCCGATCTACTTTATGGTGTTCGACTTGCTGTACGCCGATGACCGCTGGCTGGTCGAAGAGCCGCTCACGACCCGTCAAGAGCGACTCTTCGACATGATCCAGCCGTCCGAACAGGTTCGCTTGGTCGAGAACCATGCATCCGCTGTGCATCTGTATCAGGTCATGCAGGAGCAGGGGATGGAAGGCATTGTGATCAAAGAAAAAATGGGTCGCTACCACATCGGAGCGCGCCATCGGACATGGATCAAAGTGAAAAACTTCCGCACTTTATTTGCGGTTGTCGGTGGAGTCACCCTGCGTGGTGGCCAGGTCAATGCACTGCTGCTCGGTGTTTATCAGGAGGGCAGGCTGATCTACATCGGCAAAGCGGGTTCGGGGCTGAACCATGAGATGATCGTAGCCTTGACCTCCTTTGTTCGCCAACTGCCTAAACAAGCTCAGCCGTTCGCTCACAGGCCGAAATTGCCTTCTGCTACTGCTTATGACGAAATCGTCTTCTTCCCTCCACAACTGGTGGTTGAGGTGCAGTTTATGGAGTGGACGAACGATATGACGTTGCGCGCCCCGACGATTCAAGGGTTCTGTGAGCGCGATCCGAAGACGTGTGAGTTACATGGATGACCGCCGTTTGACGGAGTGCATTGCTTCGTGGCAAGTGGCTGTGGGCAGTTGGGCAACGGAGACCTTTCCATAGGAATTGAAAGTTCGGCGATACTAGTCCGGAGTAGTAGGGGCGGAGGGTTTCCGATGAAGACGAATGTGCTGATGGCCGAATACCCGGTGACGGTCAGCAATCTGGACAAGGTGCTATGGCCGGAGCAGGGGATTACGAAAGCGGAATACATCCACTACATGATCGTGATGAGCAGGGTCATGTTGCGGCATTATGAAAATCGTTTATTGACCGTCATTCGCTACCCACACGGCATTCATGAGAAATCGTTTTATCAAAAAAACGTCCCAAGCGGCGCACCAGATTGGATTCAAACCTATCCAGTCTGGTCGGATGACTCGCAGCGGGAAATTGCGTACATGCTCGCGAACAACACGTCGAGCTTGATCTGGCTCGCCAATCAGGCGGCGATGGAACTGCATCTGTCCTACTCGTTGATCGACAAGTTAGAAGAGCCGACCAACATCGCGTTCGATCTCGACCCGACCGTGAAAATAGCAGATCGCCACAGTTTTCGCAAAGCGTGCCAAGTGGCGCTCCTGTTAAAAGAAGTCCTCGACGATCTCGGGTTGCAAAGCTATCCGAAAACGTCAGGTGCGACCGGGTTGCAAGTGTTTGTGCCGATCGCGAAAGGGTACACTTTTGCTGATACGAGACAGATCACACACTTCCTCGGCAACTATTTGGTACAAAAAGCGCCCGACCTCGTCACGATCGAGCGTCTGACCAAAGACCGCGGCGACAAAGTCTATTTTGACTATCTTCAGCATCATCAGAGCAAAACGCTCTCGGGGCCCTATACGCCGCGCGCTGTGCCATCGGGGGCGGTGTCCGCTCCGCTGGCTTGGGAGGAGATCAAAGAGGGAGTGGAGCCGCACATGTTCACGCTGCGCACGATGCCGAAACGGATCGAGATGTATGGCGATCTGTTTGAACCGATGAGCCGACCTGGTGTTGACATCAAAGAGATCATTCATTTTATTAAGAACCACCCGAAAGGATAATCGATTCCTCCCTTGACGAAGTGGAAAGCCCTCTGATTAAATGGAACTGAATGACTTTTGGAAATGCTAGGAGGCACAGAAAATAAATGCATGCTGAATACGCCATCATCGGCGGGACGGGCGTCTATGATCCCGCGATGCTACAAGACGCAGAACGACATACGATCGAGACTCCCTATGGAACGGCAGAAGTGACGCTCGGCACGTACGCAGGCAAGCGCGTCGCGTTTATGCCGCGCCACGGATACAAACACAGCGTAGCACCGCATAAGATCAACTACCGTGCCAACATCCGCGCGTTAAAGCAGCTTGGTGTACATACGGTGCTGGCGACCGCGGCGGTCGGCTCTTTGAAAAAAGAACTGGCGCCGGGCGATCTTGTCCTCGTCAACGATTTTCTTGACATGACGAAGAGCCGTCCGCATACGTTCTATGAAGGCGCGCCAGAGGGCGTCGTGCACATCGACATGACCGACGCTTACTGCAGTCGCACGCGTGGTCATCTCGCCAAGGTTGCGGCTAGCCAAAACATCAAAGTGGTGGACGGCGGCGTCTATGTGACCACCGAAGGGCCGCGTTTTGAGACTCCGGCCGAAATTCGTCTGTACGCCGCTTGGGGCGGCGACGTGGTCGGCATGACTTCGGTGCCGGAAGTCATCTTGGCCAAGGAAGCAGAGATGTGCTATGCGACCGTGGCGATGGTCACCAACTATTGCACGGGTATCTCTGCCCATCCGTTGACCCATCAGGAAGTGGTTGACACGATGAAAGAGAACGTACAGAAGATTCGCGAGCTATTTTTCCACGCGATCGAATGCGACCATGGCGAGCGCACGTGTGCCTGCCCGCACGCTCTGGCCGAACTCGGCTCGCTCTAAGAAGAAACTGGAGGAGGAGACAAGATGCAACCTTTGCGCTTTACGGGCCGAACGCTTGACGTTCTGGATCAAACTTTGCTCCCAGAGCAAGAAGTATGGGAGACTTGTGATACATATGAACTGGTCGCTGAAGCGATCGAAAAAATGAAGGTGCGCGGCGCCCCGGCGATCGGCGCGACGGCCGCTTATGGCATCGCGATCGGGGCACAGCAGGGCCTCGAACTCTCGAAAGGAGAGTTTCTCTCGTACCTCGAAGGCGTCTGCGAGCGGCTCGCCAAAACGCGCCCGACTGCTGTCAATCTGTTCTGGGCGATCAAGCGCATGCGCGGTCTGATTCAAACGAACGCAGACCTCGATGTGGCAGATCTCACGAAGCTGATCATCGCCGAGGCGAACTTGATCGCAGAAGAGGATGTGCGCCTGAATAAGCAGATGGGTCAGCATGGCCTGCCGTACATTCCGGAAAATGCGCGCATACTGACACACTGCAACACCGGTTCTTTGGCGACTGTCGATTACGGGACGGCGCTTGGCGTGATTCGGGCTGCGCATGATGCGGGTAGAAATGTCACCGTGTATGCGGATGAGACTCGTCCCTATTTGCAAGGGGCGCGTCTGACCGCTTTTGAACTGCATCGCGACAACATTCCGGTCACCGTCGTCACCGACTCGATGGCTGGCTACCTGATGCAGCAAGGGATGGTCGATCTTGTCATCGTCGGCGCAGACCGCATCACCGCCAACGGCGACGCGGCAAACAAGATCGGCACCTATTCACTGGCAGTTCTGGCTAAGCATCACGGGATTCCATTCTATGTAGCAGCACCGATGTCCACGGTGGACTACGAGTTGGAGACGGGTGCTAGCATTGAGATCGAGCAACGTTCGGCCGATGAGGTGGTGTTTATCGGTGGCAAGCGCATGGCTCCGGAAGGCGTTTCGGCACTGCATCCAGCTTTTGATGTGACGCCGCACGAGCTGATCACCGCGATCATCACCGATCGAGGTGCAGTCGAGAGCCCTGACGAGGAACGTATGGCCAAGCTGAAGTAAGGAAGGGGCGAGTTTGTATGTCGCAGCACACATTGGAACAGTATCGCGAACTCGTAGATCGTACGAAAGGCGAAGTCCTCCGCGCTTCGCTGAACATGTACCGCTCAGGTCTGGTCGCTGCGGTTTGGGGCAACGTCTCCGCACGCGTGCCGGGCACCGATCTGGTGGTGATCACACCAAGCGGTGTGGATTACGAGATGTTGGTCGAAGAGATGCTCTGCGTGATCGATCTAAATACAGAAGAAGTGGTGGAGGGGAGCTACAAGCCCTCATCGGAGCGGCTGTTGCATCTGACCGTCTACCGCGCGCGCGAAGACGTATTTGGCGTCATGCATACGCACAGCAACTATGCGAGTGCGTTTTCGGTCGCACACAAAGACATCCCACCGGTGGTCGAAGATCTGGCCCAAGTGGTTGGCGGGCCTGTGACCTGCTCGAAGTACGCACTGCCTGGCACCCCGGATCTGGGGAGAAATGTCGTCAAGGCGCTTGGCAAGAAAGGCGCCGTGTTGCTGGCAAATCACGGGGTCGTGGGAGTCGGGCACACGGTCGATGAAGCGTTCCGCACCTGTTTGATCGTGGAAAAAGGCGCACAGATTCATGCTGTCGCGAAGCTGATCGGCAATCCGGTCTTGTTGTCGCTCGAGGATGTCGAGCATCTGCGGCATGAGTACCGACACAGCTACGGACAAAAATAATCAGGGCATAAGAGAGGAGTAAGACAGCATATGGGACGCACTCTGATTCATGGCGCAGTCATCGTGACGGCGCTGGAAGACGCTTCGATTCCGAACGGTTATCTGATCATCGAAGGCAACCGTCTTGCAGAAGTTGGCAGCGGTGAATACACAGGAACGACGGAAGGTTTTGACCGCGTGATCGACGCGAAAGGGAAATTGGCGATGCCAGGTTTGATCAACACGCACGGCCATGCGGCGATGACGCTGTTGCGCGGCTATGCGGACGACCTCCCGCTGCAGACATGGCTGGAAGATCGCTGCTGGCCGATCGAAGCGAAGATGACCGACGAAGACATCTATTGGGGCACGCAATTGGCGATCCTTGAGATGTTGAAAGGTGGCACGACAACGTTTACCGACATGTACTTTTCGATGGATCGAGTGGCTGAGGCGGCAAAAGAGTCGGGCATCCGCGCTTGTCTGTCTCGCGGTATCATCGGATTCCCTCCGGATGGCGAGAAAAAGCTGGCTGAGGCGATCTCCTTTAGCAAAGAGTATCATGGCCAAGCGAACAACCGCATCACCGTCACGTTCGGACCGCACGCGCCATATACTTGTCCGCCCGATTTCATGAAAAAAGTGGTCTCGGCATCTGAGGAATTGAACCTGCCGATTCAAATTCATCTGTCCGAAACGGCGCGTGAAGTTGCGGAGTGTGTCGAACAGCACGGCGTTTCGCCGATCAAACTGATGGAAGAACTCGGCGTCTTCAACCGCCCGACTTTGGCAGCGCACTGTGTTCACCTCTCGGACGAAGACATCGAGATCATGGCAAAATACGATGTGCGCGTCGCGCACAACCCAGACTCCAACCTGAAACTCGGCTCGGGTATCGCTCCTGTGCTGAAGATGTTGGAGAAAGGGCTCACGGTCGGACTTGGCACCGACGGAGCTGCTTCCAACAACAACCTCGACATGTTTGAAGAGATGCGCATGGCAGCGATGCTGCACAAAGGCGTCAACCAAGACGCGATCGCAGTCAGCGCGTTCAAAGCGTTAGAAATGGCAACCACTGATGGTGCACGCGCCCTGTTCCTCGAAGAGTCGCTGGGCACGTTGCAAGCGGGAGCGCTGGCCGACGTACTGCTTCTCGACATCGAGCAACCGCACTTCTACCCGCGCCACAACATGATCGCCCATCTCGTCTACTCTGCAGGTTCTCGCGACGTCACACACGTCTTCGTTGATGGTGAACTCGTCGTGGAAGACCGCAAAGTCCTGACGATGGACGAGCAACAAATTTATGCTGAAGTCCAACGCGTCTGCGAAAGACTGTACGCCGAGTGATTGAAAAAGGGACAGCTTGATCGAAGCTGATCCCTTTTCATTTTCCTGCATGTATAGTCACTTTTTGTATCGGGTAACGTACTGTTGTAAGAGGTGCAGTTTCACCGCATTTTTTCGCTCCGCAAGCGAAGTTGGCTGTTGCGCATCTGACAGAGGCTGTCAGGGATCGTCAGGTTGCACAGGTTCGGGGTGGCCCAAAGTTCCATGTGCAAGAGTTCGGTCAGACCGAGCTCTTGCGCCATCTGTTCGGCGAAACGCTTGACTTCCTCGGTGGAAACCGTACTACAGGTGGAAGATGTCATCCGGTTCACCCCCTTGGTGTTGTAGCCATAGTATCTCCGCTTACAAAGGCACTATGTTGAATGGTTTTTACCATTCGGGTACAATGGGCGGAAAGGAGCGTGGTATCATGCGTATTTTGATCTCCAATGATGATGGTTGGCAAGCAGAAGGCATCCGCGTGCTCGCCGAACGATTGAAGAAAGTGGGCAAAGTGGTCGTCGTTGCCCCAGACCGCCAGCGCAGTGCAGCAGGTCACGGCATCACCTTACATAGGCCTTTGTTCGTTCAATATCATAAACTCTGTGAAGGCGTTGATGCGTACGCCGTCTCCGGCACTCCGGCCGATTGTGTGAAGATCGGCGTCAACGAAATTATGAAGGATGCTCCGCCAGATATTGTGGTATCAGGGATCAACGAAGGGAGCAACCTAGGCAGTGACGTCATCTATTCGGGCACCGTTTCTGCCGCGATCGAAGGCGCGATTCAAGGCATCCCCGCGATTGCCGTCTCGCAATGCGGTCACAGCCATTTTGACTACACGGGGGCTGCCGACTTCACCGCCAAACTGATCGGCCAGGTGCTTCAGCACGGCCTGACCAAAGATACGGTGATCAATGTCAACTATCCGGCGGTCAAACCGGACGCGGTCAAAGGTGTCAAGGTCGCCACACTTGGCGAGCGCCGCTATCATAACGATTTTCAAAAGCATTACAGCCCGCGCGGAGAAGCGTATTATTGGCTCGGAGGAGACCTCAAAGACTTGGACGTTCATCCCGACTCGGACATTCAAGCGGTCAAAGACGACTACATCGCCGTATCGCCTGTGCATTTTGACTTCACACATTTTGGCTTGATGAACGAGTTGAAAAAATGGACGCTTGACTAGCCGACGAAAGAGGAGGAAACTAAATGGAAGAAACCAAGCTCGTCACACTTGGCATGGCGGAATTTGACAATCCGAGCGATCTTTACTATGTGGTCGATTTCCTCAATCACACACTGAAAGAACGTGGCTTCGTGTTTGGCTTGAGCAAGGGTGAAGAAGGTCTCCTCAATATTTCCGTGTACGAGGAATATGATCAATAGAGCAGATTGATCAATTACAGAGAAAGTGAGTACCGTGTGGATGAAGAAGTACATTTGGCTTTCCATTTTCATCCTGACGGCTCTGATCGGGGGAGCCGTTTTTGCTGTGCGAGAGGTTACCTACTCGCAATATGCGGGAGCAGAAACGTCGGTACAGACCGCGCTAGATACGACCGTTCTACAAAAGGTAGTCGACGTCGAACCGTATACGGGCGGTATGAACGGCTTTTTCATCAGCGGCAAGGATGAACTCGACCGCGCGGTGTACATCTGGACACAAGATGGCAAAGTTGTCGCCCAAGCGTACGCCAGCCAAGGGTTGACCGAGGAAAAAGCGGTCGCCGCTGCGGAAAAGCCGGTTTGGTCTGCACAACTGGTTCGCAAAGAATTGGCCGAGCAACCATTAAAATCGGTCGTTGAAGTGATTCACATCGCACCAGGACCTATTTTGCCGAAATCAACAACGGAATATCGCCTTGCACCGAGTCGTTTTGTCTGGGAGTTGTACGGCAAATTTGACAATGGCGAAACAGGCTATACCTATTTGGATTTCAAAAGTGGAGAAGTGCTTTGGCAGATCGATTTGCCAGAGCCCAAATAGACACCTCTTCCTCAAGGAAGGGGTGTTTTTTCCTGTAGAATCCTAAACCGGTCGGTCAGGAACGTGTGCTATAATGGCAAAGTTGAGTTCTATCGTTATGTAAACTAGTCGCAAACAAGACAAGATCAATAATAGATTGTGGAAGAGGAGGGATGACCATGTCTCGAATTCGGCTCATTCCGATTCTGGCCATCACTTGTGTCACGCTGTCGCTTTTGTTCGGCGGATGGGAACTGTACCGTAATTTTGGACTGGTACGCCCACTCGAAGATCAGCTGATGGCAGCCGGCACCGTTGAGCAGGTGGAATCGGTTGTTAACGGTCAACATCGCGAGATCAAAGTCACCATGAAACAGGTGTCCGATTTACAAACGGCCTACGAAGTCGTCGAAAAGGTCGTGCAAGAAGCACTCGGCCCGTCTGTGACGATCGACCTCGTCGATCGCCGTCAGGATCAGTTGCAACAGACCTATCAAAACTTGCAGCCGACGTTGTATGCGGGGATCGCCAAAGGAGAATTTCCGGAGATGATCAAAAGCATGAGCGCACAAGCGAAACTAGAGGGCATCGAATCAAAGATTTCGATGAATGAGAACCATATTTTTATTGAGTTGAACCAGGACGGTAAGTACCTGTATGAAGTTGTTCCGTACCAAAAACTTACAGCGTTCACACTGAAGGGGGTGTCGTCGCAATGAAGCGCTACCTCAAAGAATTGATCATTGGGGTTGGGATTGCGACGATCACCTTTGTCGCTTTCAACTTCCAACAGTTCACCGTACCATTTTTGCTGCTGTTTGGCATTTTGTTGACGTTTGCGTTTGTGATCGACAGAAACCGCAGTGCGACGGCAGCGCTGTCCCATGAGGTGGCCAAGTCGCACCGCATCGAATTTGATGAGATCGGCGGTCAGGATATGGCGAAGCGCGAATTGACCGAAGCGCTCGATTTTCTGCGTCATCGTGAAAAGATCAAGCAACTGGGTATCAATCCTCTGAAAGGTATCATCTTGACCGGGCCTCCGGGAACGGGCAAAACGCTGTTGGCGAAAGCGGCCGCCACGTACACCGATTCGGTGTTTGTGTCAGCATCTGGTTCGGAATTTGTGGAGATGTACGTCGGTGTCGGGGCCTCTCGCGTGCGTCAGATGTTCCAAAAAGCGCGTGCGCAGGCGAAAAAAGAGGGCAAAGACTCGGCGATCATCTTTATCGACGAGATCGATGTCATCGGCGGCAAGCGTGGCGGCAACCAGTCGCATCAAGAGTATGACCAGACGCTCAACCAACTGCTGACCGAGATGGACGGCATGCAGACCACCTCTTCGCCGCTCGTACTGGTGATCGCAGCGACCAACCGTCTGGACATGCTCGACCCAGCGTTGATTCGTCCAGGCCGTTTCGACCGTCAGATCAAAGTCGATCTGCCAGATAAGAACGGTCGTTTGCATATCCTGCAGATTCAGACGAAAAAACGCCCGCTGGCCGATTCGGTCGATCTGGAAAAAGTCGCGGCGGAAGCGTACGGTTTCTCCGGCGCGCAGTTGGAGAGTTTGTGCAATGAAGCGGCGATCATGGCGATGCGTGAAAACAAAGAGCAGATCGAACAGCTGCACTTCCGCGACTCGGTAGACAAAGTTCTGCTCGGGGAGCGCACCGGCAAGCGTCCGCGTCAAGAAGAACTGGAGCGCGTGGCGGTGCATGAATTGGGCCACGCGATTGTAAGCGAGTCGGTGCGCAAGCGCTCCGTTTCGCATATCACGATTGCCCCGCGCGGCAACGCGCTCGGATTTGTCCGTCAAGTGCCGGAATCGGACGGCTACCTCTACACCTACGATCAACTGGTCGATCAGATCAAAATCGCGCTGGGCGGCACGGTGGCCGAAGAACTGATCTACGGCAACCGTTCTACCGGAGCGCAGGGCGACATTCAGCAAGCGACCAACATGGCGCGCACCATCGTCGCCTGTGGTCTCTCTTCGCTTGGGATCGTCGATATTGATAACCTGCAGCGAAATGTGCTCGATGAAGAGATTCGCCGCATTTTTGCCGACCTTTACGATGCGACCAGCGAATTGCTATCCGTCTACAAAGATGGCATTGCAACACTGTCGGTCAACCTCGTTCGAGATGAGAACATGTCTGGCGATCAGTTCCGCGCGTGGATGGCTGTGAACGAGAAGCAACCACTCGCAGTCTGACAAAGGGCATTACACACAGAGATCCGCCGCTCCACGTAGGAGCGGCGGATTTTGTTTTCCACTGCCTTTGTTCTATAATGGGTGCAAATAGAACTGGACAGAAGGGCGGTGCAGTGCCTGATGAACAATCGCTATGAATGCGGAACGCGAGTCATCGAGCGATGTCTGGTGCTGGGAGCGACGACAAATGAAGTGTATATGATGCTCTCCCAGCCGACGGAGATCACGCGCTGGTTGTCCCATCGGGCTGCACAGGACGGCGAAGTGCTGAAACTGACGTGGGAGTATCCGCATCAGCAGGTGGAGCGAAACTGTTTGCTTGTCGAAGCGACCCCAGGCTCCTCGTTTGCGTTCCGTTGGGAGAGCGAGTTCCAAGGGCACGATACGGTGGTGCACATATCGCTTTCGGCAGAGCTGGGCGGTACTCGTCTGCTGCTGACCGAGACGGGATTTGGCGATGGGCCGGAGTGGGACCGTGCGACCGCTTTACATAGCGCACGCTGGGACGAGGCGCTCGACACGTTGGCGCACGTGACGGGACGGGGGAAGACGCGGTCGATCCTCAAGGAGACGGTCGTGCCTTTCTCAGCTCAGCGTGTCTATCATGCGTTCACCGACCGCAGTCAGTTGATGACCTGGCTGGCCCGCGAAGCGTTTCTTGATCCGCGTCAAGGCGGGTCTTATTGGCTACGCGATGAGTTTCCGACCGATGGCACTGGCTATGTGCAGGAACTGGTGCCAGGCAAGTGCATTCGCCTATCGTGGCGCTGGTATCTGACCGATCTTCCCCCGACCGAAGTTACGATCGACTTGCAAGAACGCAGGGGTGAGACCTGCGTGCAGTTGGAGCACCGAGCATTTGGCAATGGGCCGGAGTGGGATCAAGAATATCACGAGCATGAAGAAGGCTGGAACAATTTGCTGGGCTTTTTGTGGAACCATTTGTATAGCGATGAACCTTCAAAAGTGTAGTGGAGCGAATGATGCGGAGCACATACTTGTTGCGAACCTCTTCGATTGTCATCCCCCCCATGCCGCTGAACGTCTCTCTGACGTGCGGTCGATTCAGCCAATCATGGAGCAACGGTAGGTCGATCTCCCGCAATTTATGAAAACTGATCAATTCCTCATCCTTTCCTACTTAAAGTATATCTGGAAACTGGTTTTTTCGGGGAAAGTGAACTATAATGTTCACTAACTACAAACGTTATTGATTTCCTGTTTTCGTAACCGTTGGAGGGATAGCAAGTGACAGTAAAAGCAAGAATTGAACGTATTGGCGAATTTGTCGATCAAGAAGTAGTATTGGAAGGCTGGCTCTGGAACAAACGTTCCTCCGGCAAGATCGCTTTCTTGAACTTCCGCGATGGCAGTGGGTTTATCCAGTGCGTAGTGGTCAAACAAGACGTGCCCGAAGAGCTGTTCGATCTGGCGAAAGGTTTGTCGCAAGAATCTTCCATCCGCGTCACTGGCATCGTGCGCAAGGAAGAGCGCTCGCAGATCGGCTACGAGCTCACCGTAACGAACATTGAAGTCGTCTCCCGCACGGAAGACTACCCGATCACTCCGAAAGAGCACGGCGTTGACTTCCTGCTCGACCACCGTCATCTGTGGATTCGTTCGCCGCGCCAACGCGCCATTTTGAAAATCCGCGCCGAAGTGATCAAAGGCATGCGTGCGTTCTTTGACGAAAACGGCTTTACGCAAGTCGATCCGCCGATCTTGACCCCGTCTTCGGCAGAAGGCACGACCAACATGTTCGAAACCGAATATGTGAACGGCGAAAATGCGTACTTGTCGCAATCGGGCCAGCTCTATATGGAAGCGGCTGCGATGGCGCTGGGCCGCGTCTATTCCTTCGGTCCGACGTTCCGCGCGGAGAAATCGAAGACTCGCAAGCACATGAACGAGTTTTGGATGATCGAGCCGGAGATGGCTTATGTCGAACACAAAGAAAATTTGCAGATCCAAGAGGCGCTGGTCAAATATACGATCAAGCATATCCTCGATCACTGCCCGACCGAGTTAAAAGTGCTGGAACGTGATACAGCACCGCTGGAGCGCGTGGTCGCTGAGAAATTCCCGATCATCACCTATGCGGAAGCGGTCAAGATCCTTCAGGAAAAAGGACACGATTTCCCATACGGCGAAGATTTTGGCGCACCGCATGAAACGGAGCTGACCAACCACTTCGATCTGCCTGTATTCGTCGAAAAGTGGCCGGCCAACATCAAAGCGTTTTACATGCAGCCCGACCCGGAGAACCCGGATGTCATTCTTGGTGCAGACCTGCTGGCACCGGAAGGCTACGGCGAGATCGTCGGCGGTTCGGAACGCATTCATGATTATGAACTGATGAAAGAGCGCTTCGCACAAGAGAATTTCGATGACTCCTACAACTGGTACCTCGAACTGCGTCAGTATGGTTCTGTGCCGCACTCCGGCTTTGGGATCGGACTTGAGCGCACGATCGCGTGGATTTGCGGGATCGATCACATCCGTGAAACGATCATGATCCCACGCACCTTGTATCGTCTCTATCCGTAAATTGCATCGAGCAAAGGACAAGTAGAATATGCTTGTCCTTTTTTGCATTTACGTACCTCTGTTCGCCTACAACATGTGATATACTAGGGGTCGCTACTAGTGAAGAGGGGGAGAGAAACGGATGCAGAGACAGTCCCACGACAACGCATTCACCGTTCTCATGTCATCCGGATTTGTCGCCATTCCGGGGATTTTATTGCGTGACTATAAGCGGTTAGGACTCTCTGATGAAGAGATGATGTTGGTCCTGCACTTGATGCAATTTCATCAAGAGGGGGTCGGTTTTCCGACACCGCGCGAACTGAGCGAGCGAATGACCGTGCATCCAGATGTGCTGTCAGGCATGTTGCAGCAACTGGTGCATCGCGGTCTGCTCGATATTGATGAGCACGGCTTGGGGCACGATACGTTCAACTTGCGGCCGCTCTATGCCAAGCTTGCCCAATTGCTCGAACCAAAACCGGTGAAGAAGAACGTTTCAAGCTACGAGATGTTGGAGAAGCGGGAACAGCGGCAGAACCTCTATGCGTTGTTCGAACAAGAGTTTGGCCGTCCGATCTCGCCGATCGAATATGAGCGGATCTCCAGTTGGATCGACGACGATCAGTATCGTGAAGAAATGATCCGCGAGGCGCTAAAAGAGGCCGTGTTGGCCGGGAAGTTCAACTTCCGCTATATCGATCGGATACTTTTTGAGTGGGGGAAGAACAACATTCGCTCACTGCAAGACCTCACTGTACACCGCGAACAGTTCCGTAACCGCATCCCGACCCGCGGTCAGAACAACAAAACTGGGAACCATAAAAATGGAAACGCAGCCAAGCCTGCCGCCGCGTCAGACGAAGACTCTGGCAATAAATACGATATGTTTTACAAAGTGTATGGCGGAAACGGATAAGCACTCGCAGATACGTGAAATCAGACAAGGTAGACAGATGTACGAAAAGACGCAAGGCCCCGCGGCCTTGCGTCTTTTGACGCTAATGTTGTTGCTTCACCACTTGAACTTCCTCGTGTGACGTCTGTCCTTTGTTACTTCGAATCACCGCGATCGCTTGCCGGAGCAAGAAGCGGCTGCCGCGGTAAGCGAAGCGGGTAGCCTTGACGACAGGACGGAAGATGCGAAAAGATTGGACGAATGCGTAGCGTCTTTTTGGTAGCGGTTTGCGCAAGTCTTCCAAGAGAACGAGCGACATTTCTCGAGACCTCCTGACCTCTTTGATGTTTTAACCCTACGCAGGGGGCCGCTTGACCTATGCTTTTTTCGAAAGAAACGCAACATTGGGCGAACAAGAGGCTTGCGCTGTGTGTAAAATGGTGGTAAATTATGTACAATCAATCGTAAAGGGGTGAAAGGGATCCTATGTTGAAGTCCGTTGTTTTGCAACAGGTGTTGTCGTAAAGACGGGAGAAGTCTGCCCATTTTTAGACAACTGCCAAGTTGCAAGAACAGCGAGACGGAGCACGGACCCTTTGTATCGGCGAGCCCTGATTTGCCATACACACGGGTAGAGCGTGTTTTGCTCTACCCGTTTTTCTATTTCTCACTCGTCGTGTCTTGCGCTTGGCGTTTGGTTACGGAATCACCAAGCGAAGGAGTGGCTTAAATGAGTATTGTACAGGTGGAACGATTGACACATGGATTTGGCGAGAAGACGGTCTTGCGAGACGTTCAATTTCGGCTGTTGCAAGGTGAACATGTCGGTTTGGTCGGGCCGAACGGTGCGGGAAAATCGACCTTGCTGAAAATTTTGATCGGGCAGACGATCCCTGACGCAGGGCAGATCGAGTGGTTGCCACAGCTCAAGCCAGGCTTTTTGGAGCAACATGCTGAACTGCAATCGGGCACGACGATGCGTGATTTTTTACGCGAGGCGTTTGCCAACTTGTATGTTGCCGAACGCGACATGCTCCAAGCGGCTGAGGAGATGGGGACGGCGAACGAGAAGCAATTGGATGCTCTGCTCAAGCGCTTCGGGCAGTTGCAAGAATTTTTGGAAGCACAAGAATTTTACGCAGTCGATGCAAAAATAGAGGCGGTGGCGGGCGGTCTTGGACTGACCGCGCTAGGATTGGACAGCGACGTCGGTGCACTGAGCGGCGGTCAGCGAACGAAGCTGTTGCTTGCCAAACTGCTGTTGCAAAAGCCGGAAGTGCTCTTGCTCGATGAGCCTACCAACTATCTTGATACTGCGCACATCGAATGGCTGACCGATCATTTGCAGAGCTATCCGCATGCGTTTGTGTTGATCTCCCACGACAAGCATTTTTTGAGTCGTGTCGTCAACGTGGTCTACCATTTGGAGCACCAGACGCTGACCCGCTTTCCAGGCAGCTATCAGCAATATGTGGCCGCTTTCGAACAGCGCAAACATCAGACCGACCAAGCGTATGTTCGCCAGCAACAAGAGATTGAAAAGCTGGAAGCGTACGTGCAGAAAAACAAAGCGCGGGTCTCGACCTCTAAGCAGGCCAAAAGTCGTGAGAAACGCCTGCAAAAGATGGAGCGCATCGAGAAACCATTGCCCGTGCCGCGCCCGCGATTTTCTTTCGCGGTCAAGGTCGAGCCGGTCAGCAAAGTGCTGATCGCGCAAGGACTGAGCGTAGGTTTTGACAAAGCGCTTTTTGCACCGATCGATCTGCTCATCAAACGCGGGGAAAAAGTTGCTCTGGTCGGTTACAACGGCATTGGGAAGACGACAACGTTGCGCACCTTGCTGGGCAGACTTCCGGCGCTAGGTGGCTCGTTGAAGCTCGGAGACCGGGTCAAACCTGCCTATTTTGAGCAGGAAGTCGAGTCGAAAGCGGTGCACACCGCACTCGAAGATGTCTGGCATGCGCATCCCAAGCTGACACAAAAAGAAGTTCGCACAGCGCTGGCCCGCTGTGGCCTGCGTGCCGATCACATCGGCCAGTCGATGCGTTCGCTGAGCGGTGGGGAACAAAGCAAGGTGCGCCTGTGCCACCTGATGCTCGCCGACAGCAATCTGCTCGTACTCGATGAGCCGACCAACCATCTTGATCAGGCAGCCAAGGAAGCGTTGCAAGAAGCATTGCGCAACTATGCGGGCACCGTGTTACTCGTTACACACGAACCAGAATTTTATCAGGGCTGGGTGGATCACGTCTGGGACGTAGAACGTTGGCAGTAAGAGCATCCACACAACTGCGGCCTCGACATCAAGTGACAGATCGAGCCGCTTCTTGTAGATTTGCGCGAATTATCTCATTTCCTTGGGAATGAAAATGAGCAACTAGAGCATGAGTGACGGAAGGGAGCAAACGAGGGAAGAATAGCAAACGAGTGGGGGGGCATGCGAGTGTGGATTGAAACTGGTTGGCAGATCGTATGCGGTCGCGGTAATCGCTTGCTATCGTCGTGTGCTGGGATGATTAAGATCGCATGATCGAAGGGCGATCGATCTGTTAATCTGCAGTGAATATAGGTCGAAAGGGAACGCAGATCGAATCGATAGGCGAGTTTCTGGTTGTGTTGGCCGAATCGATGAACAGGGGAGTCACCATGTGATTATCCGTGCTTCAGCTTGATGGCAGGGCACGTATCAACTTGAAAGATTTCATTGCTGTGGAAATATTCTGTATCAGTGAACATTCGATTATGGAAGCGGCAACACAGGATCAAGAGGAATACATCGGCTGGGGCCGATGCCTTAACGGGATAAGATTGCCGATTTCCTTGAGCGGGACTCAACTATTGGGCCTTGGACGAGGAAGCGGCGCACACATCATGCAGCAATTGCAGCAAGTGGAGCCAATCATCGAAGTATTGTCCAAGTTAAGCGAATTGGACGAGAAATGAAGACCAACATTGTGTCACAGAGACGGAATGAGGGAGTCCCATTTTCGGCGTGTTGTCTCAGATAAGCGAAGCAATACGGACAAGGTGAAGTCAAATCCCGTGTCGATGCGACGAAGTCAGAGCGCCCCATCATAACCGTTTTCTCCTATTCAAGCGAAGCAAAACTGCCGAGAAATGAAGACCAACATCGCTTCCATACGTCAGCAAGTTGTGATGACACGCAAGAAAATAGGTCTGACCTTTCGGATTCACGTGCGGAAAAGCAAAAACCACCAAGAGCGAGTGCTCCGGTGGTTTTTGCTTATTGCAGCAGGCCAAATTTTTCGGCCAGTTTCAATCCCAGTTCTTCGGTCAGCGAGTGAAAATCGCCTTGGTTCAATTCGAAAGGCTCTTCGGTGACCATCGTACCCCAAAAGCCAGCTTCCTCGACGCTTTCTTCAATCAGGTAAGGCAGATGAGGGTGCTCCTCATCGTGTCGCATCTCGTAGTAGAACTTATCTGCGTCGCGGTCTTCCTCAGCAATGCGCTCGGTGGTGATGCCAACTTTTTGGCCTTTAAATTTCAAATATTTCACAAGCAGTCTTCCTTTCCTTGGAATGCAGTTGATTTTTTCATTATACTAGATGATAGTACCGGATCAAAGGAGGCGTTGGAGATGGAGGCGTGTTGGCACCGTCATTTGGGGGTCTATGGCATCTGCTACGATGAAGAGAGAGAGGCGTTGCTCGTTGTGGAAAAAGCGGGCGGCCCTTACCGTGGACGCTACGATTTGCCCGGTGGTTCGGTCGATCCCGGCGAAGGGATGCTGGAAGCGTTGCAGCGTGAATTTTTAGAAGAGACAGGCATGCCAGTGACCGTTCAGCAAAATTTGGGTGCTTATGATTTTGTTGTACCCCACCTTTTAAAGGATACGACCCATCTGTACCACATCGCCGTCTTTTATGAGGCGACGCTTGCGGAAGAGGAGGCGTCGGTCGGCTCGATCGAACAGGTGCTGCAAAAGGGCGGTGCACTCGAACTGAACGATTCGTTCGGGTTGGAGTGGGTGCATCTTGGCGAACTAGAAGAGGCGAACACCTCGCCGCTGGTCCGAAAAGCGCTGGAATGGATCGAGTCTGGACGAATGAGTTCAGAGACGGTGGTGTATGAAAGCTGGACGGTGTTACAATAACAGCTAAGATCAGATAAAAAGGAATGGTCACATGCATGAAATTCAGGAACAAATCGATCGCGTCGAGCGAGCGGTGCTCGTTGGACTACGTTTGAATCAACAGGATGAAATGGTTTGGACGATGGCGTTTCAAGAATTGCACGGCTTAGTGGAAACGGCGGGTGCGGAAGTGGTGTCCGAAGTGGTGCAAAACCGCGGGTTGCCCGATTCGGCAACCTATATCGGAAGCGGAAAGCTCGCCGAACTTCGCGCCGTGGTGGAAGAATTGGAAGCGGATCTCGTCGTCTTTGACTCAGAACTGTCGCCCAAACATGTGCGCAACCTACAAGACGCGCTGCCTTGCCGAGTGCTCGACCGCACCCAGATCATTTTAGATATCTTCGCTTTGCGCGCCAAAACGCGGGAAGGCAAACTGCAGGTCGAACTTGCGCAGCTCAACTACCTGCTGCCGCGCCTGACCGGACGAGGTGCCTCCATGTCGCGGCTTGGCGGCGGGGTCGGTACCCGCGGGCCAGGTGAGACCAAGTTGGAGACAGATCGACGCTATATCCATCGCCGTCTGGTCGAACTGAGCCGTCAGTTGGATGAAGTGCGCAAACACCGCGACCTGCACCGTCAGCGCCGCAAAAAGCAGGAAGTCCCGGTGATCGCATTTGTAGGCTATACCAACGCCGGCAAATCGACGTTGATGCGCAAGATCGTCGAGCGCTACGGGACTGGCAGCAAAGATGTCGCCGAAGGGCGCAACCGACTGTTCGATACGCTAGACACGACAACGCGGCAAGTGCAGTTGCCCGATGGCAAGACGGCGATCTTCTCAGATACGGTCGGTTTTATCCAGAAACTGCCACACTCGCTGGTCAAGGCGTTCCGCTCGACGCTCGAAGAAACTGCGGAGGCCGATCTGATCGTTCATGTCGTCGATGCATCCCATCCAAATTATGACGTGCAGATGAACACGGTCTATCAAGTGCTTGGACAGCTTGACGTGCTAAACCGTCCGGTGCTGACCGCGTTTAATAAAATTGACCTTGTGCCGGGCACTTGGATTGGCAATGATCCGAACTCGACGGAGACGATTCGCTTGTCTGCGCTGAAAGGTGACGGGGTGCTGGATATGATGGAGAAGATCGACGACTTGGTCGGAGTGCGCCATCTGATCGTCAAGGCGGAGGTGCCGTATCGGGAGAGCGCTTTGGTGGCGAAAATTCACCGTGAAGGGCGACTCTTTATGGAAGAGCATCGCGAGACGGGCACTTATCTGCATGCTGAGGTCCCGCAGCATTTGGCAGAGGAACTGCGGGCCTACTTCGTCGAGGAAGCGCAGACAGCACAGCCGGTCCGCGCGGTGAAGACGAAAGATCAAATGATTTTCGATATGACAGATTCGACGCTGCAGTAAGCGCAGGAGAGGAGAACCAATCGCGTGTAAAGGATTGGTTCTTTCTTTAAATCGAAACTACATTATTCGTCTATAAATTTTATTAGGTAAGTTGTTGACTTTATCGAAAAGTCTGCTTATACTGTAAGTACAAGAGAGAGTAAACATTGAGAGCAGCGAGGAAAAGGCACCCGATTGGGTGCCTTTTCCAATTTTGTGCATGTGGATTCAGCAGTGGGAAATAGTACGGAGGATACCATGTAATGTCAGGAGGGCTTCGCATGCAACGTTATTGGAAGCGCATCAGACTGGTCTTCTTCTGTATGATCCTGTTGATCTACTCGACTCCACTACCTGCCGCCGCTTGGCAGGGCGATTGGCTCGAACTCGCTTTCATCCGCAACGGAAAGCTGTGGGTCAAACAAGGGGGACAGGAGCGTCCGATCACCGCAGATGGTATCGCGTCTTGGCCAAGTTGGTCACCAGACGGGAAGTGGATCGCCTATCTCAGGCGGGAGAGCGTGCAAGCAGACCTGGCGCAGCTGTGGCTTTATGATACGACGAAGGGTCGGACGTATCAGGTGCAAGATGCTGTGCAGGATGTGAATTGGTCGCCCACGCAAAACCTGTTGGCCTATCGGATCGATTCAATTTTGACGGTCACCGATTTGCGAGATGGCCATCCGCGACGTGCACAGGAGGTCGTCCCTGGGGTCGGCGAATATTCGTGGTTGCCTGACGGAAGTGGATTTTTGGTCTCAGCGGCAGGCAGTTTGGGGCCGATGGGATGGTCGCCGAGCGAACTGTACAAGGTGATCGCTTCCCCCGATGAAGCGACGAAACAGGTGCACAAATTCTACACGTTGCCGACCACGTTTCGCTTTCAGGGTCAGCAGTTTTTGGCGGTCGGGACAAGCCGTTTTAAATGGTCGGCAGATGGCAAGTGGATCAGCTTTCTTGCGACGCAGACCGCGTCCTTGTCGGCCGACGAGAACGTATTATGCCTGCTGTCCAGCGATGGCAAAACGTTTGTTCCGACGGCGGAGATGCTCGCCTATGACCGGTGGTTCAAGTGGTCGCCCCAAGATGCCACGCTTGGCGTGATTGCAGGCATTGGACGGTTTTCACTGGTAGGAAAGCGACTGCAACTGTTTGGACCGCCTTTTGGACACGGGAGGACGCTGACGCCGAACAAACAGGCGGACCGCTCGTTTGACTGGCTTGATGCGCAGACCTTGCTCGTCTCCAGAAGTGCTGAGCCCGCTTCTGATCACGAGCCGTTGGCAAACGTCATGCCCAAAATTTTTCAGGTGCACGGAAAGGACGGGACTGCTCAAGCGATCAGTTCGCCACAAGCGGGGGCAGGTGATTTCGACCCGCAAGTGTTAAGCGGTGGACAGGCGATCACTTGGGTGCGTTGGGATCGAAGACGAGCGGATATTTGGGTGGCCGACCGTGACGGATCACATGCCAAACGTTGGGTCGAAGGCATCGGGGAAGGGCAGTTGTCTGTTGAGCATTGGCATTGGGACAGCGTGATAAGTTGGAAAAAACAGCATGACCGCTAAGGGTCATGCTGTTTTGAGTTGTTGGAGTTGGGTGATCAAGTCTTGTAGTGGCAGTTCGGCCATCGAATCGAGCCGGATGTCGAAGCCTTCAAAGGCGAGGTGCTTGGTGATCGTGTTGGGGAAGATTACGCAGTGCATGCCAGCCGCTTTTGCTGCGCGCAGGCCATTGTAGGAATCTTCGAAGGCGAGTGCGTGTGCGGGATCGATCCCAAGTGCTGTCAGTGCCGAGAGATAGAGCTCAGGATCAGGCTTTACGCGTCTGACATCATTCGATGTGCGGATCACCTCAAAGTGTTGACGCAGGTCAAGGCGTTCAAGGAATGTAAGCACCCATTCGCGGCTGGAACTGGAAGCGAGTCCGATCTTGATGCCGAGTTGTTTGGCTTGGCGTAGATAGTCCTCCACGCCCGGGCGCAAGACGACCTCTTGCATCAGTTGGGAATGGAGATCGGCTGTCTTTTGCCGAAGCTGTGGTTGGTCGAGGGAGCGCCCGATGCAGGTTTCCAAATGGAGGTAGGGATCGAACTGTTCGAGGCTGGTTCCGACACATTGCAAATAGGTTTCTAGTGGCAGATGGGCGCCATGCTCCTGATAAACGGCGAGCATCGCCTCATACCACGGTGTTTCCGTATCGATGATCAATCCGTCAAAGTCAAAGACGACCGCTTGGATCATAGGAAGGCCCCCTTTTCAAAGTTAAATACAACAATAATCGAGGCGATCTGTCAGGTCAACCCAATTGCTACTTTTTTTGCGACCCTTTTCGTCCATTTTGAAACCTTTTCCGGCCGTGTCTCGTGTAAGGTGTGTGATCACGTACTACAAATGGATCGAGCATGTTCGGAGAGGGGAACTTCATGCATACGGTAGAAATCGCGGGCTTGCGCAAAGTGTACGGCAAGTTTCACGCGCTAAAAGGGATTGATTTGAAGCTGGAACCTGGTCTGTTCGGGCTGCTTGGCCCAAACGGGGCGGGGAAGACGACGTTGATGCAAATCGTCTGTACGCTTTTGGATTTTGATGCGGGTCAGGTGTTGGTTCACGGTTTGGATCTGCGAAAGGAAGGGCATCTGATTCGGGGTCTGCTCGGTTATCTGCCGCAGCATTTCAATCTGCCGACGCAGTTTACCGGAAAGGAATTTCTGCATTACGCAGCTTCGATGAAAGGCTTGTCCGACCGTCGGGAGCGTCAGCAACAAGTCGAGCGGGTGCTTCAGGAAGTCAACCTACAAGACGAAGCGAACAAAAGGGTCAAAGGTTATTCGGGCGGCATGAAGCGCCGCCTTGGCATCGCACAGGCGTTGCTCGGTGACCCCAAGTTGATCATCGTGGATGAACCAACTGCCGGACTCGACCCAGCGGAGCGGATTCGCTTTCGGAATCTGATCGCGAGGCTGAGTGCGGAGCGGACGATCTTGCTCTCCACGCACATCGTCAGCGACATCGAAGCGAGCTGCGATCAGGCGGCTGTCCTGTTGCGAGGGGAGCTGAAATTTCAAGGCTCCCTGCAAGAATTGGCCGCCAAGGCGGAGGGTCTGGTCTATGAGGCGATCGTACCTGCAAATCGCTATGAGGAGATCGAAAAAGAGCATACGATCATCGCCTCGCGCAAGGAACACAGCGATTTAATCCTGCGCATTTTAGCTGGTGCACCTCCACTGCAAGGTGCAGAGTTGGTCAAGCCTGTGGTGGAAGATGGGTACATGTCGATCCTGAGGGGGATGGAACATGTTTAAACTGCGCCAGGTGTTGCGCTATGAAGGGCTTTTGCTGCTCCGTAGCAAGACGATGATGGGGTTTTTGATTCTTTTTGCACTGTTTTGGTTGGGAGCGGTCGGATTTTATGAAGTGACCGATCTGCCGAATACGCGGGCCGGGTTTTTCTATGAGCTGTTGTTTCGGTGGTATGTGCTGTGGGTGATGTTGCTGGTAGCAGGTCTGGTCGGAACGTATCTCGCTCAAAAGGACCACTCGAGCCGATTTGAGCAGTTGTTGCTAGTCTGGAAAGTGAAAAACAGCGAATGGTTGATCGGCAAATGGTTGGTTGTTCAAGCATATGGCGCTGTGCTCACCTTGATGACGCTGATCATTTTCGGGGGATGGCTGGCGACAGGGAACTATGACCTGAAGGGCTGGCTACAGCACATGGCGTTTGTGTTTTTGAATGTGGGAGGCGCGGTGTTCTTCTTTTCGACGCTTTGTTTTTGGCTCGGAAAGACGATCAAAAACCGGCTGGTCTATCTGCTGATTCCTGTGCTTTGGGTGGCAATGTCCTGGATTCAAATCGAGGTGGCCGGGCACTCTTCTTTGAATCCGCGACTGCGGCTGTTGGCTCCTTATTTCACCGAATATTATTTTTCCCCATTTGGAGATGTGTTCGAATTATCAGGGAATCAATCGCTTGTGTGGCTGCACCAGTCGGCAGTTCTGCTGTTCGGTGTGGCGCTTATGTTGCTCATGTTGCTGTTGTACCGCAAGCATCGGCAGGAGGGGGCGGAGCGGCGGTATGGCAGATTGGGGCTGGTGATTGCGATCGTGCCCGCTCTGCTGCTTACCGCATGGCGATTGCAGATGTATGAAGGGAAGCTGGAGCAACACGTTCAGTTTGCCCAAGCGCGGATGGTGCTGCCAGAGAACAACGAAAATTTTTATGAGCAGACCCCAAGGCGCTTGGACACACAGTTCTCGATGGATCGCACCGATCTGCAAGTCACATTGCTGGGGGGCAATCGCATTACGGTCAACGCGGTGCTGACAGCGACCTATCATGGGACACAGCCAACGCGGCAACTTGATCTGGCGCTGTTTGGCGATCTGAAGGTGCAAGAAGTACGAGCGAAGAACGATGCTGCGATCGTCTGGGAACAGGTGGGAGATTCGATCAATGTCACGCTTTCGGAGTCGGTCGCGTCGGAAGAATCGATCGAACTCGCCATGCGCTATGAAGGCAGCGTGTTGCAAACCGATTGGGATGCGTTTGCATCGACCTCCTTTGCAGAGGAGGGGCGTGTGTTCCTGCGTAAAGGAAGCGGCTGGTATCCGCTGATCGGGAAGCGAGAATTTTGGAAAGCGCGTGAGCACAATAATCGCTATCTGAATTTTGAGTTACGGGAAGTGACTTTTGAGGAGCCGAGTCCGACCGAGTTTACCGTGCAGATCGAGCAGGCGGAGGAACTGGATGCGGTGCTGGCCATGTCGATTGCACAGACGGGGGCCAACACGTTTGCCGGACGAGCGACCGACTTGGCACTTGTCGGCGGACATCTGACCGCAAAGACGGTCGAAGGAGTTCGCGTATATGCGCATCCTGACGTGATCGCCTATGCAACTGCAGAAGTTCAAGCAAAACTGCAAGGGTGGAACTATATGGAACGCCTCCTTGGTGTACAGCAGGCACCGCAAGCGGTGTTCGTCATCGGAGCCTCTGCGATTCAGCCTACCTCCGTACAAGATTCTCTGCTGCAGTATTGGAGCGTGTATACGTTAGGCAGAAAGGCAGACATGTATTACTATAAGACCGACTATCTGGTCCAGTTGCCTTTGGATCCCGCGTTTTTCACCTCGGATGGACAGTATGCCTATCATCTCGATCTGTTAGTAAATGCGATAAAATGGGCGGTACGAAAAGAGTTCCAAGATACGCATGACCATAACCGTTTTGTCGAGTTTTATACCCAGACCTATTTTTGGGATTCACAGCACCATCTGCAACCAGAAGAAGAAGCGCTTCGGAAGCAGGCGGAACGTTGGATCGAGACGATCGGACGGTATGACGAGCAAGGGCCGCGTGAGTATGAAGCATTGATACGCTTTTTATATAAGCAGTACAAGTTGGCGCAAACACCGGAGGATTTCGATATGGCAAAAGCGTTGACGCTCTATGAGCAAGGAGGAGCCGCCCAGTGAACGGGTTGCTGACTCGATACGCATTGCTGTTGCGCTTGTGGATTCGCTCTTGGTTCGCATATGGCATCCTGGTGCTGGTCCTGCTTGCGGCAAATGTCGTTTCGCTTTATATAGGGAGCGTCTCCGATACCGTTTCGTTGCTCTATGAGACGGTTGGCGTGTTGCTTTTGATCTTCTTTTTGACGTGGCCGTTGATGATCGATTTTGATTCGTCGTACGTGGAACTGATTTTTACTTACCCGATGCGGCGCTTGGCATTTTTGATCGAGCGGTTGTTGTTCGGCTGGCTGTTCTTTTCTGGTATCATGGTCGTGCTGTCCATGTGGTTTGCGCATGCTCTGTCCGAACAGGTCTTTAAGGCGCTCCTGTTCACGATGCCGCTCTACCTGATCTGCACAGCCGTTGTCGGGCTGGGAACGGTGTTGATGCGCCACTCACTGGGCGGACTGCTGGCGGGCCTTTGCTTTTGGATGCTGTTCGCGGTGATCAAAGGACTGATGGGGGCGTACTCTGGCGTGATCTTACATTTTAATTCGGTGAGCTATTTTGCCTTCCACTGGAAATTGCACGACGCGGATGATGTCTGGATTATACACAATCGATTGGTTTTTGCGGGACTTGCTGTGCTGTTGAGCGCCGTGATGATGTGGCGATTTGCGCGCAAGCAACGATAGGAGAGGAGGGGGCATATCGTGCAGGATGAGGAATCGATGCGGCAGTTGGCGGTGGGCAACGATGCGGCGATGGATTCGATCATTTTTCGCCACCACAAGCCGCTGTTTGGCTATTTGTATCGCATGACGCTCGATGAGAAAGTGGCCGAAGATCTGGTGCAGGATACGTTTGTCGCGATCTATCAGCAGGGTCAGCGGGGCTTTGTGCCCGATCGCTTCAAGCCGTGGCTGTACAAGATTGCGACGAACACCTGTCGAGATTATTGGAAGAAAGCGTCAACGCGGCGGGAACTGCCGATCGAAACACAAGAGGCGTCGCCAGCGTCAGTTACGAATTTGATCGACAGGCAAGTGGAGCGCCAATGGATGATCGATTCGCTCAATCGCTTACCGATCGCCTATCGTACCGTGTTGTATCTGCGCTTTTATCAGGACATGAAACACAGCGAGATCGCCGCCGCGCTTGAATTGCCTGTGAATACTGTAAAAACGCAGGTCGTGCGCGGGTTGCAAAAGTTAGAGAGCATTTTAAAGGAAGCTGAGTCGGAGCGGGAGGTGATGAGCAGATGAAGGAACGATTTCCGGTTTTTGATGCGTCTGAGGAGTTGGAAGAATGGAGCGACGAGGAAGTTGAGCGTTTGGAGCAGGAGTGGAGCGGACGCTTGGAGCGCTTTACGGCGCCGACCCCTTCGATTGAATCGACCTTGCAATTGATCGCAAACGTCAAACGGAGCGAAACGCACCAACCGACCGACCATCGTGCTGAATTGGAGTCCTATCAGCAAGCGCAACCGCTTGTTCGCAAGCTGTTCGACCTGCTCGCTGCACAGTGGAACGTGTATGGCAGCCGAGGGTGGATCGGCACCGCCGTGCTGATGATCGGGGCAACCGTGCTGTCCGCAACCCGGGCGCGAAGTGACCTCCCAATGCATGCGCTGTTGGAATGGCTGACCTATGTCACCTTGATCACGATCGCTGTGGTCGCCTACGCATTCTGGCCGAAAAATGAGGGCATGAGCATTTTGGAGAAATTGAGCGCGTACACGTTGATGCAGCAGTTGAGCGCACGCTTTGTGCTGGTGGTCGGCTTTCAGATGATCGCCGCTGTTCCTCTGTCCTGGATGATCGGGGGGACGCCGCATCGCTTGGCGGGTTGCTGCTGTCATGGGCAGTGCCGATGTTCCTTTTTGGAGCGGTCTGCTTTGTACTCTCCAACTGGGTGTCTACGCAGGCGGCGCTCGGTTTCTGCTTGGCCTTGTGGACGGCTCAGGTGCTCTTTCACGCCAAGCTCAAATATTTCAATCTGTTTTCCGCGCCAGGGGAGCCGTATTTTCTTCCATCCCGACTGACAGCGCTCGGTATTAGCCTGTTGTTGTTCGGACTGTTCTATCTCTGGAAACGACGGGCGGTGCAAACCGCTTGAGCATGAGGGTGACAGTGAAAGATGTCGGGTATCAGCAAGGTCCGCTGACGATCTTGAAAAACATCGAGTATACATTTTCCAGCGGACTGACCTATGTGATCGGCCGAAATGGAGCCGGGAAGAGTTCGCTGTTGAAACTGCTGACGACAGGGGTCGTGCCAAGTTCAGGTGAGCTACTGTATACGCAACTGGTCAAACACCCTCAGCAAGGGACGTATCGCAGGTTGCTGTCGATCGAAGAGGTGCGCCGCGTGACCAGTTATCTGCCCCAGGAGTTCACAGGTTACCCGGAGATGACGGTGGCGCAGTTTTTAACCAACGCTGCGATTCACAAAGGCATTCCACGCGCGCGAGTCAAAGCGCGCGTGGAAGAGATGATCGCTGGAGCGCGTTTGACCGAGCAGAGCAGGCGAAAGCTGAGCAAGCTTTCTGGCGGCGAGTTGCAAAAAGTAGGTCTGGTGCAAGCCATGATCCATTATCCAAGGCTTTGCATCTTGGACGAGCCGTTTGAAGGGCTCGATCTGCAAGAGACGTTGTACTTTCGTCAGCAGTTGCAAAAGCTGTCCTACCATGCGGTCGTGATCGTGAGCACCCATCAGATCGAGCAGATTGATCCGCTGGGAGATGAGCAGGTGGTGGTGATCAAGGAAGGACAGATCGGTGAGAGCGGTGCGGTGCAACGGATCGGCGATTTACAGCGATTTTTTATGGTATAGTGGAAAGTATGTTTCATAGATGGGAGAGACGTATTTTGTCCTTGCTACAACTTTTACAGAATCCGACTTGGGTGCAACTGACCGCCAAGATTGAACAGAAATTGGCTGCGCAGTTTCGCCTGATCGACGAAACGGTCGTCTATAACCAGGCCAAACTGTTGCAAGCGTTCCAAGAGGAACAGGTGAGTGATTTTCATTTTGCTTCTTCGACCGGGTATGGTCACAACGACGCAGGCCGTGAAACATTGGAACGCGTCTATGCCAAGGCGTTTGGCGCAGAATCTGCGCTGGTGCGACCTCATATCGTTTCGGGAACGCATGCGATCGCGCTGGCGCTATACGGTGTCCTGCGTCCAGGTGATGAACTGCTGTACATCACAGGTAAACCGTACGATACGCTCGAAGAAGTGATCGGCGTGCGCGGTGAAGATGGGGAAGGGTCGTTGAAGGAGTTCGGTGTTTCCTTCGACTCCGTGCCGCTTTTGGACGGCAAAGTCGATTTTGACCTTGTAGCCAACAAGATCAAGTCGAACACGAAGATGATCGGCATTCAGCGCTCGGCTGGCTATTCGTGGCGCTCCTCGTTTTCGGTGGAACAGATCGGTGAGATGGTGCGCTTTGTCAAGAAGATCAAGCCGGATGTGATCGTCTTTGTCGATAACTGCTATGGCGAGTTCACCGAGCGTCAAGAGCCGACCGAAGTGGGCGTCGATCTGATCGTCGGTTCGTTGATCAAAAATCCGGGCGGTGGTCTCGCACATAGCGGTGGTTATGTGGCGGGGCGTGCCGATTTGGTACACCGTGCCGCGTGCCGCTTGACCGCACCGGGCATCGGGGCGGAGCAAGGGGCGATGCTCGGCACGAATCGCACGCTGTTCCAAGGCTTCTTCCTCGCCCCGAACGTTGTGGGGGAGGCGCTGAAAGGGGCGGTATTTGCTGCTGGGCTGTTTGAGGAGCTCGGGCTGATCACACATCCCGCTTCAACGGCGCCGCGCACCGACATCATCCAAGCGGTACAGCTTGGGTCGCGGGAGAGACTCATTTCATTTTGTCAGTCGATCCAGGCGGCAGCACCTGTCGATTCCCATGTCCAGCCGGTACCTTGGGCGATGCCTGGATACGCTGACGAAGTGATCATGGCAGCGGGTGCGTTTATTCAAGGCTCATCGATCGAGCTGTCGGCTGACGGTCCAATCCGTGAACCGTTTATCGGCTACCTCCAAGGTGGCTTAACGTACGCCCACGCCAAAGTAGCCGTGTTATCGGCAGTGGCTGGTCTGAAAGAAAAAGGCTTGTTGTAAAAAGCTGACATAGGAAGTGGATGAAAAGACCATGTTATGGGGGAGGGGCCTCCCTTTCCGACATGGTCTTTTGTCTGTTGCCAGGATCTCAAAAATTTTCATGTCAACTTTCCTTACATGCATTGACACCTATACCTGACACGACATATAATAAGGCTATCAAAGGAGAGGCGTTGATGTGAATGAACGACGAAATCAGACGCAATCTCGCCCTATTCCCGATTGGCATCGTCCAGAAGCTGACCGACCTGACCGCCCGACAGATCCGCTACTATGAACAGCACAGTTTGGTCCGGCCA
The DNA here is from genome assembly GCF_002243515.1 of Tumebacillus algifaecis. Taxonomy (NCBI): domain Bacteria; kingdom Bacillati; phylum Bacillota; class Bacilli; order Caryophanales; family Alicyclobacillaceae; genus Tumebacillus; species Tumebacillus algifaecis. The sequence goes on from NZ_CP022657.1 coordinate 2,275,460, forward strand.
GCACGTACAGATGGAAATCAGCGATTGTTTTCCTTCAATGACGTGGAACGCTTGCTTGAGATCAAGCGGCTGATCGACCAAGGGCTGAACATTGCCGGGATCAAGACGGTGCTTGGACCTGCCAAGACCGCTTCCGATCTGTTGCCTGCTACGCCAAAAGAACAGGTGCAGCAGATCGCACAGGATGTGAAACGAGATCTATCAGATCGTGAACTGCGCGACATGTTGAAAAAGGAAATGCTGCGCCGTCCGGCGATGCCGGGTAACAACCCGTTCAACGCTGGCGACCTATCGCGGTTTTTCCATTAAATAAACATAGAGCATTCATCCCGCATGAGGATGGAGCCTGAGGAGGAGAACCAGAAATGAGCTACACAGTAGAAGACATCAAACGCATGGCCAAAGAAGAGAATGTGCGTTACATCCGACTGCAATTTACCGATTTGCTCGGCGTGATCAAGAACGTCGAAATCCCGGTCTCCCAGCTTGAGAAAGCGTTGGATAACAAGATGATGTTCGATGGCTCCTCAATTGATGGCTTTGTTCGCATCGAAGAGTCCGATATGTACCTCTACCCGGATCTCAACACCTGGCTGATCTTTCCGTGGGAAACGGAAAAAGGTTACAAAGTTGCTCGCCTGATCTGCGACATCTACATGCCGGACGGCACGCCGTTCCAAGGCGACCCGCGTTCCACGCTCAAGCGCGCGCTGGAAGATGCAAAAGCGCTGGGCTTTGATACGATGAACGTCGGTCCGGAGCCGGAATTCTTCCTCTTCAAGCTCGACGGTCAAGGGAATATCACCACCGAGGTTAACGACCAAGGCGGTTACTTCGACCTCGCACCGGTGGATCTCGGTGAAAACTGCCGCCGTGAAATCGTGCTGACGCTCGAAGAGATGGGCTTTGAGATCGAAGCCTCTCACCATGAAGTTGCAGTCGGTCAGCATGAGATCGACTTCAAATATACGGATGCTGTCACCGCGGCTGACAACATCATGACCTTCAAACTGGTAGTCAAAACGATCGCCCGCAAACATGGCCTGCATGCGACCTTCATGCCGAAGCCGATCTTTGGTATCAACGGCTCGGGGATGCATTGCCACCTGTCGTTGTTCCAAGGGAACACCAATTCCTTCTACGATGAAAGCGATGAACTCGGTTTGTCCGAAACTGCGAAACACTTCTTGGCCGGGGTGTTGTTGCATGCGCGCGGTTTTGCAGCGATCACCAACCCGACGGTCAACTCCTACAAGCGACTCGTTCCGGGCTATGAAGCGCCGTGCTACATCGCATGGTCTGCAAAAAACCGCTCGCCGCTCGTTCGCATCCCGGCATCCCGCGGTCTGTCCACTCGGATTGAAGTCCGCAACCCCGACCCGGCGTGCAACCCGTACCTCGTACTGGCAGCGCTGTTGCAAGCAGGTCTGGATGGCATTCGTCGCGATCTGCCGCTGGCCGATCCGGTCAACCGCAACATCTATGTCATGAACGAAGAAGAGCGTTTGGAAAATGGCATCCACTCCTTGCCGGCTTCGCTGAAAGAGGCGATCGACGAACTGCTGGCTGACGAAATCATGGTCGGCGCTCTTGGCGAACATGTCGTCACACATTTTGTCGAAGCGAAGCAAATCGAATGGGATATGTTCCGCACAACCGTCACCGAATGGGAGCGCAACCAATACTTGACCATGTACTAAGAAGTAAAAAACCTGCCCTTGTGGGCAGGTTTTTTTGATTGTGTTGGATGATCGACAAATAAAAAAACCGCCCAAAGCGGGCGGAAGGATAGTAGGTTTACATAATTCCGCGAAACACGCCGACCACTTTGCCGAGGATCGTGACGTTGCGGTAGTGCATCGCTTCCATGGTCGGGTTCTCCGGCTGTAAGCGGATATGATCAGCTTCGCGGTAGAAGCGCTTGACGGTCGCTTCATCGTCCTCCGTCATGGCGACGACAATTTCACCGTTGTGTGCGGTAGCTTGCTGGCGGACGATGACGAGGTCGCCGTCGTAGATCCCTGCATCGATCATCGATTCACCGACGACGTTCAGGAGGAATACATTGCTGTCACCAACAAAGCGAGTTGGCAACGGGAAGTAGTCTTCCACGTTTTCGATCGCGGTGATCGGCAAGCCTGCCGTTACACGGCCAACGATCGGGGCCATCACGGTCGAATATTCAAAACGGGAGTCGGTCGCTTGGTCCTCGTCAAGCACCTCGATGGCGCGTGGCTTGGTCGGGTCACGGCGGATCAGGCCCTTCTGCTCCAAGCGGGCGAGGTGACCGTGCACGGTGGAACTGGAGGCCAGTCCGACCGCTTCACCGATTTCACGAACCGATGGGGGATACCCTTTGTCTTTGACTTCTCTTTTGATAAACTCCATGATTTCCTGTTGCCGCTTGGACAGCTTGATCATTGCAAGAAACACTCCTCAACTACATGGTATGAGCACTATATGATGATGGGAAAATATGTTCGCCAATTCATTGTTGATGAAATTATACCACAGGTTGGTAGCGGATACAAACGTAAGTTCTTATTTTGCTCACCCTTGGCTGAGTTTTGACCCTTGCAACTGCCCTGTAACAATGCGTGGTATAATTTTCATTAACAGAACGTGTCATTAGAACGTGTACATGATGGAGGGATCGATCAATGCGGTTACAGGACAAATCAGCGATCATCACAGGCGGAGCAAACGGGATCGGCAAGGAGACAGCACTCTTGTTCGCGCAACAGGGGGCAAAGCTGATCATCGCCGATTTTGATGAAGCAAACGGATTGGCTGTCGTTAAAGAGCTGCGCGGACTTGGCGCAGAGGCTCATTTTATAAAAGCGGACGTGTCGTCGTCCCATGATGCGGAGCAGGTCGTAGCGGCTGCTGTTGAACATTTTGGCCGTGTGGACATTCTCGTCAACAATGCTGGCATCACCCGCGACGGTTTTTTGGTCAAACTGGAGCAAGCGCAGTGGGATCAGGTGATCGCGATCAATCTGACTGGCGTTTTTCTTTGCACCCAAGCGGCTGCTAAAGTGATGATGGCACAAGGTAGCGGGGTCATCCTCAATGCGGCCTCGGTCGTCGCTCAGTACGGCAATGTCGGTCAGACCAACTACTCTGCAACCAAGGCAGGGGTGGTCGGCATGACCAAGACGTGGGCCAAAGAACTCGGTCCGAAAGGCGTGCGCGTCAACGCGGTCGCACCGGGCTTTGTCACCACCAACATGACCGATAAGGTTCCGGATAAAGTGCTTGATGTGATGAAGCAACAGACCCCTTTGCGCCGCCTCGGTCAGCCGCGCGACATCGCGAATGCCTATCTGTTCCTGGCCTCCGATGAAGCGAGCTTTATTAACGGCGCGGTGCTTGCTGTCGATGGAGGCTTGAGCTTCTGATGGGGACGGCGCGGTTTCCATGGCTGGAAGGCCGCGCCCGTCTCACTCCCGCCAAGACGGCGGTGGTCGAGGCGGGTACGGGCCTGCGCCTCACCTATGCGGAGTTGCACCTTCGTGTGAACCGACTGGCCAGTTGGATGCAACAACAGGGTATCGGGCCTGGTGACCGGATTGCGCTGTTGGCTCCCAACTCAGCCTCCTATCTCGAACTGCTGTTTGCGGCAGGCAAGACGGGCGCTGTCTTCGTCCCGCTCAACTACCGCTTTTCACATGCGGAACTGACCTATGTGCTGGCAGATTGTACGCCGAAGTTGCTGGTCTGCTATGATCGCTTTGCAGCAGCGGGGGAGAGGCTGAGCGGCTTGGTGCCGCTGATTCTGGCACAGGATGAATACCAGACGGTGGTCGAACAGGGGGCACAGACGTATCGACCGACAGAAGTGGATGCGGAAGCGGCGTGGGCGATCATCTATACAGGTGGCACGACAGGTCAAGCAAAAGGAGTCGTGCTGTCACATCGAGCGGTGCTTTGGAACTCGATCAATACGGTGGCGTCTTGGGGCTTGACCGAGCAAGAAGTGACTCCGGTCTACCTGCCGATGTTTCACACAGGCGGGCTGAATGCGCTGCTGATGCCAGTGTTATACATGGGCGGCACGGCGGTGATCGGTGACCAGTTTGATCCACCTACGGTGCTTCAAGTGTTGGAAAGCGAAAGGTGCACGATCGCGCTGTTCGTCCCGACCATGCACCACATGTTGATAGAATCTACCGAATTTTCGGATTATAAGTCCGCGACGATGCATACGTTTCTCTCAGGCGGTGCGCCTTGTCCGCTCCACATCTATGAGGCGTACCGGGCGAAAGGTTTGCAATTCAAAGAAGGCTACGGGTTGACCGAAGCGGGCCCGAACAATTTTTACATCCATCCTGATCTCGCCCAAGTAAAAATCGGCAGTGTCGGCTTGCCGATGTTGCACAACGAGGTGCGGCTGGTCGATGGTTTGGGACAAGATGTAGCTCCAGGGGAAACGGGTGAGCTATTGATTCGAGGGCAGCACGTGTTCTCCGGTTATTGGAACAACCAACAAGCTACGGACGAAGCGTTGCAAGACGGCTGGTTGCACACGGGCGATCTCGGACGGCGCGATGCGGACGGGTATCATTATATCGTCGGCCGCAAGAAGGAAATGATCATCACAGGCGGGGAAAATGTGTACCCTTTGGAAATCGAACACATTCTTGCTGCGCATCCGGCTGTCAAGGAAGTGGTGGTCATCGGTGTCCCGCATCCCAAATGGGGAGAGGTCGTGACGGCGGTGATCGTCTTGCAGGGCGGTACCACCTTAACTGCAGACGAACTCAAATTGTACGGTACGGAACACTTGGCTCGGTATAAAGTGCCGAAGTCGTATGTCTTCCTCGATCAACTGCCGATGACGCCAGTTGGAAAAATCGATAAAAAGCAACTGACTGCGCTTTGCTTTGCAACTGCATAACGAAGGAAGAGGATGCACCTGTGCGCAGGTGCATTTTTTCTGCGGCAGGGATTGTCAGTTCGGGACACGAAATAGGTCTGGGGATTTAGTTAAGAAAATTCAGGAAGTATTTGCACGAAGGAGGACGCTTATGAATTCACAGCCGCTAATGCTTACTACCAAATTGGTGCCGCCTCGTGTCAAAATTCAATGTTTGCGCAGGAAACGGTTGGACGAGCTGTTGATTCAAGTGGCCGATTATCCGGTGACGCTGGTGCAAGCTGATGCCGGATACGGCAAGAGCACGGCGCTGGTGGCTCATCTGTGTTCACAGTTTGACCACATCGCTTGGTACTCGGTGGAAGCAGGGGAGCGCGATGCCTTTCTGTTTCTGAATTATCTGATTCATGCCCTCAAAGCGATTCAGCCGCAGATTGGCGAACGCTCGCTGCGATTATTAGAAGATGCTGAACTCTCGCATGCGGTGCTGCAACCTTGTCTGACGTTGCTGATCAACGATCTTGCCGAATTTGCTCCGGACCCGACGGTGCTCGTGCTTGACGATCTGCATACGGTGGCGGGAGTTCCCGAGATCGCGACGGTGCTCGATCTTTTGATTCGTTATCTGCCTGCCCATCTCCATCTGGTGATCGGTAGCCGCAGAATGCTGGAGATCGATGCGATCAAGCGCTTGCAGGCTACCTATGACCTGCTCTTGATCGGAAAAAAAGAGCTGACCTTTTCGACAAGCGAGATCGCGGCGCTGTTTGAAGAAGAATATGGCATCGTGTTGGACCCTGAGCAGGTCTGCGAAATTCAGGAGCAGACAGAAGGCTGGATCATCGCGTTGCAAATGATCTGGAAAGGGTTGGAGCGAGGCATGGGACTGCCCGAACTTTGGCAGACTCAGCCAGAAGCGGGACGAGCCTTGCTCACCTATCTGGCCGAAGAAGTATTTGACCGTCAGCCGCCAGAAGTGCAGGTGTTTTTGGAGCGCACTTGCATTCTGCAGACGATGGAACCGGACGTTTGCAATCTGCTGCTTGGGCGGGTCAACTCGGCGGAGATGCTCCGGCAATTGGAGCGCTCCGGTCTGTTCGTGACCGAAGCCGGGTCTGGTCATTATCGCTATCATCGGCTGTTTCAAAAATTTTTAGAAACGCACGCCGTGAAAAAGCTCGAGCGATCGGAGTGGACAGACCTTCAGGAGATGGCCGCTGCCCTCTATGAAGGGCGCGGTGATCTGCAAATGGCGATGGCACATTATTCGGCTGCCGACAAAATGCAAGCGGTCGTGCGGCTTCTGCTGATGCACGGGGAAGAGTTGCTGGCAAATGGCCGATTGGAGCTGATGAAAGGTTGGATCGACAAACTGCCCGGTGCTGTGCTCGAACAATATCCGAAACTGCTGTTTTGGCGAGGCGAAGTCGATCGCGCCCTGTCCCGTTTTCACGAGGCGGAACATTGGTACACGCTGGCGGAGGGTGGCTATATCCAAAAAGGAGATGCGCTAGGTCGCAGCTATGTCTATCGCGGGCAGGCACAAGTGTTTCTCGATACGATCCAGCCAGTCAAAGCGAACTATTGGTTGCAAAAAGCGGTCCAGATCCTCGGCGACGACTACCCGGCTGAAACGTTTCAAACCCTGCGGCTACTGGCTGAGAACCACACCAACTCCGGGCAGTTACGGGAGGCGCAAGAGATGATTCAGCGCGCCGACGCGTTGATGCCAGAACAGGTGCGCGATGAGTTGGACGTGCGTCTGCACCTGCGGACCGGTCGCCTGAAGTCTGCGCGGCAGATGACGCTTGCGATCATCGAAAAAGAGTGGCGAGACGCATCGAACGGACAGCACCGCGTCGCCAAATCGCACCGGGAGATGCATTTGTTGCTGTCGCTGATCGATGCGTTCCTCGGCGAAGCGGACTCCTCGCGCTGGCACGCCGAACAGGGAATCGCGATCGGGCAAAAATTGCAGTCGCCATTTGTGGAAGCGGTAGGCTTTATGCGGCTCGGTCATGCGATGGTGCTAGCCGGACGGTTGGAAGAGGCGCAGACTTGCTACCACCGCTCTGTGCGGATGAGCGAAGAACTCTGTGTGGAGCGCGGTAAAGTTGAAGGACTGATGGGACTTTGCATCACCACAGGACTGCTCGGTGAACTTGAATTGGCGGAAACATATGCGCGAACAGGGCTGGAGCTGGCGTTGCACGTCCATGATCTGTGGTGTGCCAACCTGTTGCGTCTGGCGCAGGGGTCGGTGCTTACCGCATGGGGGTACTGCGAGGAAGCGCTGCCCTGGCTATTGGAGGCGGAAGCGGGGTTTGCAGCGTGCGGTGATCAGTATTGCCTTGCTGGCGTCCGGCTATGGCTGTCGATGCTGTATTTGCGATTGGAAAACAAAGCGGAATTCAGACAACAGGTGACCGAGCTGTTACATAGCGTGGAAACGCACGGATTTTACGATCTCTTTATCAGACGAACGCTGTTTGGCCCGAGCGACCTGCAGATGACCGTGCCGTTTTTGATTGAAGCACGGGATGCATTGGGCTTGGAAGGCGCGGAAAAAGTATTGCGAATGATGGGTTGCAAAGGCGCAGAAAAACACCCGGGGTATACGCTGCGCATCTCGACCCTAGGCAAATTTGTCGTCGTGCGGGGCTTGGAGGAAGTGGCCCGCAAAGAGTGGAAGCGCGAAAAGTCACGCCAGTTGTTTCAACTGCTGGTCACCCGACATGGGCAGTTGGTACAGCGCGACGAACTCTATGAACTGCTGTGGCCGGAGATGGATGAGAAGACGGCGAACCGTGATTTTAAAGTAGCGATGAATGCGCTTACGCATGCGATTGAACCAAAACGGGAGGCCCGCTCGAACTGCTTCTTCATTGAAAGGCTGGACACGGCCTATCGTTTAGACCCGGAAGCGGCGGTGTGGATCGATGCCATTGAGTTTGAAAAGCTGGCCGAGAGCGGGTTGCAGTCTGCATCGGTAGACCCAATGCGGGCGGTTGGACAATTGGAAGCGGCGCTGTTGTTATATAAAGGGGATTTTCTTCAGGATCAGCCCTATTTGGAATGGTGTTCGGCGGAGCGGGAGCGGCTGCGCACGATGTATCTGCGAGCGTTGGAGGCATTGGCGCGCCTCTATCAGGAGCGCGGGGCTTATCAGGATGCGACCGTCTGCTGTGAGCGAATCTTACAAAGTGATGCGAGTTGGGAGGCGGCTTATCAAATTTTGATGATCTGCTACCATCAGTTGGGCAATCGGAGCATGGTCATCTCGTCTTACAAAAGCTGTGTGACGCAGTTGTCCGACCATCTCGGACTGACGCCGATGGCGGAGACGACCAAACTCTATCAGCGGCTGGTGCGCGGGGCGGGTAACTCTGCTGTAACTTCTATGCTCTAAAGTAGAGGATAGAGGAGGCAGAGCGAACGATGAATACCCCTTCGATCGGCATTGTCAGCATCGGCACCTATCTGCCGAAGACGTATGAAACTAGCGAAGAGATTGCAAAAAAGAGCGGGATACCGCAGGAAATTATCGAAAGCAAGCTCGGATTTTCACAGAAGCCAATTCCGGGCCCTGATGACCACACCTGCCAGATGGGCATCTGGGCGGCTGAGCAGGCTTTAGAAAAGGGCGGCGTGGATCGGTTGACGATCGACCTCGTGATCTATATCGGAGAAGAGCATAAAGAGTATCCGCTGTGGACGGCAGGGATCAAACTGCAGGAGGCGATCGGCGCTGTCAATGCGTTCGCGTTCGACATGCAGCAGCGGTGTGGGACGATGGTGATGGCGCTCAAAGTGGCCAAGGATATGATGATCGCAGACCCGGAGATCAACACGGTATTGCTGGCGGGCGGTTACCGCAATTCCGATTTTATCGACTACAGCAACCCGCGCACCCGCTTTATGTACAACCTCGGTGCCGGAGGAGCGGCAGTGATCTTGAAAAAAGGGCATCCACACAATCTGGTGCTCGGCAGTCACATCATCACCGACGGCTCGTTTTCGGAAGATGTGGCGGTGGTCGCGGGCGGTACCAAACATCCGATCACAGCCGAAGCGATTGAGCAGCGCTTGAACTATCTCGATGTGATGGACCCCGTGGGGATGAAAGCCCGGCTGGAACAAAAGTCGATGGACAATTTTTTGAAGGTCATTCATCGCTCGCTTGCGAAAAGTGGGTATACGGCGCAAGACCTCGACTATTTGGCGATTTTGCATATGAAACGTTCGGCCCATCGCTATGTGCTAGCAGAGCTGGGACTTGCAGAAGAGCAATCGTACTACCTCTCCGAATATGGTCATATCGGCCAGTGTGACCAGATTTTGTCACTTGAACTTGGGCTTGCATCCGGAAGGTTGAAGCCAGGTGATGTGACCGTGCTGGTCAGCGCCGGAATCGGCTACGCGTGGGATGCCTGCACGGTGCGTTGGGGCTAACGAAACAGGTCAATAAAGGGTGTGCTGATGCCAGCATACCCTTTTTGAGTTGTATCATTTTGACAAATGATGCATAACGTACTAATATATTTTTACGAAGCACAAAGTTTTTGAGGAGGTGAGGAATGCGGTGGAGCATGAAATCCAGGAGACCTGTTATGTGGAATCGCCGGAGCAAGCGACCGCGTTGCTCAACCCGATCCGTGCAGAAATCTTGTCAAAGCTCACCGAGCCGGCCTCGGCCACCGAAGTGGCGCGCATGATCAATGAAACGCCACAGCGGGTAAACTACCATCTCAAGGCGTTGGAAAAAGTCGGGTTGGCCCGACGGATCGGCACCCGACAAGTGCGCAATCTCGTTGAGGTGCTGTACCAATCGATCGCCCGCACGTTTGTCATCTCCGAACTGCTCGGTTGGCATCCGGAGACGGTGCAGCGCATCAAGGATCAAAGCTCGCTGTCGCACCTGATCTCGACCTCCGATCGGATCAAGCGCGATGCGCTGATGCTGATGGATCATAGCGAGCAGTCGGAACAGATTCCGAGTGCAACGCTCACGATGAAGGTGCAGTTGGAGTCGGAAGAGCGGCGCAAACAATTCGTTCAGGACTATGTGCAGGCCGTTCAAGCGTTGGTGGCCAACTACCAGTCGTCGAACGCCGACGATGATACGTACAACGTGATTTTGGCGATCTATCCTGAATGTGGGCAAGGAGGCGATTCCAAATGAGCGAGAGACAAGTGCAAGTCAAGTCGGTCGTGGTCTGGGAAGCGGCGCCACAACAGAAGGAGCCTGCTGAACGAGTGCTACCGTTCCCTACGTCCGTTCCTGAAACGCAGGAGACGACGATGGTGGAATGGTCGGTCGGCGGCACCCCGCAACTGCCGGTACGGCTGATCGGTGTAACTTCTGGCTTTGGCGATGTTTCCAAGGCATCTCCACGCTGCTTGGCAGCATAAACATGGTGATTCTCGTGGCAACCCGCTTGCCGTTTCACACCCATCATAGGCTTATAAAGGGAGGTACTTTTTCATGAATTTGATTCCTTACGTCGTTGAACAAACCAGCATGGGCGAACGCTCGTACGATATTTACTCACGGATGCTGAAAGACCGCATCATCTTCCTTGGCACCGCGATTGATGACAATGTGGCCAACTCGATCATCGCCCAACTGCTGTTCTTGGCTGCTGACGATCCGGACAAAGACATTCATCTCTACATCAATTCGCCCGGCGGCTCGACTACGGCCGGGATGGCGATCTATGATACGATGCAATACATCAAGCCGGACGTCTCGACCATCTGCCTGGGCATGGCAGCGTCCATGGGCGCGGTGTTGCTGTCCGCAGGGGCAGACGGTAAACGCATCGCACTGCCGAACGCTGAGATCATGATCCATCAGCCGTCCGGTGGAGCACAAGGGCAGGCGAGCGATATGGAGATTCAGCTTGAGCGGTTGTTGCACACCAAACGAACGCTGACCAGAGTGCTGGCCGAACGATCCGGTAAAGCGTATGAGGAAGTGCTGGCCGACATGGAGCGCGATCACTGGTTGTCCGCTGAGGAAGCGAAAGACTACGGTTTGATCGACAAAGTCATCGAGAAACTGTAAGGATACGATAGACAGATCAAAACACCGCGAGCAGATGCGCGCGGTGTTTTTTTTGTGCCATTCATCTCGAACCGCACATCGCTGTTCACGACTGTTCCAATTTTGATCGTGTAACGTGATCGTTTACCCCGATAACGATTTGTAACTGTTGTGTAACGCCTTCGCGATAGAATATTGACAACTTTTCGAATAATACGAGGGGGTTCCACCATGCAAAGAAAGAGATGGCAAAAGCTCGGGCTGGTCTCGGTGCTTTCTGTGTCCATGTTGTTGACCGCTTGCAGTACAAAGGAAACTGGGGGCGAAAACAAAGAGCCGATCAAGATCGGGGTTGTCACTTCGAAATCGGGTGCTTTGGAAGCGTATGGCACACAGGAGATCAATGGTCTGAAGCTGGGCATTCAATATGCGACCGATGGCAAAAACGAAGTCAATGGCCGTACGATTGAAATTTTGGTCGAGGACGATGCAGGAAAGCCGGATGAAGGTATTAAAAAGGCGCGCAAACTGCTGGAGGAAGAGAATGTCGATTTCCTGCAAGGTTCGGCCAACTCAGCGGTCGCGCTGGCGATTGCGCCGCTTGCTGAGGAGTATAAGAAGATTTTCATCGTCGATCCGGCGGCCACCGACGAGATCACCGGCAAGAATTTCAATAAATACATCTTCCGCACAGGCCGCAACCTGTCCCAAGATGCGGCGACCGGCGGGAAATATGCGGTCGAAAAGATGGGCAAGACGTTCTTCCATCTGGCACCCGACTATGTGTTTGGCAAGTCGAGCGCGGCCGCTTGGAAAGCGGCGATTGAAAAATCGGGCGGAAAAGTGATCCAGGAAGAATTTGCACCGCTGACCACACAAGATTTCACACCGTACCTGCAAAAAGCCGTTCAATCCGGCGCAGACGTGATGATCGTCACGTGGGCTGGTGCGGGTGGCGCGACCTTGTTTAAACAGATCAACGAATTGAAGATCGCTGAGAAGATGAAGATCACCACCGGGATCCCGGACATCGCGGGCATCAAAGCGATGGGCGATGCAGCAGAAGGTCTGTCCGGCATGACCGCTTACTACTACGGCCTGTCCAAAACGAAGGAAAACGAATGGTTGGTCGCCGAGCATCAAAAGCAGTATAACGCACCGCCGGATCTGTTCACCGCAGGCGGTTTTACAGCGGGCGTCGCCATCGTTGAGGCGATTAAGAAAGCGGATTCAACCGATGCAGATAAACTGATTTCAGCTTTGGAAGGACTGACTGTCAAAGGTGCGAAAGGCGATTATACCTTCCGCAAAGAGGATCATCAGGCCCTGCAGCCGATGTATATCGTCAAATTGGAGAAGCAGGCTGGTTCCGACCACCTTGTTCCCGTACTGGTCCAAGAGTTGAGCGGAGCAGATACGGCTCCGCCGATCCAGAACTAATACAGAAGCGCCCTGCCAAAGAGCAGGGCTCTTTCTCACGGAGGTGGCGTATGGCAGAGCATGTGCTTACGACAAAAGGGCTGACGATCCAATTTGGCGGTCATGTGGCGGTAAACGATGTGGATTTTACATTGGAGCCCCATACTTTCAAATCGATCATCGGGCCGAACGGGGCAGGCAAGACCACATTTTTCAACCTGATCAGCGGACAGTTGAAGCCGACGCGCGGTGAGGTGTTTTTTAAAGGAAACGACTTGACGGGCAGTTCTGTGGCGCAGCGTGCCCGCATGGGGATCGGGCGTTCGTTTCAGATCACCAACGTGTTGCCAAGCCTCACCGTGCTCGAAAATGTCCGCATGGCGGCACAGGCGGTGAGCGGAGTCAGCTTCCGGCTGTTTTCTCATTATCGCAAATTCACCCAATTGGAAGAAAAATCGTTCGAGTTGTTAAAACGTGTGCATCTGGACAGCCAAGCGGACAAACTGGCTAAAAATTTGTCGCACGGGGACAAGCGGAAACTGGAAATTGCCATCTTGCTGGCATTAGAGCCAGAACTGCTGTTGCTCGATGAGCCGACCGCCGGGATGTCGCTCGAGGAAGTTCCGGCGATCATCGAGGTGATTCGCGAGCTGAAAGAATCGGGCGATCAGACGATCTTGCTGATCGAACATAAGATCGACATGGTGCTCGACCTGTCCGACCGACTCGCCGTACTTTTCAATGGCAAACTGCTTGCTGATGGCACGCCAGAAGAGATCATGAACAACGAATTGGTGCAGTCCGCTTATCTGGGAGGGCTCTATGACGACACTATTAAAAGTTGAAGGCTTGCAGACCTATATCGGGCAGTATCACATCCTCCAAGGTGTCGATCTCGATGTAAAAGCGGGCGGGGTCACCGTCATCCTCGGACGCAACGGGGCGGGCAAGACGACGACGCTGCGCACGATCATGGGACTGACCCCGCCGAAAAGCGGCAAGGTCGTGTTTCAAGGCGAGGAGATTCAAGGGTTGGCCCCGCATCTCACCGCTGTCAAAGGCATCGGATACGTGCCGGAAGATCAAGGTATTTTCGCCGATCTGACCGTCGAAGAGAACATGAAGCTGGCGATCCGCCACAAGGATGATGCGACGATGGAGCGGCAAGAAGTCGTCTTGAAACTATTTCCCGACCTTGAGATCGCTTGGAAGCGTAAAGGCGGCAACCTTTCTGGCGGGCAGAAACAGATGCTCTCGATTGCGCGGGCCTTTGTGAATGATAACAAACTTCTCTTGATCGATGAACCGAGCAAGGGACTGGCTCCGATCGTGGTCGAGAAAGTGATGGAAGCCCTGCTGGAGTTGAAAAAGCGCACGACGATCGTGCTGGTCGAACAGAATTTCATTATGGCAAGCGGTGTCGGTGACGATGTGTTCCTGCTCGATGATGGACGTACCGTCTATCAAGGCACGATGCAGGAGCTCAAAGTGGACGAAGAGATCAAACAGAAGTATCTCGGCATCGGCTTGCGGTCGGAAAGGAGGTAGGGCAGTGTCTCTCATCTTGAATTTGTTGTTAAACGGCGTTGCGCTCGGCATGCTGATCTTCCTGATTGCAGTCGGTCTGTCCTTGATCTTTGGGTTGATGGGCGTGCTAAACTTCGCACACGGGGCGATTTTTATCTGGGGGGCTTACATCGGCTGGACGGTGTACGGTGCGACCGGAAGTTTCATCTTGGCACTGCTCGCCGGAACGATCGGCGGCGTCGTGCTTGGCTGGGTGATCGAGCGATTGTTCATCCGTCCTTTCTATGGCAATCATGTCGCTCAAATCTTGCTGACGCTAGGCTTGATGATCGTGATGAGCGAGGGGCTCAAGATCATCTGGGGCCCGAATATTTTGGGATTTGACAAACCGGAACTGCTCCAAGGGGTGGTTACGATCTTGGATCATGCCTTTCCGATCTACCGCTTCTTTACGATCGGGGTGGGACTGCTCGTCCTGCTCGGCGTTCATCTGTTGCTTACGCGCACCAAGTATGGTCTGATCATTCGCGCAGGTGTGCAAAACCCGGAGATGGTGCAGGCGCTTGGCATTGACGTCAAGCGGGCGTTCACGATGGTCTTCGCCTTTGGTGCGGGGTTAGCCGCATTCGGCGGCGTGATGGCCGGTCCTTCTTTCGGTTCTGTCTTTCCAGAGCTCGGCATGCAAAACCAATTGGCCGCGTTTATCGTTATCGTCATCGGCGGGATCGGCAATTTTGCCGGAGCGGCCATCGGCAGTTTGTTGATCGGCTTGTTGCAGACGTTTATGGCCTATTACGTGCCGGATGCGGCCGTGGCGGTCAACGTGGCATTGATGGCGCTGGTCTTGATTTTGAAACCTGAAGGAATTTTTGGGGCGCGGAGGTGAGCCGGATGAGAGCGCGAATCTTGAACAATAAGCTGTTGCTGACTGTCATTTTAGCTGGACTCGCCGTGCTACCTGTTGTCACCGAGTCCAAATTTTTGCTGTCGATGTTGATCTCTGTGTTCATTTTGGCCGTGTATGCGATGAGCTATGACCTGCTGCTCGGCTACACGGGGATCGTTTCGTTTGGTCATGCGATCTTCTTTGGGACAGGAGCCTATTCGGTCGGCATTTTGCTGTCAAAGACAAAAGAGCCCAACCTGTTGATCGTCGCCCTGCTGCTCGGCGTAGCGATTGCAGTGCTGATGGGCATCTTGATCGGTGCGGTGTCGCTTCGGGTGAAAGATGTCTATTTTTCGATGATCACACTGGCTTTGGCCGAGTTGTTTTTTATCGTTTCCGAAAAATGGAGCAGTTTGACGGGCGGCAACGATGGAATCACCTCCATTCCGGTGCCAGCTATCTTCCGCGATCGGATTGCGTTTTACTATATGGCGCTGCTCTTTTTGGTCGTGATGTACCTGTTCTTGCGACGGGTGGTCGCATCTCCGCTGGGACGAACTTTGCAGGCGATCCGCGAAAACGAACATCGCGTGGAGTCGCTCGGCTATGATGTTGTGAAATACAAGATCGTCTCGCTTGTGATCTCCGGCATGGTCGCGTCGCTCGCTGGCGGGATGTGGGCGGTGTTTCAACGCTACATCAATACGTCGGTGCTGAGCCTTGACCGCACGATCGACGCGCTGTTGATGACGATCGTTGGGGGGACTGGGACGCTGGTCGGGGCGATTTTTGGAGCGGGCGTCGTCACATTTGCTCACGAATGGCTTTCGTCACTTTCGACGATACATCCGATCTTTGAGCGCTGGTTGTTGTTCTTTGGATTGGTCTATATCGCGATTGTCATGTTCTTCCCCAAAGGGATCATTGGCACGATCCGCGACAGATGGATGAAAAAGTAGGAGGGGCGTTTCATGCCGCATATGAAGGTTCACGGGATTGATCTGTACTATGAGCAAGCGGGTACAGGAAGCAAAGTGGTGTTATTGATTCATGGCAACATCGCCTCAAGTCGTTGGTGGGATCATATGTTCGCGCCGTTGGCGGAGCGCTATACGGTGCTTCGCGCCGATCTGCGCGGCTGTGGACAGAGCAGTGGAGACGGCGGTGTAGGCAACAACGTACAACAGTACAGCGCCGATCTGCGCGAGCTACTACAGGCGCTCGGACATGAGCGGGTGGTGCTGGTCGGCCATTCGCTCGGCGGAGCTGTGGCGATGGATATCGCTTGCCATGCACCAGATCTGGTCGAGGGGATGTTGTTGATCAACTCCTCACCGATCGTAGGACTGGTTACACCGGAAGAGCGCAAACCGTTGCTTGAACAGATGGGACGTGACCGCAATTTAATGAAGATGGCGCTGGCAGCCGTCATGCCGACTGCTGCGAGCGGTGAGTTTTTTGAAAAGCTGGTCGATGATGCGATGATCGCGGCCCCGACGATGGTGCCGAACTACACGTCGCTTGGCGAGGCCGATTATCGGGAGCCATTGGCCAAGCAAGCGGTTCGCACCCTGATCGTCTATGGACAGCTTGACAATCTGATCACGCAAGACATGATGGAGCGAACGCGCGATGGAATCGCGGGCAGTGAACTGGTGTTCTATGAAGGGGTCGGTCACTCACCAAACGTGGAAGCTCCCGAGAAGTTGGTGCAAGAGATCATCCGCTTTATCGGCTAAATAATCGGAACGAAAAGGCTCAGGGCAGCGATCCCTGGGCCTTTTTGTTGTAACTGTATTGCAACGTCTGCTTGGTAAGATTATTAAGAACATTATGTCAATTTAAAGGGAGGTAGTAGCCAAGATGAACAAAATGGTGAAACGGCTTGCGATGATCGTGCTGACGCTGTTGGTCATGATCGCGTATGTGCCAGTTTCGGAGGCGGCAGGAACTTTTACGGAGTCTTACTATGGCAGTAACTTCTTCTACAAGGTGTACGTGCCAAGCAATTATGTGGCGGGGACAAAAGTACCGCTGATGGTGATGCTGCACGGATGTTTGCAAAATCCGAACGATTTTGCAGCTGGGACGCGAATGAATGCGCTTGCAGAGGAGAAAAAGTTTATCGTGCTCTATCCGGAGATGAACATCTTTGCCAATCCGAACCGCTGTTGGAATTGGTTCTATGACTACAACCAACACCGGGGGCTCGGGGAGCCCGCGATCATCAAAGGGATGGTCGATCAAGTGAAAGCGAAGTACAGCGTCGACAACGCTCGCGTGTACGTGGCTGGTTTGTCCGCAGGTGCGGGCATGAGCGTGATCATGGGCGCCACTTACCCGGACGTGTTCAGCGGAGTAGGCGTGAGCGCGGGAGTGGAGTACAACGCGGCAAACACCGCATTCGGCGGGATTTCCGCGATGTCGTACGGAGGCATCGATCCGCGGACGGCCGGATGGAACGCCTATTACGAGATGGGCAGCTACAAGCGCCGCATGCCAGTGGTCGTCTTTCAAGGCACAAGCGATACGATCGTCAATCCGATCAACGCCTCGCAAGTGATCGCACAATGGGCCAAGACCAACGATCTTGTAGATGACGGCCTTGAGAATGATTCGGTCAAAAACGTTGCCGGATTGACCACAGCGGGCAGCGTGAACGGCAGAAGTTACACCAAGTATGTGTACCACGATAAGTATGGGTCTTCGCTGCTCGAATATTGGAAGGTGAACGGAATGGCGCACGCCTGGTCGGGCGGTTCGACAGCCGGAACCTATACCGATCCAGCGGGGCCGGATGCGTCGCGCATCATGTGGGACTTCTTCACCACCCACTAGATGTGCTACACTGGTGTTGAGGTGAGCAGGATGATTACGATCGACATCAGTGAAAGTGCTGCAGAGCGCATCAGAGAAATGCAAGGCGAAGCGGGGAAAGATGATCATGGCGTCCGCATCTACGTCATGCCCGGCTGAGGCGGTCCAACCTATAACTTGGCTCTGGATGAGCCAAACGCACGCGACACTCGCGTCGAAGAAGCAGGCATCCTGTTCTTGTTCGGTGCGAAGACATCATCGTTGATTCAAGACCTAGTGATCGATTATGACGATGAGGATGGCTTTTCCATCTACGATGAGAGCATTCCCTCTTCCCAATGCTGATTCAATCCCCCTGTGCAGGAAACAGGGGGATTTTTACATTGAGTTGTCAATGATTTGACAAATGAAATAGCTTTGTGTAGTGTAAAATTACACAAAAATGACAAGGTGGGCGGGCGATGTGGATAGGGTGAACGAGCAGGGTTTCAGCCGCGAAATATTCGACAAGATGGTATCAGACAAGCTGAGACTGATTCGAGCCGAACTTGATCTGACCCAGGATAAGATGTCCGAGACGATCGGCATCTCGAAGAAGACGTTGGTGCAAGTGGAAAAAGGCAGACAGACGCTCGGATTCACGGCGTCCGCCCTGACCGCAGTATTGTTTCGCAAAAGCGAGATCGTGGAGTCGATGTTCGGGGATTCCGTATTGGAAATCCTTGATCTGATCGCCGGCAAACGCCAGTCCAAAGGGTGGTACAAAACGATGGGCGGCAAAGTGTGGTGGACAGAGCTTGAGCGGACGGACCACTTCTCTCTGCAAAAACATGTGCTCACCGGACACTGCCGGATCATCGATGATGACAAGTTTTTACACTACTACAGCATGGATTTAGCCGAAGCACAAAAACGCTTGCAGGAGTTAGAACAAGCTGACACTGAACAACAAGGCCTCTGAATGAGAGGTCTTTTTTGGTTGTAGGCCTGTTATTCCGGTTACATACCCATTGGGAAATTGAGAATTTTGGCGTAGGGAATGGAGGGCAGGATGTGTCTGACATCAAAATCGAGCTGATCACGGAAGCAGATTATCGAGAAGTGCTTGAATTTGAATTGAATAACAGGGAGTTCCTGCGGCAGACCGTGCCGGGACGAGATGATGATCAATTTTATCAGCCGCAGAACTTGCGCTCATTTTATGAATCACAGCTCGTAGCCATCGAGCAGGGGGAGAGTTTCTTCTATCTGATCCGCAATCGGATAGGCGAGTTGGCCGGACGCTGTCACCTGTACGACCTGATGCGAGGGGCACGGCAAAAAGCGGAGATCGGCTGTCATTTAAGTCATCAGCACAGTAGACAGGGAATCGCGAGCAAGGCGCTACACCTGCTCGTGCGCGAAGCATTTGATACGCACGGACTGCATCGAATCGAAGCGTCTACCATCACGAGCAACATACCCGCGCAAATGGCGGTGTTGCGCTTAGGATTTCAGTATTATGGCATGTCGGAAGCCTACATTTTGCTCAACAAAGAGTGGCGGGACTGCGTTCATTTTGCGATCGTGAATCGGGAGTGGAAAGCCAAGCGATAGGGAGGAGCCAACGGGGGCTTCCTCTTTTTCATCGAAAATGTTTGCGCGGAGAGCCGAGCTTCATACCTGATGCTGGCTTAAAGAAGAATAGGGCCAGAAAATTTAAATACATCGTGTAACATATCGCAGGCAAGGATCGTCTATAATATTGAGTCTGTTCGGCAAGTTGCGAGAAAAATGAAGCGCGTGGAGACGAATTTCGATCGAAATTTGTCGAAAATTCAGACAAGCATAAACCATCATATATCAGGGCAAAAGCCTCGAACGATATAACAGCAACGTGAATACAATTGATTTTATGGGTCGTGCTTGTTTACATAGGACGAGGAAGGAGGCGTTCGAGAGTGACAGATGCAATGTGGTTTGTGAGTATGGCGATGCCTAAGCTCGATCAAGTAGAAAAATATGTCGGCATTCTGGAAGCTCTCGGTTACGAAACCGATCAGCCGGAAGCTGTCTATGACGGATGGGTTGTCAAATGGCGCCCGAGAAGTGAGAGCGCGTAAAAGCGTAAGAGCCCATGATTGGGCTCTTTTCTTGTTTATTCGGAAAATTTATTCATTCAGTGGAAGAGTAGAAAGGATTTTCAAAATGCGGGGCGAAGTGGTATATACCACCTATTTTGGAGGTGGAAGAGAAGAGGAGGGGTATTATGCGTAAATTTGCTAGTCTCGCAGTCGCCGTTACGCTTACGCTATCGACCGTGATGAGCGGTCCGGTTATGGCGAAAGATGACAACAAGGTGATGAATGGCATCGAAAAAGCATACGTGCTGAGCGTCACTCAAGAGGGAAGTGCTGTCACGTATCAGATGATCGTCAACGGCAATGTGGAAACGTACTACACCCACAACAAGTCGTTTGAGGTGCTGCCGGGCTCTTTCGTATCGTTTAAAGCCAAACAGGACCGTATCGTCCATTTTAACGACACGGTGGCTGTCCTGAATTTGAACGAAAAAGTCATGTCCAAAGACACAACGGCCAAGACGCTCGAACTCGAGTTGTCCGGTACGGTGCAACTGGCAGCCAACTATAAGGTAATTCAATCGCTTAACGGCCAATCGATTCCTAAATCGCTGAACGACGTTTTTGTCGGGGCGGAAAATGTAAACGTTTTCTATAATCAATCGGGTCAAGTTGAACTGATCGTAATCAACGGTCTCACCCCGACCGATACGATGCGCGTCGGGATCATGAACAACGGTTTCGCTTCCCTCGACCATGATCAACTGAGCTTCCGCGCGGTGAACGGTTTGAAAGTGGTCGATAAGAAAGGAGGCCAGCAATTTAACATCGCTGCAAATACGGTGGTCACCTTTGTCAAAACGGCAAATGGTGTAAAAGCGACGGTGAACGGCACCGATTTGTACACCGCGACAGATCGTCTTTATGTCGAGCCGGCAACGGAGGACTCGCTTGTGCAGATCACTTCGTTCACGCGGGCATATGGTACTCCGTCCTATCGCGGTACTTTTGAGATCACGCCATCTGCGATCGCAGGCAAATTAAACCTGATCAACGAAGTGAACATGGAGCAGTATCTGTATCAGGTCGTGCCAAGCGAGATGCCAGCTTCGTTTGGTCTGGAAGCGCTGAAGGCGCAAAGTGTGGCAGCCCGCACCTATGCGATGAGCGATTATTTCTCGAACCGCTACGCGAAAAAAGGGTTCCATGTCGATGACTCCACCCTGAGCCAAGTGTACAACAACAGCGCGGAGAGTTCGCTCCACACGCAGGCGGTCAATGCAACCTCCGGCAAGATCATGGAAAAGAACGGCGTTTTGGTCGATGCACGCTACTACTCGACATCGGGTGGTTACGGTGCCGCGAAGCACGAAGTATGGTCTGATGCGGGCAACGTGTTCCCTGGTGCACAGATCTCCTATCTGTCATCGCGCTCTTTCACCTACGACCCGAGCAATCCAGCGCAGATCTACAACATCAACACCCAAGATGAAGCGGCTTTGAACGCGTTCTATAAAGATTTGACTTTGGACGGCTACGATGCAGCTTCCTACTACTTCCGTTGGAAAGTTGGATTCTCCAAGCTCGAGCTAGAAAACACGATCAACCAAAATCTTGCTGGCCGCTATGCAGCAGACCCGGCTTTCATTTTGACAAAAAATGCGGCGGGCAACTTCGTACAGCAAGCGATTCCGGCAAGCGGGATCGGCCAATTGAAAGACCTGTACGTCACAAAGCGCGGTCAAGGCGGCAACATGATGGAATTGGTGGTTGAAGGTACGACTGGTACCTATAAGATCATTAAAGAGTACAACATCCGCTTTACCGTTCGCCCGAGCAAAACGTTCACGCTCGGCCAAGACGTGTCGTTGTATCGTGCAAAAGGCGGCTCGACGTCCTATGATCCTGGCTATACGATCAAGAACAACACGATCTTGCCGTCCGCATTTGCTTCTTTCGATATCGCGCGCGATAGCAGCGGTAATCTGACGAACGTCACCTTCTTTGGCGGCGGTAACGGTCATGGCGTCGGGATGAGTCAATATGGGGCATCGATGCTCGGTCTGTCCGGATGGACGTATGACCAGATTTTGAACGCGTACTACAACGGAATGGCGATTGTAAACGCTTACTAACAATAACGGGAAGATTCAGAAAAAACAGGCACCACCTAGTCATTTTGGGTGGTGCTTTTTTATATTTCTTGTTATGGTAGAAAGGAATAGAGTACAACTGGGCGATAATGGGGAAGGAGTAGATGGGATGAAACGAACGGTAGTCTGGGTCGGTGTTCTCGTCGCAGCGCTTAGTGCAGGCAGTGCCCTATATTTGACACATCCGGAACAGGAGAAGCAGGGGAAAGTGTCATCTGTACAGGCTCCAGCAGCTGTGGTGGGTTCGAAAGACGCATCGAATCAGAAGCAGGAGGATAAAAAAGCAGCAGAGTCGTTCGCCATCCGCGGGGTCATCGAAGGGTTCTACGGAGCTCCTTGGACGCATGATCAGCGGCTTTCGATGTTCGAGTTCATGTCGCGCAACCATTACAATACGTATGTCTATGCACCAAAAGATGATCCGTATCAGCGTTTGAATTGGGCGTTGCTCTACCCGGAGCAGCAAGCGGCACAAATGCAGGAATTGATTACGAAGGCGGCGTCGAATGGATTGAGTTTTGTTTATTCGATCTCACCAGGACTACCCCTTCCGCTTCCGTCTCAGCCGCTCACAGCGGAGATGAAGCAAAAAGCGATCACCTTCTCGTCTAATGAAGATCGCGACCTGTTGATTGCCAAAGTTGAACAATTGCGCAAGATGGGCGTGCATACAATCATGTTGTCGTTTGACGATGTGTTGGAGGAGTTGAACGACAAAGATCGCGGCATCTACGGCACCAACTATGCTGAGGCCCACATGCAACTGGCTAACACCTTGCTTGTTGAAGGGAAGCGAAAAGATCCGAAGTTCCAACTGTGGTTTGCACCGACCCGCTATTTTGGTGTAAAAGATCATGTTTATTGGCAGACGTTGCGCGAACAGCTTGATCCGTCGATTCAAGTGATCTGGACGGGGCCGGAAATCCTCTCGAAGAAAATTGATTCGGCAGATGCTGATAAAGTGGCACAGTTATTAGGGCGTAAACCGCTGATCTGGGATAACTACCCGGTGAATGATTTTACTTATGAGATTGCCAAAGCGCCGCAACTCTTTTTCGGTCCGTTGGAGTCTCGCTCCGTCGATCTGCAAAAGCATGTAGCGGGACTGCTCGCCAACCCGATGGTACAGCCAGAGTCGTCCAAACCGGCGCTCTATTCGATCGGGCAGTATTTAAACCGTCCGGCTTCCTATGACCCGGATAAAGCGTATGTGGAAGGACTATCTGAGGTAAGCGGCGTTTCGCGCTTGGATCTCTTTAATAAATTTACCGACTATTCTCGCCGTTCGATGTTTGAACAGGAATGGAATCCGAAATTTAAAGCGTTGGTCGATACGAATGACACGGCGCGTTTGCATAAAGAATTTGAAGAGCTGCGCAACTTGCGCATCGCGATGCAAAAATCGACGGCGAACAAGCAGTTGCTTAAAGAGATCGATCCTTGGTTGATGAAATTGAGCCGAGAAGGGGAATTGGGTCTGCAAACACTGCAAATGCTGACTACAGCACAAGATTCGCCGGAACGCGCACAACTCGCCGAGAAGACGCGGCAAGAATTGATCGCCTTGCAACAGGAACCGTATAAGATCGGGGAAGAAATTTTGACGTTTGTAGACCTTTCATTGTCCAAAGAGTAAAAAATTATTTTCCATTCGAAAAAAACAGCAGGAAAAGTCAGAAACTATTCGAATATATAAACTGGTATAGACCTCCATAGGTTAGGTGAAGTGATCCATGTTAAACAAAAACATTCCAATTCCGCTCTACTATCAGCTCAAGGAACGACTGACTCAGACGATCTGCGAAGGAGAACTGGAGCCGGGAGCGTTGATGCCATCGGAACGCGAGCTGAGCGACCGATACGAAATCAGTCGCATGACCGTTCGGCAGGCGCTTGGTGAGATGGTCAAAGAAGGCTTGCTGGTTCGCGAGCAGGGGAAAGGGACGTTCGTCGCGGAGCCGAAGATCGCCCAACCTCTCTTGCGATTGACCTCGTTTAGTGAAGACATGAGAAGCCGAGGGATGAAGCCCGAGTCGCGCATCCTTGCCATTTACGTCGAAGAGGCGGCACCAAATGTCGCAACTGCGCTCAACCTGGGCGACAATCGCAGCGTGCTGGTACTGGAGCGCATACGTCTGGCCGATTCGAAGCCGATGGCCTATGAGGTGTCCCATCTGCCGTTGGCCCGCTTTCCGGATCTTGAGCAGGAAGATTTACATTCGGTTTCGCTGTACACGCTGCTGGAGGAAAAACACGGCCTGCAGATTAAATTCGCGAGACAAGTGATCGAGGTCGGGCTGTCAGACCGCTCGAATTCGGAAGAACTTGGCATCGCGCTCAAATCGCCCGTGCTGCTCATCGAGCGTGTGACGTTTGATGCTGACGAGCGGCCGTTCGAATTCGTCAGCTCGGTGTACAGAGGAGACCGCTATAAATTGCAAGTAGAACTCCATCGGTAGGTGTTGACCTTTGACCGCAATGAAAGCGTTTGTAGGGGTTGATGGTGGAGGGAGTAAGACCCGAGCTGTCGTCGTCACGGAAACTGGCGAATGGATCGCCGACATCGTGACAGCAGGCAGCAACGTCAACCATTTCGGGTGGGAGCGAACGCAGAGCGTTTTGCAAGATCTGTTTGTGAAAATTCGGGCCGCCCTCCCGCCCGATGTTCGGATACACAGTCTTTTTTTCGGAGTAGCAGGAGTTGATCGCCCGGAAGCGCGGGCAAGAATGACAGAATGGATAGCAAGCCGCTTTCCAGAAGCTATCGTTGAAGTGGAAAGTGACACATTGCCAGCGCTGGTAAGCGGTTCTGGCGAGACAGCAGGTATCGTGCTCATCGGCGGCACCGGATCGATCGCGTTTGGCATCAATGAACAAGGGGAGCAGTGCCGCGTCGGCGGTTGGGGCTACCTGATCGGCGATGAAGGCAGTGGCTATGCGATCGGTAAGGATGCATGCGCGATGGTGATGCGAAGTTTTGATGGCCGCGGTCCGCAGACGTTGTTGACCGCAAAGCTCCTCGATTTTTACAACGTGGAGACACCACCCGCTTTGATTCCGCTCGTCTACGCCACCGACATGACCCGCGAGCAGATCGCAGGTGCGACTCGTTTCGTTTTTGAGGCGGCACAGGAAGGTGATGCGGTGAGCATCGATTTGCTGAGCAAAGCGGCTGACGAGTTGAGCGATTTGGTGCGAACGATGCTCGGTCGCCTTTCATTTAAGAAAGAGCGTGTGCCGGTGGTGTTGACTGGCGGACTGTTCCACGAAGGAAGCCCGTTGCTGGACATGGTCCGTGGGCGTTTGTCTGAGCGCGTCGATGTGGTGCGCAGTACGCATCCTCCCGTCGTCGGTGCCGTGTCGTTGGCGTTCAAACAGGGGGGCGCCACGCCGGGTGACCATTGGGAACAGACGCTAGTGCGAATCAAATGAAGCAGAAGAAGGGATGACCCTGTCCGTGGAATCAATTTCGAAATTAAGCACTGAACAGACCAACGACAACTCAGCGAACCTCGACCAGATGAGTGCGCTAGAGATCGTGACTTTGATCAACAAGGAAGACCAGACGGTCGCACTCGCGGTGCAAGCAGCATTGCCGCAGATTGCCGCCGCGGTCGAACTGATCGCAGCAGCACTGGCCAAAGGCGGTCGCCTGTTCTATATCGGAGCGGGCACCAGCGGTCGTTTAGGCGTTTTGGACGCTTCCGAATGCCCGCCTACGTTTGGCATTGACGCCACGCTCGTCCAAGGCTTGATCGCCGGAGGTGACGCTGCGCTGGTCAACGCGCTGGAAGGCGCAGAAGATGATGCTTCCGCTGGGGCTGATGATTTGCAAAAGGTCCAGTTGAGCCTGCTCGATGTGGTAGTCGGGATTGCGGCGAGCGGACGCACGCCTTACGTGGCGGGCGCTTTGGCCTATGCACGGGAAGTCGGGGCGGCGACGATCGCGCTGTCTTGCAATGCACCAGCTGAAATTTCCAAGCTGGCCGATGTGGCGATCGAAGTGGTGACCGGGCCGGAAGTTTTGATGGGCTCTACTCGCATGAAGGCAGGCACCGCACAGAAGTTGGTGCTGAACATGCTGAGTACCGCGAGCATGGTGCAGAGCGGCAAGGTCTACCAGAACTTGATGATCGACGTGAAACCGACCAACATCAAGCTGATCGACCGCGCGACGCGGATTTTGACGATGGCAGCCGATGTGGAATACGACACTGCTGCGGTCGCTCTCACGCGGGCGGACAATCGGGCAAAAATAGCATTGGTCATGCTGAAGACCGGGCTGGGACCGGAAGAAGCAGAACTGCGGTTGCAGGCAGTCAACGGCTTTGTGCGCCGTGCCATTGAAGGATAGGGGGAGGCATCATGTCAGAAAAAGGGTGTTCGTTGCGTCAAAAGATCGGACAGACGATGATGTTCGGGTTTCACGGTACAGAGCCGTCACCTGAGATCACCTCGTTGATCCGCGACCATCATGTCGGAGGAATCATCCTCTTTGCCCGCAACATTGGGGAGCCCAAAGATGTGCTGCGCCTGACGATTGCGTTGCAAAAGATCGCCTATGAGGCGGGTCATCGCCATCCGCTCTTGATCTCCATCGATCAGGAGAATGGCATCGTGCGCCGCTTAGGGGCGGGTACGACCCTTTTGCCGGGCAACATGGCACTCGGCGCGACAGGGGAGAGCCGTTACGTGCAAGCGGTGGCCGAGGCGACCGGGCGCGAACTGAAAGCGCTCGGCATCAACTACAACCTTGCGCCGGTGCTCGACATCAACAACAACCCGCACAACCCGGTGATCGGTGTTCGCTCTTACGGCGAAGATCCACAGTTTGTAGCCGAGTGCGGATCTGCGGCGATTCATGGATTACAAGCGGCAGGCGTCGCTGCGTGCGGCAAGCACTTCCCCGGTCACGGCGACACGAGCAAGGACTCGCATTTGACCTTGCCGTTGATTCCGCACGATCTGGAGCGACTGAAGCAAGTGGAGTTAGTGCCGTTTGTGAAAGCGATTGCAGATGGTGTTGATTCGCTGATGATCGCGCACGTTTGCTTCCCTGAGATCGAGCCCGATCCGACCCTTCCGGCCACGCTTTCTCGCCGTGTTGTCACAGACCTGTTGCGAAATGAACTCGGGTACCAAGGTGTGATCACCACCGATTGCATGGAAATGAAAGCGATTGCCGACAGTCCCGGCACGGTGGAAGGCACGTACCGTGCATTTCAAGCGGGCATCGATTTGTCGTTCATCTCGCATACCTACGAGTGGCAGATCGGAGCGATCGAGCGGCTGGTAGCTGGAATTGAAGCGGGAGACACACCTGTCGAGCGTCTCGATGACGCGGTTGGACGAATTCTCAAGCTGAAGGAGAAATATCTGCATTGGGATGAGATCACACCGTGGTTTGAGCAGACAGACCCTGTGCCGGATGCGATCGTCGGGGGACCGGAGCATGAGCAATTGGCACGCGAGGTGATGGAAGCTGCCGTGACGCTTACCAAAAATGAGGCGGGGCTGCTTCCGATGACTTTGCAAGCGGAGCAGACGGTCGCGGTGGTCTGTCTGCAGAACAAGTTGACCTCGCTCGTGGAGGATGAGCGCTACCTGATCAATCCACTGCAACAAGCGCTGCAGGCAACACACCGCAGCGCACGTTGTTTCGAGGTGCAGAATCCTCCGACAGAAGCGGATATCGAACAGGTGATCCAAGGATTGGACGGCTGTGCGGCGGTGATCGTCGGCACGATGAACGCGCAGTTGGCGCCAGGTCAGTCCCAACTTGTTCAGCGCTTGAACCAGAGCGGGGTGCCGCTGATCGTGATCTCGATGCGCACGCCCTATGATCTGGCGATGTTCCCAGAAGTAGCAACCCATATTGCCGCTTATGAATGGACGCCGACAGCCCTACAAATTGCCGTAGAAGCCATTTTTGGCCAGCGCGAACTGTGTGGCCGCTTGCCGGTGACCATTCCGAATGTCGCGGTACGGGGGCATCGAGCAGACAACCGGGGTGATCTGCAATGACAGAACATGCAGCTCTGACTTGCGTGGGTTTGATGTCAGGCACCTCGGTGGACGGGATCGATGTAGCCATCGTCGAGATCGTGGGCCGACCGCCCGCACTCGAAGTCAAGGTGCGCCATTTTGAAACGGTCCCTTTCTCCGAAGCGGTGCGCAGTCGGATTTTCCACCTCTTCGACCTCGAAAAAGCAAACGTCTCCGAGCTGAGCACGATGAACTTTTTGCTCGGGCATGTCTTTGCCGACGCGACGTTGACCGCGTTGCGAAATGCTGGAATTGCACCGCATGAGGTAGCGTTTGTCGCCTCACATGGACAGACGATCTACCACAATCCGGTGCCGGAATTGATCGATGGCTATGAGGTCATCTCGACCTTGCAGATTGGTGAAGCTTCGGTGATCGCTGAAAAAACGGGAATTACGACGATCTCCGACTTCCGCGTCCGCGACATGGCGGCGGGTGGGCAAGGAGCTCCGTTGGTGCCTTTCGTTGACAAACTGCTGTTTACAGCGCCAGACAAAGGGCGGATCGCTGCGAACATCGGCGGCATTGCCAACCTGACCGTGCTTCCGGCAGGTGGTCGGTCCGAGCCGCTTGGCTTTGACACAGGCCCTGGCAACATGATCCTCGATGGACTGGTCCAAAAGATCACAGGCGGCACGAAGCACTATGATCAGGATGGAAAGATTGCGCAGACAGGTCAAGTAAACGAAGCATTTCTCGCGAAATGGTTGGAATTGCCATACTTTGCCGCCCAACCGCCGAAATCGACAGGACGTGAGCTGTTCGGCGCCGTCTGTGTCGAGCAATGGTGGTCTGAAGGTCAGGCTGCAGGTCTCGCTCCACAAGACTTGGTGCGAACGGCGACCGAGTTTACGGCACGAACTTTTGCCGATGCGATCAAACGTTTTGTTCTGCCCGCATATGCAATCGAGGAAATGTTTGTCGGTGGGGGCGGATCGTATAACCCCGTGTTGATGGACAGCATCAGAAAGCATTTGCCGAATCTTGTGATCGAGCAACAAGAGGCGACAGGGATTCCAGGCGATGCGAAAGAAGCGGTATGTTTTGCAGTTTTGGGCTATGAGTGCTTCCACCAAAGGCCCAACAATCTTCCGTCCGTCACTGGAGCCGCTCGGCCTGTCGTGATGGGGAAAGTTGTGCGGTCTCAGGAGGGACAAGCATGATCCGTATCGGGATCGAAAGGTTTCTTGCAGATGATCTCGGGCGCTTCAAAGGAGCAAAAGTCGGATTGCTCAGTCATCACCCCGCGGTGAACGATCAGTTTGTCACGACGATCGATCTTGTGGCACTGCACCCAGACCTTCAGTTGCAGGCGCTCTTTACGCCGGAACACGGGTTGTTCGGAGTGGCGCAGGCAGGGGAACAGATCGGCGATGAGCTTCACCCGCGGTATCAGGTGCCGATCTATTCCTTGTATGGCACGCGCAAGAAGCCGACTGCTACCATGCTAGCTGGACTGGACGTGCTCCTGATCGACTTTCAGGATGTGGGGGCGCGTTTCTACACCTATATCTCTGCGCTCGGCTACATGTTGGAGGCGGCAGCAGAAGCGGGGTTGCCTGTAGTAGTGCTCGATCGGCCCAATCCGATCGGAGGTCAGATCGTTGAAGGGCCCCTTTTGCAGCCAAACTTTATCTCGTATGTCGGACGCTACCAGATTCCGCTCCGCTTTGGCTTGACGATTGGCGAGTTAGCGCTTTGGATCGCCAAACAAGAGCAGTTAGCAGTCAATTTGACCATCGTTCCGATGACGGGTTGGAAGCGTTCGATGTGGTTCGATCAGACGGGGCGCGATTGGGTGCCGCCGTCGCCGAACATGCCTGCTTTGACGACAGCGATCGTTTATCCGGGCATGACCTTCTTCGAGGGGACAAACGTCTCAGAAGGTCGTGGTACGACGCGTCCGTTCGAATTTTTTGGTGCACCTTGGATCGAGCCGTCCGAATTGATCGCTCGCTTTCAAGAGCGGGGAATTCCTGGCGTCCAGCTTCGTGAAACCTGCTTCATCCCGACCTTTTCCAAGTATAAGGACGAGATCTGTCGAGGGGCGCACGTGCATGTCACCGATCGGGAACAGTTCCGCCCGGTGCGAATGGCGATGCATCTACTCGAAGTGATCAAGGAACTGTACCCCGATTATTTGAAGTGGACCGATCCGGTCAAGGGCCGTCACTTTATCGACTTGCTCGCTGGCACCGATCAATTGCGGTTGGCGCTCGACAGCGGGCAGGACCTCACATCGCTATATGAAAAGTGGGAGACAGAGACAGAAGCGTTTCGATCATCTCTAGCTACTAACTTTTTATATTCATAAATCATCTATCATTTTTGACTAGGGGGCATCACAAACATGAAACATGTTAAATCGGTAGCGCTGGTCACAGCTGTCTCACTCTTGGGCGTCGGACTGGTTGGTTGTAGCAGCGATGAGAAGAAAGAAGAATCGTCTGCGAACTGGACTGGTAAGATCACGATTTGGGACGGTCCTCGTTGGGCAGATGACAAAGAGAATAAGTATCACTGGTTGGAGAAGATGGCAGCCGAATTCGAAAAAAGCCATGAGGGCGTAAAGGTTGACATCGTACAAGTTCCGTGGGCTGAGTTGAACGACAAACTTGGCGTCTCCCTCTCAGGTAAATCCTTGCCGGACATCGCACCGATCGACATCTCCGGCAATGGAGTCAACCCGACGTTTGTCAAGCAAGGCGCGGTCGAGCCGCTCGATGACTATTTCACCGCTGAAGAGAAGAAGGACTTCTATCCGAACGCATTGGAAGCGTATACGAAAGATGGCAAAATGTATGGCGTGCCGGCGGCGATGACCGTTCACTCCCTTTTGCTCAACCTCGACATCTTCAAAGAGCGCAATGTTGAGCCGCCGAAAGACGGACAGTGGACTTGGGAAGAGTTTACCGACAAGATGAAAAAGCTGACCTATGACAAAAACGGTGATGGCTCGATCGACGTGTATGGTTTCTCGACCTATATCAAGAACGGCTACTATGAAGCTTGGCCATTCCTGTACATGAACGGCGGTCGTTCGCTGAATGACGATGCGACCAAATTTACATTCGATTCCTCGGAAGCAATTTCTGCGATGAAAGCGCTGGCCGACCTGAAAGCGGCCGACAAAGTAGCGCCGAAAGAAATGGGCTCCGGTGATGTCGGCGGCACCTGGAAAGCGTTTGCGAAACAAAAGACGGTCGCTGTTGAGCCATGGGCTACTTGGGCGATCTCCGCTGCACAAGGCGAAAAGATGAACTTTATGGTTGCTTCCTACCCGTCGGGTAAAGCTGGCAAACCGGTTACGATCGGCGGCGTTGGCGGTTGGATGATGTTTGACCAAAAAGAAGATGGTAAGAAGAAAGTGGTTGCCGAATTCATGAAGCAACTGAGTGCGACCGAACAACAAGTGCTGTCCGCGAAGAGCTACGGCACCTTCCCGTCCCGCATTTCGGCGATGGAGCAAAACCCGTTTGCTGACAACGTTCAAATGCAACAAGCGCAAAAGCTCACCGAACAGGCGGTCATGCTGCCGCGCCACGAAAACTGGAAGAAGATCGACGAAGCGATCCAACAACAGCTTCAACTCGTGCTCAACGGTGAGAAAACTCCGGAAAACGCGATGAAGGAAGCAAAATCGAAAGTTGATGCACTTCTGAAGTAGCAGACGCAGACTTGTCATGTTTCGAGGGGGACCCTGATTGCCAAGGGTCCCCCTCACACCTAAAATTTTGAGCATCGGGGGAACGGATGTGAAGGCCTCCAATGGACTGCTGAAAGAAATGTGGAAACAGCGGGCCGCTTATCTGTTTTTGCTACCAAAATTGATCTTGTTCATTCTGTTTATCGTGATCCCCGTATTTTGGGCTTTTCTGATCGCTTTTCAGGAGTACGGGTATTCAGGAAGCAAATGGGTTGGATTTGACAACTTCATCAAAACATTCGAAAGCGAAACGTACCGCGTGGCGTTACTCAACACTTTGAAATATACGGTCATTACGGTGCCTTTGAACATCATTTTGGCGCTGGGTCTCTCCACGCTGATCTATCCGCTTGGCCGAATGTCGCAAAGTTTCTTCCGTGGTGCCTTCTACTTGCCGACCGTTACGTCGATGGTAATCATCGCGATGGTTTGGCGCTGGGTGTATAACTATCGCTTTGGTCTGTTCAATTATTTCTTGGACTTTTTCGGAATCCCGCCTCAAGACTGGCTGAACCAGTCTGATACAGCGCTGTGGGCACTGATCATCATGAGTGTTCTGATTCCGCCGGGCGTAGGGATCATCATGTATCTGGCGGCGATGGGCTCCATTCCCGAATCGCTGTATGAGTCGGCGAAGATCGATGGAGCGAATTCGTTCCAAAGATGGTGGCGGATCACGGTGCCGCTGCTCAAGCCGACCACGCTGTATCTGACCATGCTGTCACTGATCGGTTCGTTTCAGGTGTTTATCCAGGTCATCCTGATGACGGGTGGCGGGCCAGGTGACGCGACGGAGACGGTCGTACATCTGATTTACAAAACGGCTTTCCGCGATTTGGAATTTGGGTTGGCCTCGGCACAGGCTGTGGTGTTGTTTATCATCACCCTGATCTTCGGGGTTGTACAATACCGAATCATGTACCGCAAAGGGGAAGAGTAGGAGGCGAAAACCATGAAATTGAGACGAACATCTTCAAAGTTAATCACCTACACCGTCTTGGTGGTCTGGGCGATCATCTCCTTGCTTCCGCTGTACTGGGTATTCACGACCGCGCTTCAACTATCCGAATACCAGGATGAGACGACCGGGCAGGTCATTTCATATGTGGATTCAGAACCGCCCAAACTTTATCCGATGGGCATTCCCAAGTATTTTGAGGAATGGGGATTAGCGCGCGATGCCGAATCGGCGGGTGACATCGTGCAGGCAGAGCACCATCGCGAACGGATGAGTGCGATCGTAGCAGATACGTTCTCCGGCTTTAAAACGCTATTTGCCGGAACGAACATCTGGCGTTGGTTTTTCAACTCAGCATACATCGCGATTGTCGTCACGATCGGCATCTTGTTGCTCGACACGATGGCCGGATACGTGTTGGCGAAAAAGAACTTCCCCGGTCGTAATTTCATCTTCTGGTCGATCATCGCGACGATGATGATTCCAGGACAGATCACCTTGGTTCCTTTGTTCATGATGGTCGGGGAACTGAAATTGATGAATACGCATTGGGCGCTGATCTTGCCAGATTTGTCGATGGTCTTTGGCGTTTTCTTGATGCGACAATACATGCTGTCCGTTCCGACCGAGCTGTTGGAAGCGGCACGCATTGACGGTGCATCGGAGTGGAAGACGTTTTGGAAGATCGTCGTGCCGCTGGCGAAACCGGCGATGGCTACACTTGGCATTTTCACATTTATGAATGTGTGGAACTCGTTCTTGTGGCCGATCATCGTGCTTGACGACGCGAGCCTATACACGCTGCCTGTGGGTCTAAAAACGTTACAGGATCAGAATTTGGCCATCTTTAAGCTGCTGATGAGCGGTGCGGCCATCGCGGCCATACCGATGATCGTCGTCTTCATTGCCTTCCAACGCTACTTCATCAAAGGTCTCACCATGGGTGGTGTCAAGGAATGACGAACTTGGGCGATCGTCTGCACAGTCTTGTACGTGCAGGTATCGAACAGGGCGTTTTTCCAGGTGCAGCAGTATCGGTCAGGAAAAAGGGCCAGTTGGTGCTAAACGATACGTTCGGCCATGCGGAGATCGTGCCAAAAGTGCGGGCGATGCGGGCTGGGATGACGTTCGACATCGCGTCATTGACCAAAGTGATGGCGACGCTTCCGGCCGTGTTGCGCACAGTGCGCGCGGGAAAAGTATCGCTTGACCGTCCGATCGCCGATTATTTGCCAGAGTGGGGGGCGGAAGGGAGCAGACGCGCGGTCACACTGACCCATCTGCTCACCCACACTTCCGGTCTCCCCGCATGGCGGCCTTACTATGTCAGGTTGCACACAGCGGAAGAATATTGCCGTCAGATCTGTCGTGAGCCGCTCGAATATGAGCCATGCACACGCGTGGTTTACAGCGATCTCGGCATGCAACTTGCCGGGTTTCTCCTCGAGCGCATCTGGCAAAAGTCGCTGGTGGAGATTTGCAGCCAGTTGGTATTTGAGCCGCTCGAACTGTCAGCGACCGGATTCTACGCTCAGCACGATGTACCTGTGCCATCCACTAGCAAAGAAAGTCAGATCGGGCCCATTTTTGTTGCGACTGAGGTTGGAAATGTTTTGGAGCATGGCATGTGCATGGAGTACGCAGAAAAATGTCGTACTGGCATGTTGCCCGAGGGAGCCTTTTTCATCACCGAACAAGATATAGCTGCGCTGGCTTGGCGAACTGCGACCAGCTATGGAACTGTGAACGACGGCAATTGTTACTACGGGCTACACGGGATCAGCGGACATGCAGGGCTGTTTTCTACGGTGGAGGATGTGGCTCGTTACTTGGCAATGTGGCGCGAGGGCGGTCAGGTCGGGGGCCAAACCTACTTGGATCGCGATCTCGTCAGCCTTGTCGTCAGCAATCGGACGAAGGGGCTCAACCTTGCACGGGGTCTCGGGTTTGAGATTGCGTACAAGTCGAACGCATTTGGACATACCGGATTTACCGGAACTTCGCTTTGGTATGATCCGGAGAGCGACACGGAGGCGGTTGTTCTTACCAACCGTGTGCACCCGCAAGTCAAAGCGGGGATTGTAGATTGGCGACGCACGTTTCACAGCGTCGCGTTTGAGTGAGTAGAAAGGAGCGTGGGGCAGAGTGAAACTTTTGGTCGAGCGAGATTATGATTCGATCAGCAAGCGAGCAGCCGCGTTGGTCGCTGAACAGATTGCCAACCGACCAGATCTCGTAGTAGGTCTGGCCACTGGGAGCACGCCGCTTGGCTTATACCGTTATCTGATCGAAGAGGTGCAACAGGGCCGACTCTCGCTGGCAGCTGTCAAAACGTTCAATCTTGATGAATATCTCGGACTTGCTCCCGATCATCCGCAAAGCTATCGCAGCTTTATGGAGGAGAACCTGTTCTCCCAGATTGATGTCGTACCAGCCAATACTCACATCCCAAATGGTCAACCTGATGATATTGCGGAACACTGTGCCGCTTATGAACGGCTGATCGTTGAAACGGGAGGCATCGACATCCAAGTGCTCGGGATTGGGCGCAACGGTCATATCGGATTTAACGAACCGGGGGAGGCGTTTGGAAGACCGACCCACCTCGTCAAGTTGGCCGAAAGCACTCGCCAAGCGAACGCGCGGTTCTTCTCGCATTTGGGGGAAGTGCCGACACACGCGATTACGATGGGGCTAAAAAGCATTATGAACGCACGCCGCGTCCTTCTGCTAGCAGCAGGAGCGGACAAAAGCGAAGCCGTTTACCGCGCAGTTTGCGGTGATGTGAGTGAAGATCATCCTGCTTCGGTGCTGCAACTTCACCCCGACTGTATCTTTTTGCTGGACGAAGCGGCGGCCGCTCTTCTTCCCGCCGAGCTCCGGCAAGACAAGGGGATGAGGTGGTGAGCGACTTGATCGTACAAGGAAAATTGGTTTGCGATGACGGGGTGCTGGAAAACGGGATTCTGATCTGCGAACAGGGAAAAATCGTCTATGCCGGTCCATCCCGCGGGGAAATTCCAGATGTTGTGTGCACTACAGGATATCTCGTACCCGGCTATGTGGACATTCACATCCACGGAGCGAATGGGTATGATGTGATGGACGGCACAGCAGATGCTTTGCGCGGCGTCGCCAAGTCGCTCGCTTCCTATGGGGTCACGTCGTTTTTGGCTACGACGCTGACCGCAAGCATCGACCAACTGGTGCTCGTGCTTGATGCATGCAAACGCTGCGCAGATGACACTTTTGATGGGGCCGAACTGCTCGGGGTCCATTTGGAAGGTCCGTGGATCAATAGCAAACACAAAGGTGCGCAAAATGCCGATCATGTCATCGGCCCGACAATCGAGGATGCGAAAACGTTGCTTTCAGCAGGTGGCGGGCTCGTCAAACTGGTCACGATGGCTCCGGAAAACCAGCATGCTGACGCTGTGATCGCCTATTTGAGCGAACAGGGTGTCAAAGCTTCGGTCGGTCATTCGGATGCCACCTATGAGCAAGTCAAAGCAGCGATTCCTCACGGTTTGTCGCATGTCACGCACTGTTATAACGCGATGCGCGGCTTGCATCATCGCGAACCGGGCGTCGTCGGTGCGGCCATGTACCATGACGAACTGACCGCCGAATTGATCGCCGATGGCATCCATGTTCATCCGGTGGCGATGAGCATCTTATACCGCTTGAAGCAAAGTGATCGACTTGTGCTCGTCTCCGATAGCATGCGTGCCGTCGGTATGGAAGATGGCCGGTATGATCTTGGCGGTTTGAGCGTATACATGCAAAACGGGGAAGCTCGCTTAGCAGATGGCACGTTAGCAGGCAGCACGTTGACGCTGGAGAAAGCTGTGCAAAACATGGTCACACTCTGCGGCGTCCCATTGGCTGAAGCGGTCAAAATGGCCTCTGCAACTCCGGCTCGCGTGATCGGAGCGGGGGAGAATAAAGGCCGATTACA
The DNA here is from genome assembly GCF_002243515.1 of Tumebacillus algifaecis. Lineage (NCBI taxonomy): Bacteria > Bacillati > Bacillota > Bacilli > Caryophanales > Alicyclobacillaceae > Tumebacillus > Tumebacillus algifaecis. The sequence goes on from NZ_CP022657.1 coordinate 2,311,914, forward strand.
GGCCGGATATGATGCAGACTTCCTGTATCTTGATGAAGAACTACGCGTTGTCACGACCTATCGAGCGGGACAAAACATTTACGAACGACACTCCGGTTGAGCGGGGTGTCGTTTTTAATTTCCATAACATGTTTTATGTCATCAAGGCGAGCGCCTGCATAGGATAGCTCGAAAGAGTGAAATGTGTGATCGATTCCTTTTGCAGCCAGATGAAGGGTGGTATGGATAATGTGCGGCGGAGCGTCAGCCTAGAGCTCGACATTGTGCGCCAACACAAGTTGGCAGTCGGCCAACTCTGGCTCTTGGGGGAGGAATCGCCAGCGAAGTGGCGTGTATAACGGAAAATATGGGCTCCAATCAGTTAAGAAAATGGAGGTGGGCATGTGTCCCAGACGCAGTTAACGTATGTGATCATTCAAGCGGGCGAAACCTTGGAATCGATTGCAAACCGTTATGACACGACCGCCTGGACGATTGCCCGTCTGAATCGCATATCAAAAGAAGCGGTGCTCACGCCCGGCTCACTGCTGCATGTACCGAAAGCGCCACCGAAACGAGAACCGAAGCAAAAGCTGATTCGACCGCGGCGTCCACGCTACGCATTCGCGGTACACACCGGTCGAGAAGGTGTATATCCGGGAAGTGAGAAGACTTTAGAAAAAGTGGGGCAGGACGGCCTGACTGGGATTTTTCCGATCTGGTTTCAACCCGCTCCGCTCGAACCGTGGGATATACAGTCTTTTGTCACCCCCGATGTGGTCGAAGCGACAGTTGCTTCTGCTCACCAGCGCAATGTGCGAGTCTTTGCGATACTCACCAATTCCTATTACCAAGGTACCGTATCCAGCAAAGAAGTCGCACATCAGGTGATGGCGTATCACCCGGACCGTTTTTTGAGCAAAGTGTTGGACACGTATAGCAAATTTGGGCTGGATGGCCTATTGCTCGATTGGTTTGACCTCTATGAAGATGATCAAGATCACTTTCGCACTTTCTTGGCCAAACTGGCCGACATGTGTCAGGAATATAGATTGAAATTGGTGGTCAACGTACCGCTTTTCCCAGATCATGAGGGTGTACCTAGCGCTCCGCTCGACTTGGCGAGCGTTGGCCGACTGGCCGACTTGGTCTGTCTAATCCTCAATACTGAACATCGCATGCACACCCAGGCCGGTCCGCTGTCCTCGATTGGCTGGACGGAAATGGGTAGCCTATTTGCCTTGGAAAATGGTGTCCCGCCGCACAAACTATTGCTCGGCGTCGCAGGATATGCTTATGACTGGAAAGGACGAAACGAGGTGCCAGAATACCTTTCCTTTGAAGGAGCGATGAATAGAGCACGTCAATACAGAACGAGTGTGCAATTTGATGCCAAGAGCCAAACTCCGACCTGTCGCTATACGGACAGCAGTGGAGCCGAACATCAAATCTGGTTCGAAAACACCTCCAGCATGTCGCAAAAAATCAAGTTGATCGATCGCTTGGGGCTGGCAGGAATTACGATGTGGCGACTCGGTGTGGAAGATCCGGGACTGTGGACCCTACTGCGGTCACGCTGGAACGAAGTCAAAAAAATGAAATAGGGCGCATTGGCTCTGTGCTCGAATCGCACCGCTTATCGTGATCTAGGCAACCCTCGGGTATCCGAAATCCAATCTCGGCGGTGCTTTTTCATGTTCAAAGGAAATCAGTGGAGGGGTGGACCGAGCGATTCGAACCGGAGCAACAAGGTGATCGCATACGATGATGCCGAATGACGAGGAAAAAAAGCAAAGTGGGGTCGTTCGTTATCTAGCAGAGGGAAGCAGGCGTGTTGCTAATACAAAAAGCCGAGGTCTCGAGACGACAGACCTCAGCTTGCTCTTCACTTCAGAGGAATCCAGGGAAGTGGCGTGTATGACGGAGACTAGGATAGTTCAAAAAAGTGAAGTGTTGAGTATTCATGATTGAAACCTAGTGGACATAATATAATTATAGACTACTAAATTGATACTTGATTAATGTAGGCACCAGCGCTTTCCGAAAGTTCGCGAATATCATGGAGATAGCGTTCGGTCGTGCGTAAGCTCTCGTGTCCCATTTGACGCTGTACCTGCAAGAGCGGTGCTTCCGCCTCCAAAGAAAAAGTCGCACAAGTGTGACGCAAAATGTGCGGCGAGATGCGGCGGGAGAGTCCGGCTGCATCGGACAGGCGGTACATCATGTCGCGAATGCCGTTCTGACGGTAGCGTGTGAGACGGCGCGTAAAGATGAGCGGAGTCTTATCGCGATGATCGAGCTCTGGATTGAGCCCATTTTTGATACGGAACTCCTGTAAGAGTGCCCAAACATCAGGGCGAATCAGCACGGGGCGGTCTTTATCACCTTTCCCGCGCACCATCCAACCGATGTTGCCACGCATATCTTCATAGAGGTCGCCCCAATTGCCTTGGCACAATTCTTCGACACGAACTCCGGTCGTGATCAGCAAAACGACCATCAGATAGGCCCGGTCGAGGCGCCTGGCCGTCTCTAATAATTTTTGAGCTTCGGAAACGGAAAGCGAACGTTTATGGGTAGCGCGGATCGGAACGCGTGGGGCCGCGATCAGCACAGAAGGATTTCTGACCATGTATCCAAGTCGGTGAGCGAAGAGAAAAAGGGAACGCATCACGTTGATCATTCTCTGCTGCGTTGCGGACGCATAGTGTTGCAGGCTATAGCAATATTCAACCAATTGCACATAGGTCACTTGGGCGAGGGGAGTGCCATCGATAAATTTTAGAAAAGCCTCCAGGTCATGATGATAAGCTTTTCGTGTCATCTTCGACCATTGTTTAGGACGGGGACGATTCAGGAAGAGGGTAATCAAATGTTCATCGTGCAAGATCCCCATCTCCTGTGCCATGCTAGGAACCTGCGCACCGATCACAGTAGGCAGATTGCGCGTATCATCATTCATCATTACCATTCCTTTCTATGTCAAATCTCTATGTTCTTATTATAGCGATAACAGGTTATTATCGCCATACTCTATAGAAATATTGTTTTTCAAGACCAATCCTGCACTAAAAGTGGATTCGATTTGCATTGGTTTACATAAATCATCTAACTCTATGAAAAAACATCCCTTCTATTTCCCTCTGTAAGCCTCTTATTTTACGAGTTAGTATCCTAGGTACCCTCAAGCCTAAAGCCCCATAGGGAGCGGATTTGGGGGGATAAACAAAAAGGCCGCCCAAAGAGGCGGCCTTTTCTTCATTTATTCCGATTTTGATTCCAAAAGCAGGGAAAGTGAGTCTTCTCCGATCCCTCGGACGTTTCCCGCCCCCATCGTCAGCACGATGCCTTGCTGATCCTTCGCATACTGGCGCAAATAGTGACTGCCCTGTTGAAAGTCCTCGACGAAGGTCACCGTCTTGCCGCGTTCGCGAATCGCATCGGCCAACTGTTCGGACAGCTGATCTCCGGGGTCCGCTTCGCGGGCCGAAGAGAAAAGTTTGACGAGGAGGACCTCATCAGACAGCGTCAACGAGTCGGCAAACTCTTGCAGAAATTTTTTTGTCCGTGAATAGGTGTGCGGTTGAAAGACGGTGATCAGACGATCTTCGGGGAATGAGTTCTTCACCGCGCGCAGCGTGGTTTGTATTTCGCTTGGATGGTGTGCATAATCATCGTAAAAGTCCATCTGACCTAGCCGACCGAGATAGTCAAAGCGACGGTAAACACCTTGAAAGTCTTGCAACGATGCCCGCACCATTTCAAAAGGAATATTCAGATGCCGGGCGAGTGCGATCGTTGCCAGAGCATTCAGTACATTGTGTTGCCCAAGTGAGCGGAACTGCACCGTTCCCAGTGGTACGCTCTTTTCCCACACATCAAAGCGTAGTACACCCCGCGTTTCTTGAATGTTGGTCGCGTAAATGTCATTGCTCGGATGAAGGCCAAAATAGACCACTTTCGCATGGGTCGTCAGCATCCGGCAGCGCCGATCATCCCCACAGGCGATCAACAGCCCATCGAACGGCAATTTGTCGGCCAACTGTTGAAACGCTTGGTGTACATCGTCGTGATCTTTGAAATAGTCGGGATGATCGAAGTCAATGTTGTTGACAATCAAAATTTGCGGCGAGTAGTTGAGAAAATTACGCTTGTATTCACATGCTTCCGCGATGAGCATTCCTGCGCCATAACGCGCATTGCTACCGATGTTATAGTTTTTGCTACCGATCACCACCATCGGGTCCATCTCATTGTGGGTGAGCAGCGCGCCGATCATCGAAGTTGTCGTCGTCTTGCCGTGCGTACCGGAAATTAATACGGCAGGCCGTTCCATCGTGATCCGACCGAGCATTTCTGGATAGGTGAAAACGGGAATTCCGAGCTCCAGCGCCCGTTTGATTTCGACATGCTCATGATTGTATGCAGAAGAGTGAACGACCACGTCCGCGTGTTCAACTTTTTCAGGAGACGGTAAGCCGATATATGTGATTCCCGCTTTCGAGAGCAGTTCGTCCGTAAAAAACACTTCCTGACTGTCCGATCCGGACACCTCATATCCCATCCGAGCGTACAACTGCGCCAATGCGCTCATTCCAGTCCCTTTAATGCCTACAAAATGAATTTTTTTCATCGCTTTGCACCCTTTCTTCTAAAGGAGCGAGCTCCTGCGAATGGTGAGATGGGGGAGTGGTCTTACATAGTACGCACAACGCCCAAACGATGTGCCTTTGGCGTCAGAAGTCACTCCTGATCAGGTGTGGCGTGGCGACCAAGGGGTGGATGCAACACCGCTTCGACAAAAGTGCGGCGCTCCGTTTCGGAGTTGATTAATTTGCGTATGTAATCGGCACTGCTCATATTGAGCCGCACATTATAATTTCGTTCATACAAGTTCTTAAAATGGGGGTCGTTCATCAGTTCTTGCCACCAAGTCGTTTCATAAAGATCTTCTGCCGCATCTCGGTGCTCTCTCGCTTCGTACCAAAAACCCATACCCATAAATAAAGGCCCTCCTTTTCTTGGTACTATTCCCAAGATCGAGGAGGGCAAACCGTTAAACGGTCGTTTTTTAGAAAATGGCCATATAAAACCAAGCGATCTGAATGCCGACGAGCAGCACCTTCAAAAACGTGCCAGCCAAAAAGCTGAGCGCTGAGCCGAAACCAACTTTTATCACTTCATCGCGCTTGCGGCGCATGTACATCTCACCTAACATCGCGCCAACGATCGCACCCAGCAATGGGCCGAAGATCAATGCGAGCGGGCCCAAGAACGAGATGAGAAAAGGTAGAACGAACATCCCGATCGTACCACCGATCATTCCTGCCTTCGAGCCGCCCATCTTCTTGATCCCAAGGATTTGCGCCACGTTGTCGCTGATCATGCCCACGATGATCAGCACCGATTGACCCAACCAAAAGCCCCAGGAAAGGTCTGAAAAATCAACGATCCAACCGTAGATCAACGCACCTGGAATGACCAGCAACGCACCGCCCGGAAAAATCGGAACGAGCGTTGTGAACAAGGCGGCCAGCATAAAGAGCGTTGCGATGAGAACGGCGAGAATCTGCAAGGCAATATCCAACCAAGATCCACTCCTTTTTTTAAATACAACTAGTAGTACGGTCTGCCCGACTAAAAGATGCAGATTCGCCTATTTCAAGAGCCGTCCATCCCAATTCGGCGTCTCTATCCATAACATAATAGGAAATGCACGGAAAGGCAACCACAAAACACATGATGCCTTTGGAAATGAACCAATAAAGGAGAGGAGTACAGATGCGGCTTTTGGTGATGAGCAATGAATTTCGCCCGTTCATTATCGGTGGGCTGGGCATCGTCGCCACCGAGTTGACCAACGCGCTGGCTCAGGATAAAACTTGTCAAATTACCGTGCTGACCAAGGGGCCAAAGCGCTACGGACAGGTCAGATCGTTGGACAATCTAAAAGTGGTACGCTTGCCCCAGCAATCATCCTATACATCTCGCACACATTTTTTTCCCGAGCCTCTTGAACAATGGCTTCTTCAACAACCTGATGACCCACCCGAACTGCTGCATGTGCACAGCGTGCAGTGTTTAGAACTCGCACTGCGCTGTAGAGCGAGATGGAACATTCCACTGGTCTACACCTGCCATTCGCTTGTCCTTCATGAAAAAGCGAATGCGGAACGAGAACTGGTCGTCGCACGGCAGGAACGTTTGCTGGTCGAAGCGGACAGCATCACCGTCCCCAGCCTCTGGTTGCAGGAGGAGATCGAGCACAAGTATCCCAGATGTCAGGGCAAGATCACGATCATCCCAAACGGAGTGACACTGCATAACGCCGCCTCGCGACCAATCAATCATCCGCTCTTGTTCGTCGGTCGGCTGATACCAGTCAAAGGGATTGAAGAGTTACTGCATGCGATCGCCCTGTTGCGAGCAGAAGATCCGCACGTGAAGCTGTCCGTGATCGGTACGGGAACTGAACGCTACACGAAACATCTGCATAAGCTGTGTGAAGATCTCGGGCTGAGCGATTCGGTGCGCTGGCTCGGACATCGCTCACACCAAGAGGTGCATCGTGCCTACACAGCTGCCGGCGCAGTACTTGTGCCTAGCCGCTCCGAGTCATTCGGACTGACAGCACTTGAAGCTTTGGCCGCAGGAGCACCGCTTGTCGCCACCCAAAGCGGCGGCCTGTCGCACTACATCGATGAAAAAGTGGCCTCCGTGCTTTCCGATATATCACCACAAACGATCGCTGCAGGGATACGATCGATGTGGCAAGATCCGGAACGCACAGCACGTCGAACAGCGGAAGGACTGAAGTTGGCGGCACGCTTTAGTTGGGCAGAGATTGCTTTCCGATACGGAGCGCTTTTTCAAGCGTTGATTGCGGAAAGGGGGGGCAAGAATGCAAAAACACCATTGGAAACTCGAACGGCCTTGGAAAGAGAAACGCCAAGGACAAGTTTGGGTGGTGCGTGACGAAGCGGATACGCGCGGCTACTTTAAGTTCGCCACCAAAGAGCAATGGTACTTCGCCGGCCCGATGATCGCCAATGAAATCATTGCGGCTGCGCTCGCCAAACGCCTCGGATTTCCTGTCTGTGAATTAGAAATGGCGATCGTCTGGGGCCCAACCGGCATCCCTCAAGAAGGGATCGTCTCCCTGCAGGTCGATGCCGAAGAAGTGATCACGTGGCGGGAAGCAGATCCGGCAGTCAAACTCGCACCTGAACAACACATCGAGCAATTTGACCTGCTCGCCCAAATGGTCGTCTTTGATGCATGGATTGCCAATATCGACCGCGCCAAGGGTAAAAACTTGATCCTCTACCGCAATGCCCCAGACGAACCGTATAAATGGTACCTGATCGATCATGGTCTGACTTTGTACGGATCACCGCGCAAATGGAAGCGCGGGCCTTGGAATTCCCCGCTTTGGGAGCAGATCTGGCGCTTCTACAACGTGCCACAGGGGTTGCTCGCCGCTCAATCGGACAAAGCGCGTCTGGAGCCGATGATACAAAAAATCGAAAACCTGCGCGTTTCCGATATCGACGCTGCCGTTCGTTCCGCCCCACGCCGACACTTGCAACTCCGCGATCGGCAGTTCATCAAGCGGTTGTTGTTGTATCGACAGAAACGACTGCGTACCATGATCGATCGCTGGCTGGCCCATCCGGGGGAAAAAGAGTGCAATACCTAAAAACCGCTCCGAACTTAAGAGGTTTTTACTGATAGGTAAGAAAGCGCTTTACGCACGATGTCTAGTTGATTGCGTTGTGATGACCCCTATACAAAAGACCAGGGAGGATGCCCTGGTCTTTTTATGATTCGTCACCCGATTTGCCGCCAAACAGCAAGTCACCGATCGCATATCCGGCGATACCACCTGCGATCGCACCGCCAACCCCGTGGCTACGACCGCTATGCTTCGGTTTGTTGCGCACTCTTGGCAAGGTCGGGTAGCGGTTGGGCTTCGGATTGTTCAGTTCGGACTCCAGTGCCTTATGGATTGTATTTAATGTAGCTTCTGGATCTCTCAAGGTGTCAAAGGACAAGCGCAACGTGAAATGTGACTCGTCAAGATCGAGTTTGTCGGCCAGCGCGCCCAGCAGCCCTTTGACTTTTTTATCAAGTTCGATGTGGAGCACCAGACCGCGATCTTCGGTGATGTAGACAACTTCCAATTCATCGATGCGGCCCGCAAACGGGCCTTGTACCGGACGATATTCGAATTCTTGGTAATGGCCGTTGAAAACGCCCGACTCCTGCTTGTCTCGGAAGCCGAGCGCATGCAACGCGTTTTGTGCCGTTGCGGTCGAGGGGCGGGGGAGTAGAATAAATTCATCAAAATCGTGTGTGTCCAGCGCTTGCGGTATGTCGAGGCGAGTATGATAAGTATAGCGCACATAATGGGTTGACTGCGGAAGTTCCGGCAGTTGATGCCGAAACGGGAACTCAAGTTTCTCACCAGCTCTCACCTGCAAGCCCTGGGCTACTGTCACCGACTGAATCCTGCTGCGGGCGGTACGGTCATCAAGTCGAGCTTCCAACAGAAAATCGACATGGATCGCGTCAATCTTCTGATCGACATTGCCGCCTTCGACCAGAATTTTCCCGCTTACTTCCTCACCAATCCGACCACGGGAATCATCGAGTACGAGGTTGACCGTAGCAGCACCGATCCAAATTTTAGAAAGAAACTTTTTAATCAACAGAATTCCCCCTTCTCTGTATGCACTGCCAGTATATCACAAAGATTCAAAACGGATGTCGGTCAGCGGGGCATCCGTTTCGATCGCCCGTCTGGTTTGGGCGATTCGATTCGCCATCAGATCTGAGAGATTGTCCAGATCGAATGCTTGATGATAAAAAACGTAAAGCAACAGGCGGCGCAATTTCATGAACTGGGGAATGGTCGTAAGCCAAGATTGCGCCAAATCTGACTCGGTTCGATAGCCGGCAAGAAAATGCCTCATAAAATGCTCGCCAAATTGTTTTTCCTCTGCGTCGCTTTGAGGGGGTCTGGAAAATCGGGTTAGCGCCTGATAGATGATATTCGTCAGATCACTTATATACCAGTTGTAACAGCAGTCGTCAAAATCGAATGCGGTAAGTTTGTCATCTTGTATGAGAAAATTTCGCGAATGCAGATCATTATGAATCAGCCCGTATCCGGCCTGATCGATCGGCAAACGCTCGAAGTTTTCCAGCAAAGATTCTGCGTGTTGCAAAACGGCGGTCTGGGAAGCGGGGATGAACTTCGCAATGTTCAACCACTCTTCCTCATGCCACTCCCGGCGCTTGAAAACAGGCTGAGCCTGATACGATCGGCTCAACCGATGCATTTGGCCAGTCAGTTTGCCCCAGCGATAATAGAGGTCCGCATGCCAATCTTCTTCCGTCGGCAGCCTTCCTGCCGCTTTTTCAAACCGGACGGCCATAAAGCCGTTGGGCAACTCTTCAACCAGATTTCCGTCTAACGAAGGTACAGCACAGGAAACAGGAGCGCCGTTTCTGCCTAGGTAATTCACAAAATCGACCTCGCCTATAAGCTCCTGCAAAGCACGGCGCGAACGATGCGTCAGACGTAGGATATATTCCTGCTCCTTCACTTGATGCTCGAAAACGATGTTCACATTTCCGCTGCCCAGATCGAAGAGACGCTCTCTGGTCAAGCCGTATTTTTCAACGGCGGCCTGCACAACCTGCTCATCTAGCAGATGTTGGTAATTTTGACTCATCAAAGCACCTTCTCATCGCTTGATTTCAAATTTTTTCTTCGGTAACGTAAAGGGCAAAGGAGTGATCCAATGAACACTTTCACCAATCGCATCGTCCTCGTCAGCGGAGCCGCGCAGGGAATTGGTCGCGTTGTGGCGCAAACGTATGCAGCGCGAGGCGCATCGGTGATCGCAGTCGATCTCGCAAGTATCGCCCTCGACCAGGTAACAGCGATCCAAGCCGATCTTCGAGACCCGCAGGCGATCGAAAGCCTGTTTGCAGAAGTCCAAGCGCAATATGGACGTCTTGACATCCTGATCAACAATGCAGGGATCTCGCGCTGGAAATCCCCATACGAACTGACGGTCGAGGAGTGGGATGAGGTTCTCAACCTCAACCTGCGCGGCAGCTTCCTTTGTGCTCGTGAAGCAGCCAAACTGATGAAAGCGGGGGGAGGCGGTAAGATCGTCAACATGAGCTCGACGCGCGCCTTGATGTCCGAGCCGAACACCGAAGCATACGCCGCCTCCAAAGGGGGCCTTCTGGCATTGACCCATGCCCTGGCTGTCTCACTCGGCCCCGATCAGATCCAAGTCAACGCGATCTCTCCAGGTTGGATCGAGACCAAAGATTACAGCCAATTGCGCGCCGAAGACCATGCGCAACACCCGTCAGGACGCGTGGGGAGACCGGAAGACATTGCAAACGCCTGCCTTTACTTAACCGATCCTGCCAACGACTTCATCACCGGTGTAAATCTCGTCATCGACGGAGGTATGACGCGCAAGATGATCTATCTTGAATAGATTGAGTATACTATACAAATGATGTCGTGGCAGGATATGGTGGGCAGAAGAAAAGCCAGAGCTTCCAATTAAAGGCTAGTCATTGAACACATAGCCTGAAGACAGAATTAAGCAGTCAAACGACTACAATTGATCTAGATACACGGACACTGTTTGGACAGTAAGGTGTCCGTTTTGATGGCTAAAACGAAGGAGCATCCCCGTGAAATGGGATGTTCCTTTTTTGTATCTATACAATAATTTTTTATCATAGTAAAAAAATTAGAAAATTTTATTTTTTACATTATGTGTTGAAGGTATTTTAGAAATAATGAAGTATATTACTTTGTATTATGTATTTTTTATTTTTTAAAAAAGAACAACGAGTCAATTTGCAGCATCATTCATTGGCTGGAATATATCCTCAACGGGGGGTCTACAAGAATGAAAGCCAAACGCACATTTACAACGCTGGTTAGTCTCTTGCAATGGCGTGCCGAGCAGCACCCTGCACAAGTGGCGTATTCATTTTTGAGCGAAGACGGTTCAGAACGGTCGATCACCTATGCTGAGCTCGATCGCCGCGCACGATCGTTGGCTGCGCTGTTGCAACAACATTCAGCGACAGGCAAGCGCTCTTTGCTGCTCTATCCACCCGGTCTGGAGTATATCACCGCTTTTTTTGGCTGTTTGTACGCAGGTGTCATTCCAGTGCCCGCTTACCCGCCGCGCGCAAACGGACATCTCGACCGCTTGCAGTCGATCGTAAGCGATTCACAAGCTCGGTTCGCGTTGACCACGCCGACCATTCATCGCACAGTGGTAAATCGCTTCGCAAATTCACCCGGTTTGTCCGAATTGACATGGCTGACAGTTGCAGGTTTAGAAGACCGATCTCAACGATGGCAACCACCGCAGTTGCGATCTGAATCACTTGCTTTCTTACAATATACGTCTGGCTCGACCGCACTGCCCAAAGGAGTTATGTTAACACACGGCAATCTGTTACATAATTTAGAGTTGATGCAAGACTGCTTTGGCACAACTTCTGACAGCAACTGCGTCATCTGGTTGCCGCCGTATCACGACATGGGTTTGATCGGTGGGATCTTGCAACCGCTGTTCACGGGCTACCCGGTCACGCTGATGGCGCCCGTCGATTTTATCCAACGTCCGTTTCATTGGTTGCAGACGATCTCCCAAACAGGGGCCTCCATCAGCGGCGGGCCAAATTTCGCCTATGAATTTTGTTTGCAAAAGATCACGCCGACACAGCGGGACATGCTCGACCTCAGCTCGTGGAAAATCGCGTTTAGCGGAGCGGAGCCGATTCGCCACGAGACGTTGGAACGCTTTGCCGAGTATTTTGCGCCGTGTGGATTTAAAAGAGAAGCGTTTTACCCGTGCTACGGTTTGGCAGAAGCTACTTTGTTCGTCACTGGTGGACATCGCGAGGAAGCGCCGATTGCCACCACGTTCGATGGAAAAACGCTACAAGAAAATAAAGCGCTTGTGGTCGAAACGCCAAAAGATGGCGATCACACGCTGGTTTCCTCCGGCCGCGTCGCATTGGTCCGTCAAAAAGTGGTCATTGTCGATCCACAAAGCGGCGTGCTCTGTACAGATGGTCAAATTGGAGAAATCTGGGTAAATGGACCTAGCGTCGCTCAAGGGTATTGGAACCGACCCGAGCTGACAGAAGAGACGTTTCACGCCACTTTGCAAGCGTCAGGTGAAGGTCCGTTTTTGCGTACCGGCGACCTCGGATTTCTACAGTGCGGGGAACTGTATATCACTGGACGCCTGAAGGACTTGATCATCATTCGCGGGCGCAACTATTACCCGAACGACATCGAGTATACGGTACAAGCGAGTCACCCAGCCGTGCGAAACAGCAACGGCGCAGCTGTCGCGGTCGAAGTGGACGGCAAAGAGCGCCTCGTAGTCGTGCAAGAGATTGAACGCGCGCACCGCAAGGCCAATTTGGCTGATGTGACAGAGATGATTCGGCAAGCGGTGTCCGCAGAACATCAGTTGCCAGTCTACGCGGTCGTCCTGATCAAGCCGGTGTCAATTCCGAAAACATCCTCGGGTAAAGTGCAACGCCACAAATGCCGCGAACATTTCGAAGCTGGGAGACTCGAAGTCCTCTTTTCGGACCTTTTGGTCACAGATGTCGAAACGGTCGCGACCGCTGAAGTCGTGATCAATGACGTGTCAGAGGGTAGTGGGCAAGAGTTGACGCTCGAACAGTTGCTCGCAACCGATCAAACCGAGCGTCAACAGGTACTGCAATCGTTTCTGACCGCCAAAACGGCGCGTGCGCTCGGTCGATCACAACGATCTGTAGACCCGACACGGACACTGCATGCACTGGGGCTCGATTCGCTGAGCGCCGTTGAGATCAAGCAGGCAGTAGAAGAAACTTTGGGCGTGACCGTCTCGTTTTCGCGACTTCTGGCAGGTCCGAGCATCGCCGAACTCGCGGAGGAAATCTGCCTGCAATTGACAGCAGGTGATGCCCCGAAAGCGAAAGCGGTCGAAACGGGGGAAGCGCCTACTACTTTCGCCCTGTCCCACGGTCAACGCGCATTGTGGTTCGTACAGACGCTCGCGCCAGACAGCGCCGTATACAACATCGCACGCGCCGCGACCATCGAGTCGGCGCTCGATCACACGGCGCTTCGGGAGGCATTTGCTCAGCTAGAACGGCGCCATGAACTGATCCGCAGCCGTTTTGTAGAACAGGGCGGGGAGCCGATCGGTATGGTGCAAGATGCACATGGTGACCTCCTGAGCGTGATCGATGCGTCCTGCTGGAGCGAAGTTCAACTTCAGGACACCTTGACGACCGAGGCGAACCGTCCATTCAATTTGGCCCATGACGCTCCGCTCCGGGTTCAGCTGTATGAACGAGGGGAGCGTCCTCCCGTCTTGCTGATGACCGCCCATCACATTATCGCGGACTTCTGGTCGCTCGGTGTTTTGGTGCAGGAATTGCAGGCGCTGTATGCGGTTGCTGAACAAAAGAGCGAGCCGTTGTCCCTGCCGTCGAAACGTTCGTTCGCACACGCTGTCCACGAGCAGGAAACACTGCTCAGCAGTCCGCGCCGCCAACATCTGGAGGCATACTGGAATTCGCAACTCGGCGGTGAACTGCCCGTCTTGACCCTGCCGACCGATCTCCCACGATTGCCAGTGCAAAGCTATCGCGGGGCAGTCCAATCATTTGCTTTGCCTGCAGAATTATCAGGTGCGCTGAAGCGGATCGCCGCGGAGCACGGCGCGACGCTGTACATGACATTGCTCGCTACATTTCAAGTGTTGTTGCACCGGATCACGGGCCAAGAAGAAGTGCTGATCGCCTCGCCGACAACGGGCCGCACCAGCTCCAAAGATGCTGGAGTGATCGGGTATTTTGTCAATCTGGTGGTACATCGTGCCAACTTTGCGCTCGCGCCTTCATTTGCCGACTTCTTGGCACAGGTCAAACGGTCGGTCATCGGAGGGCTTGAACATCAAGAATACCCGTTCCCGTTGCTGGTCGAACTGCTGCAGCCGGAACGCGATCCAAGCTACCCGCCGCTGGCTCAGGCGATGTTCACCTACCAAAAATCCCATCTGGCCGAGCAGGAGGGGATGGCCCGATTTGCGCTGGGCGAAGAAGGCGCGATGCTCCAGGCAGGCGCCTTGACCATGCGCTCACTGGAGTTGGAACAGCGCCATGCACAATTCGATCTCGCTTTGACGATGGCAGAGACGGGAGACAGGCTGGCCGGACGAATTGAATATAACACCGATCTGTTTTTGCCGGAGTCGATCGAGCGGATCTGCGCACAATTTGCGATGCTGTTGACGAGCATCGTGCAAGATCATCACACCACGGTCGCCGCTTTGACGATCTTGCCAGAACAGGAAGCGGAGACCTTGCTTTGCACCTTCAATCAGACCTCGATGGACGAGCCACAAGCTCTGTGCATCCATCAGTTTTTGGAGCGACAAGCCGCATCTGCACCCGATCGGATCGCGGTCATCGACGGCGAAGTGCGAGTAACCTACCGTGAACTAAATGAACGGGCCAACAGGATCGCACACCGTCTCCAACAGCTTGGAGTCGGGCCGGAGGTGCTAGTCGGCATCTACATGGAGCGCGGGGTAGAGATGATCTGTGGCATGCTCGGCGTATTGAAAGCGGGCGGCGCCTACGTCCCTTTAGATCCCGCCTATCCGAAGGAGCGTATCGCGTACACGATGGAGGATGCGCAGATGCAGGCGATTTTGACACAGACGAAACTGGCGGGCGAACTGCCCGTTCACCGTGCGCATGTGCTCTGCCTCGATGCCTTGCGCGAATCGCTCAGCCATGAGCCGACCAGGAATCTGACTTCGCTTGTGACCGATCACAATCTGGCCTACGTCATCTATACGTCCGGTTCGACTGGCCAACCAAAAGGCGTAGCGATCGAACACCGGAGCGCAGCAGCGTTGATCCATTGGGCCGAAGCGGAGTATCCGGCAGACAGATTAGCGGGCGTGCTGTTCGCAACGTCGATCTGCTTCGATCTCTCGGTGTACGAACTGTTTGTCACGCTTGCATGTGGCGGCAAAGTGATCGTTGCAGAAAATGCGCTTCATCTGCCTCAACTGCCTGCCAAAAACGAAGTGACGCTGATCAACACCGTCCCATCGGCAATCGCCGAACTGCTGCGCGCTGACGGGATTCCTCAGTCGGTGCGCACGGTCAATCTGGCTGGCGAGCCGTTGCCACTGGCGTTGGTGCAAAAACTATATGACCAGCCTTCGATTGAACAGGTCTACAACCTGTACGGCCCGTCCGAAGATACGACCTATTCCACATATGCATGGATCGATCGAGATAAGAGGACGACGCCGGTGATCGGCAGACCGCTGGCCCATACGCAAGTCTACCTGCTCGACAAACAGAAACGTCCCGTGCCGATTGGCGTGGCAGGGGAACTGCACCTCGGCGGACGCGGGTTGGCACGCGGCTACCTCGGGCGGGACGATCTGACGGCAGAGAAATTCATTCCCAATCCATTCTCTGATCAACTGAACGCGCGGATGTACGCGACTGGTGACTTAGCGCGCTGGCTACCAGACGGGACACTTGAGTATTTGGGGCGGATCGACCACCAAGTAAAAGTCCGCGGCTTCCGCATCGAGCTCGGCGAGATCGAAGCCGCGCTGATGCAAGAGCAGAGCGTTGAGTCCTGCCTGGTTCTCGTGCACGAGGATCGACGCGGTGATATGCGTCTAGTTGCCTATGTGGAAAATCGAGGAGGCATTGACAGCTCGACACTGCGCGCTCAGCTCAAGCGGACGCTGCCCGACTATATGATCCCTGCCACTTTTGTCATCCTCGATGCGATGCCGCTTACGCCAAACGGAAAAGTGGACCGCAAAGCTCTGCCCGCACCCGACTTTTCCTCCAACCAGCCTTACAGCGCACCACAAACGCAGTCTGAACAGCGTTTGGCCGAAATTTGGAGCGAAGTGCTCGCGGTGGAGAGCGTGGGCATCCATGACAATTTTTTTGAACGAGGCGGTCACTCATTGCTCGTCACACAAGTGCTGTCGCGCATTCACAGCGTGTTCGGTCATCGGCTGCCCGTGCATGCGATGTTCGAAGCACCGACCTTGGCCGAGCTTGCATCCAAGCTGGACGCGGTGGGGGAAGGGCACGCACAGCCTACACCGTTCAGAAAAGTGGAACGGACAGCCAACCTACCGCTCTCGTTTGCTCAACAGCGCCTGTGGCTGAGTGAACAACTGCTCGCTGGCGAAGCGGTCTACAACATGCCGTACGCCTTGCGAATGAGCGGAAACCTTCAATTCGAAGCATTGCAGCGCACTTTGCAAGCGATTGTCGAGCGCCATGAGTCGCTGCGCACAACTTTTGTCGAACGAAACGGAGCGGCGGTACAAGTGATCGCAGAGCACGTGGGACAGACTTTGTCGATCCTCGACCTGCGTTCATTGCCTGCCGAAGAAAGGGAAGAGGAAGCACTGCGTTTGGCGCATGCCGATGCCATCAAGCCGTTCGACATTGCACAAGGTCCGCTCATTCGCTTCACACTCCTGCAAACGGCAACAGAGGAGTACCTGTTTCTCATCAACATGCATCACATCATCTCAGACGGTTGGTCAATCCGCGTGCTGATCCGTGAGTTTGGCACACTGTACGAATCGTTCGCTGATGGCAAACGTTCACCGCTCCCCGAACTTGCGGTGCAGTATGCGGACTTCGCCTCTTGGCAGCGCGAATGGCTGACAGATGGTGCGATTGACGAGCAACTCGGCTATTGGAAACGACAACTCGGCGGTGAACTACCCTTGTTGCAGCTGCCGACCGATAGCCCGCGCCCTGCTGTGCAGACGTATCGCGGGTCGATGGTGCGCTTCGCTTTTTGTGATCAACTGCTCGCACGCCTACAACAGTTATCGAATGAAAAAGGCGCTACGCTTTTCATGACCCTGCATGCCGCCTTCACCATTTTGCTCAGCCGTTATTCGGGTCAGGATGACCTTCTCATCGGCACACCGAGCGCAGGGCGCACGCGGAAAGAAACGGAGGACCTGATCGGCTTTCTTGTCAATTCGCTCGTCCTGCGCACCGATTTGTCCGGCTCGCCAAGCTTTACCACCTTGCTGGATCGTGTGAAGCAAACGGTGCTGGACGCTTATGCGCATCAAGAAGTGCCGTTTGAAAAGCTGGTCGAAGCGCTGGAGGGCGATCGCGACTTGAGCCGCCCACCGTTGTTTCAGGTCATGATCGCCATGCAGGACAACCCGCTTGCACACCTAGCGTTGCCTGGGCTGACTTTGACGCCGTTCGCTTTGGATTCGACCATCGCCAAATTCGACTTGACCCTTTTCCTGACGGTAGAAGAAGCCGGGCTCACTGGCGCTTTTGAATACAACACCGATCTGTTTGAGCGCGCGACGATCGAGCGGATGGTCGGCCATTTGGAAACGCTGGTCACGGCAATCTGCCAAGATCCAGATCGAGTGATCGACGACTTGCCGATACTGACCGACACAGAAAAACAGCAATTGATCGATTGGAACAACACGATGAACCCCTATCCGCACACCAGCACGATCCATGAGCAATTTGCCGAACAAGCCCGCCTGACCCCCGAGCGCATTGCGGTCGAATTCGCGGGCGAAACGCTGACCTATCGCCAGTTGAATGAACAGGCGAATCGCTTCGCCCGCTTCTTGCAACGCCAAGGGGTACAGACGGGCAACTTGGTCGGTCTGTGCATGGAGCGCTCCTTCGATCTGGTGTTCGCTCTGCTCGCGATCCTCAAAGCGGGGGCAGGGTATGTTCCGTTTGATGCAAGCTATCCAAAAGATCGCCTGCGCCATCTGCTAACCGACTCGCAAGTCAACATCCTCCTGACTCAGTCCGAGCTTTTGCCTCACCTGCCCGCTGCGCACCTGCGAGCGATTTGCGTGGAAGATATCGCCTCTGCAATCGCAGCAGAGAGCTCAGCAGACCTGATGTCAGATGCGAAATCACATAATACTTCTTATGTGAACTACACATCCGGTTCGACAGGCTTGCCGAAGGGCGTTTCGGTCCCGCATCAAGCGGTGTTGCGCTTGGTGAAAGACACCGATTACGCATCGTTTGGTGAAGAGGAGGTGTTCCTGCAATTTGCTTCGATCTCCTTTGACGCCGCTACGTTCGAAATCTGGGGCCCGCTGCTCAATGGCGCCAAATTGGTGATCTTCTCAGCCCATCTGCCGTCGCTTGAAGAGCTCGGACGCTTGATTCGCGATAGGTGCATCACGACCCTGTGGCTGACAGCCGGCCTGTTCCACCAGATGGTTGATCAGCGCCTGCAAGACTTACGCGGCGTGCGTCAACTGCTGGCGGGCGGTGACGTGCTACAACCGGGGCATGTTCGCAAGCTGTTAGACGAACTGCCGAACACAGTGTTGATCAACGGGTACGGTCCGACAGAAAGTACGACGTTTGCGACGACCCATCGCATGACGAGCCGCGATCACATCGGCGAGAGCGTGCCGATTGGCCGCCCGATTCGGAACACCTCCGTCGAGGTGCTCGATGCGAAGATGCGCCGCGTACCGATCGGCGTTCAAGGCGAACTGTTCATTGGCGGCGACGGCTTGGCGATCGGCTACCTCGGCCAACCGGAACTGACCGCTGAGCGATTCCTGCCGCATCCGTTCCAAGCAGGGCAACGCTTGTACAAAACGGGCGATCTCGTGCGTTGGCTAGCAGACGGCACGCTGGAATTTATCGGCCGCCTCGACAACCAAGTCAAGCTGCGCGGCTTCCGCATCGAACTGCTTGAGATCGAAGCGGTGCTTGGCGCGCATGAGAATGTGCAAAAAGTGATCGTCATCGCCAGAGAGGAGAGCAAAGGGGACAGACGGCTCGCCGCGTATGTCGTGCCGCACAACACCACATCATTCGATGTGGACGCATTGCGCACCTATGCCAAAGAGCGCCTGCCAAGCTACATGATCCCTGCTGCGTTCGTTGTGATGGCCGATTTGCCGCTTACTGCCAACGGCAAAGTAGACCGCCAGCTGCTACCGAAGCCCGACTACGCCACGCTGACAGAGTACGTCGCGCCGCGCAACCCAATTGAAGCGCAGATCGCCGCCATTTTTGCAGAAGTGCTCAGCACCGATCAGATCGGCGTGCACGACAACTTCTTTGATCACGGCGGACATTCGTTGCTGGCCACACAGGCGATCTCCCGCATCAACAACGCATTTGGTATCTCGCTGCCGTTGCGCACTTTGTTCGAAGCGGGCAGCGTGGAACGGTTGGCGCGAGAAATCGCCGCACCGCAGAAAGCGGAGCGGATAGCGCTCGTCAAGCGCACCCAACAGCATAAGTTGCCTTTGTCCTACGCACAGCAACGCCTGTGGGTGCTCGATCAACTGATGCCCGGCTCCAGTGTGTATTCGATACCATTTGCACTGCGACTGAAGGGCACACTCAATACCGCCGCTTTGGAGCACAGCTTGCAGGAGATCATCGACCGTCATGATGCGCTGCGTACCACTTTCACAACCGAGGGCGGGGAAGTGATGCAGGCGGTCGCAGATCACCACACCCTCGTGGTGGAAAAAGCCGACCTGTCGCATAAACGATCAACCGCTCGGGAGCGCGCTTTGCACAGCCTGTTGCGAGCAGAGGCAGCCCGCCCGTTCGATCTTCACAGCGGCCCACTGGTGCGCTTTCTGCTGGTGACGCTCAGTAAAAAGCAACATGTGCTCTTCCTGAACATGCATCATATCGTCGCAGACGGTTGGTCGATGGGGGTGCTCGTCCACGAATTTACTGAGCTGTATACGGCGTTCGTGCAGGGTGCGGAGGCGTGCTTGCAGGCACTGCCTGTGCAGTATGCAGATTTTGCTTTGTGGCAGCGCGAATGGTTAGAAAGCGGCGTGCTGCAGTCGCAGTTGCACTACTGGAACGGGCAGTTCAGAGATGACCTCCCGCATTTGCAACTACCGTTCGACCGACCTCGCCCGGCGGTGCAGACCTACCACGGCGCCGAATATTCATTTGCTCTGTCTGGTGAGCTGACTCGACACCTGCACACATTAAGCCGTGAACACGGTGCAACGCTGTTCATGACTTTGCTCGCCGCGTTTAACGCGCTTTTGGCCCGCTACAGCGGCCAAAAGTTGACTGTGGTCGGCACACCGATCGCAGGGCGTACCGAGCAAACGGTCGAGCACCTGATCGGATTTTTCGTCAACACGTTGGCTTTGCGAATCGATCTGTCTGGCGCACCGAGCTTTACCGAACTGCTCAACCGAGTCAAAGAAACCGCTTTGCAAGCGTACGCGCACCAAGATGTACCGTTTGAAAAACTGGTCGAAATGATCCAGCCACATCGAGACCTGAGTCGTTCGCCGTTGTTCCAAGTGATGTTCATATTGCAAAATTCGCCGTTGGCACAGCTCGAGCTTCCTAACTTACAAGTGCAGCCGATCACAATCGAAAGCAGCACTGCCAAGTTTGATCTGACGCTCGCATTCGTTGAAAGCGAATCGGGATTACTTGGGTCGTTCGAGTTCAACACCGACCTGTTCGATGCGACGACGATCGAGCGCATGGCCGGACATTTTACGTTGCTGTTGACCGCGTTGGCTGAAGATCCTGCCCGTTCCATTTATGAAGTTCCGCTGCTGACTGAAGAGGAGCGCGAACAACTGCTCGTCTCGTTTAACGACACGGAACAAGACGATCCACTCGACTTCTGCATTCAGCAGTTGGTCACACATCAAGCGATGAAAACGCCCGATGCAACCGCAGTGGTGGCCGGGGAGGTGCGCCTGACTTACCGCGAGTTGAATGAGCAGGCGAATCGAGTGGCTCATCGTTTACAACAGATGGGCGTAGGTCCCGAATCGCTGGTCGGCGTGTACATGGAACGCTCGCCACAGCTGATCATCGGCATGCTCGCCGTGCTAAAAGCGGGTGGGGCATACGTTCCGCTCGACCCGAGCTATCCACAAGAGCGCGTTCTGTACACGATGCAAGACGCACAACTGGCTGTCCTGCTCACCGAGGAACATCTGTTTGCTGATCTGCCGACATGTGAGGCGCCAGCGTTGTGCCTGCCATGGACAGGAGAATCTTCGGCAGACGAGCCGAGCACTGAGGTCCACGCAGGCAATCTCGCGTACGTCATTTATACGTCTGGCTCGACAGGCCGTCCGAAAGGAGTGGCGATCGAGCACCACAGCGCTGCGTCATTGATTCACTGGGCACTTGGGGAATACTCGGCAGAGCAATTGGCTGGCGTGCTGTTTTCCACCTCGATCTGCTTCGATTTGTCTGTGTTTGAGTTGTTCGTCACGCTATCTACTGGCGGCAAAGTGATCTTGGCGGAAAACGCCCTGCACCTGCCACATTTGACAGCCCGCGATGAAGTGACCTTGATCAACACCGTCCCGTCGGCGATCGCCGAACTTTTGCGCCAAGACGGAATTCCAAAGAGCGTGCTCACAGTCAACTTGGCGGGTGAAGCGCTACCGTTGCAACTGACAAAAAAACTGTACGCGCACAGCACCATCGAAAACGTCTACAACCTCTACGGACCGTCAGAAGATACGACGTACTCCACTTTTACTCTGCTTGACAGAGAGATCGAAACGGCGCCGACGATTGGCCGTCCGTTAGCCAACACACAAGCGTACGTTTTGGATGAGCACATGCAAGTGGTACCGCTCGGGGTGCCTGGCCAACTCTACCTGGCAGGCGCTGGTCTCGCGCGCGGCTATCTCGGTCAACCCGATCTGACTACGGAGAAATTTATCCCCAATCCGTTTTCCGACCAAGCAGGGGCGAAGATGTACGCGACGGGCGACCTCGTACGATGGCTTGCGGATGGCAACCTCGAATACATGGGACGGATCGATCATCAAGTAAAGGTCCGCGGTTTCCGCATCGAACCGGGCGAGATCGAAGCGGTCTGCTTGCAACATGCGGCGGTCGAGCAATCTGTCGTGCTTGTGCGCGAAGACGTTCCGGGAGATCGACGTCTCGTCGCCTATGTTGCAGGGGATGTGAATGCGATCGAATCACAAGCATTGCGCAGCTTGCTGAAGGAACGCCTGCCCGATTATATGATTCCCTCCACTTTTGTGGTCCTCGACACCTTGCCGCTGACTCCGAACGGCAAAGTGGATCGCAAAGCGTTGCCTGCACCGACTTGGTCTACACCAGATGCGGTCGGTTACGTCGCACCGCACACCGAAGAGGAGATCGTGCTGACTGCCATCTGGGCGGAGGTGCTGCGCGTGGAAGAAATCGGCGTGCACGACAATTTCTTTGACCGGGGTGGCCACTCCTTGCTCGCCACACAGGTGTTGTCGCGCATCCGCGAACAATTTGGCATCGATTTGCCTCTGCGCGCCCTGTTTGAAACGCCGACCATCGCCGATTTGGGACGTGCGATCACCGCTACTAGCGGAGCGCGCATCGCACTTGGCGAGATCGTGCGGCAGGACAGGAGCGGACACTTGCCGTTATCTTTCTCACAACAGCGCCTTTGGGTGATCGATCGCCTGCTTGCCGACCGAGCCGTCTACAACATGCCGTTTGCCGTTCGCCTGCAAGGAGCACTAGACCGCTCGGCGGTTGAACGCTCGCTCGCTGCGATTCTGGAGCGGCAGGAATCGCTGCGCACCACCTTTGTCGAAAAGGACGGCCATCCCGTGCAAGTGATTCTGGAGACGGTAGAGTTACCGCTGTTCAAACGCGATTGGCGAACCGTGTCGCCCGAGCAGCGAGACCTCAAACTCGAACGGTTGCTTCAAGAAACGGCTCAAACACCATTCGAGCTGACGCAAGGCCCGCTCGTACGCTTCGGACTCGTACAGCTGGGCGAATATGAACATGTCCTGATCGTCAACATGCATCACATCATCTCAGACGGTTGGTCGATCGGCGTGTTCACGCAAGAGTTTTGCGCGCTGTACACGGCGTTTGTGACCGACAGGGAAGCGAGTCTGCCACCACTGACCGTGCACTATGCTGATCTCGCAGCTTGGCAGCAATCCCACCTGCAAGGCGAATCGCTCGAGCGACAGATCGAGTTTTGGAAACACCAGCTTGGCGGCGAGCTTCCGCCGCTGCAATTGCCAACCGATCATCCTCGCCCCGTGGTGCAATCATACCGAGGCGCAACGGAGCTGTTCACCATTTCCCAGTCGCTCAGCACTGGTCTCCATGCGCTGAGTAAGCAGCAGGGCACCACGTTGTTCATGACCTTGCTCGCCGGGTTCTTCACGCTCTTG
Source organism: Tumebacillus algifaecis (assembly GCF_002243515.1). Taxonomy (NCBI): domain Bacteria; kingdom Bacillati; phylum Bacillota; class Bacilli; order Caryophanales; family Alicyclobacillaceae; genus Tumebacillus; species Tumebacillus algifaecis. Next base: position 2,335,220 of record NZ_CP022657.1, read on the forward strand.
CACCGCTACAGCGGTCAGGAAGACTTTGCGGTCGGTACACCGATTGCCGGACGCACACGCAAAGAGATGGAGCACCTGATCGGCTTCTTTGTCAACACGCTGGCTCTGCGCGCCGACCTGAGTGGAGCGCCGACATTCGTCGAACTGCTCGGGCGTGTCAAAGAGACCGCGCTCAGCGCGTTTGCGCATCAGGACGCCCCGTTCGAAAAATTGGTCGAAGTTCTTCAGCCCGAGCGCGACATGAGCCGCTCTCCGCTGTTCCAAGCGATGTTTGTGTTGCAAAACACCGCACAAGTGCAGGCAGAACTTCCCGGCATTACACTCACCCCACTCGAGGTGAATAGTCAGACGGCCAAGTTCGACCTCAACATGCTGCTGAAAGAGCAACAGGACGGCGGGCTGTCCGGCTGGCTGGAATACAGCACCGACCTGTTTGACCGTACGACGATCACCCGCATGACCGAACATTTTGTCACCCTGCTGGAAGCTGTGGTCGCACAACCTGCACAGCGCATCGCCGATCTGCCGTTGTTGCAAGCGAAGGAGCGTCAACAACTGCTTGTCGATTGGAACGACACGGCAACGGACGTCCCGATCGGCCGCATCGAACAACTGTTCACCGCACAAGCGACACGAACTCCAGATGCAACAGCCATCTCATTTAACGGACAGCAGTTGAGTTACCACCAACTGAACCAACGCGCAAACCAAGTGGCGCACCGTCTGCAAAAGCTCGGGGCAGGGCCAGATGTTCCGGTCGGATTATCGATGGAACGCTCGCTCGACATGATCGTCGGTCTGCTCGGAATCATCAAGGCGGGCAGCGCTTATGTACCGCTCGACCCCGCGTATCCACAGGAACGCCTGCATTACATGATGGAAGAGACGAGCATTCCCATCCTTGTAACCCAGCAAGGCGTGATGGCAAGCGATGCATTGCCGAGTGTGCAGAGGATCGAGCTTGACACCGATCTCTCCCTGCTCGACGAAAGTTGCGAGAACCCGGCCACTCAAGCTACACCTGACCATCTGGTCTACTTTTTGTACACGTCGGGATCGACTGGCCTCCCGAAAGGCGTGGCGATGGAACACCGTCCGCTAGCCAATCTGCTCGGCTGGCAACTGCGAGCATCCCTGAAAGCGGACGCCCGCACTTTGCAATTTACGTCCCTGAACTTTGACGTCTCGTTCCAAGAGATTTTTGCGACGCTCTGCGCTGGTGGAACGCTGGTGCTGATCGAGGAAGCGATGCGTCAAAATCTGCTAGAACTGCCAAACTTGATGATCGAGGAGAAGGTTGAGCGCCTGTTCTTGCCCTTCATCGCCCTGCAACATCTTGCCGAAGTCTGCGTAGAGCGCGATCTGTTCCCACGCCATCTGCAAGAAGTGATCACAGCAGGGGAGCAGTTGCAAATCACCTCCGCAATCGGACGCTTCTTCACAGAACTGCCGAACTGCACGCTGAGCAACCAATACGGCCCGACCGAAAGCCATGTGGTCACCTCGCAGACGCTAAACGGCCCCGCCGAATCCTGGCCGCTTCTGCCGCCGATCGGACGTCCGATTGCCAATGCCCACGTCTACGTGTTGGATGCGGCGATGCAGCCGACCCCCATCGGCGTACCAGGCGAACTCTATATCGGCGGTCCTGTGCTAGCCCGCGGATATTTCGAACAGGAGGAGCTGACAGCGGAGCGCTTCTTGCCAAGTCCGTTTTCGAAACAGGAGCGCCTCTACAAAACGGGCGATATCGTGCGTTGGCTAGCCGACGGGACGATCGATTACCTTGGCCGCATTGACAATCAAGTGAAAATCCGCGGTTTCCGCATCGAGGTAGGGGAGATCGAAGCGGTGCTGAACCAACACCCTGACATCGGTGATGCGGCGGTGATCGCGCACACCGACGAGGCGGGCAACAAACGACTGGCCGCGTACGTGACGAACGCTGGTCACACTGGTCACGCTGAACTCGCTGTGCCGAACCTGAAACGCTTCCTGCAAGCCAAACTTCCTGAGCATCTGGTACCGCACGTGTTTGTCACGCTGAAACAACTTCCGCTCACACCGAGCGGAAAAGTGGACCGCCGCTCCTTGCCACAACCGGACTTCACCACGTTTGAGCGAAACGAGTACGTTGCACCGCGAACGCCGCTGGAAGACATTCTGAGCTCCGTCTGGGAAGATGTGCTCGGACGCGAGCGCATCGGTCTGGATGACAATTTCTTCGAGCTCGGCGGTCACTCGCTGTTGGCCACCCAAATGATCTCCCGCATCCGCAGCGCGGTCGGCGTCGATCTGCCATTGCGCACGCTCTTTGAATCGCCAAACGTCGGAGCTCTGTCCGCCGCTATCGAAACAGCGCGCCAAGGGTTCGACGCTCTGCCTACGATCTCTTTGGTGCCGCAAACTCGCGACGGCGGCACACCACTCTCCTTTGCACAAGAGCGCATCTGGTTTCTCGAACAGCTCGAACCGGGCAACCGTGCGTACCACATGCCGAGCGCCCTGCGGTTAAGTGGGGAACTGAACATTCAAGCTGTGCAAGCGGCGTTCCAAGCGATCGTCAACCGCCATGAAGCGCTGCGCACCTCGTTCCGCATACAAGAGGGAGTGCCGATGCAAGTGATCGCAGACGAAGCGCGCTTGCAGATTGCGATCCACGATTTGGTTGGGGTCGCCGATGCAGAAGCGGAGGCGTTGCGCATCGCGGCAGTTGATGCCGATCGTCCGTTCGACTTGACCCAAGATCAGTTGCTGCGCGTCACGGTCTGCAAGTTGAGCGAAGCGGAGCACCTGCTGTTTACAACGATGCATCACATCGTGTCGGACGGCTGGTCCATCGGTCTGCTGGCACAAGAATTTACGGCACTGTATCGCGCGTTCACAAAAGGGGAGTCGTCACCGCTGGCCGCTCTGTCTGTCCAATATGCTGACTACGCGATCTGGCAGCGCAACCGACTGCAAGGTGACAGGCTCAATCGGCAGTTGTCTTTCTGGAAACAGCACCTCAGCGGCACATTGCCAAGGCTGTCTTTACCGCTGGACCTGACAGCAGGTGAACCAACCAGCGGCCAGCAAACGCTATGCCTGAGCGGTGAACTGACTCGCTCCTTGCAAAAGCTGAGCAGACAAACGAACGCCACGCTGTTCATGACGTTGCTCGCCGCGTTTAAACTGTTGCTCGCACGGCTCTCTGGTCAGGATGACATCATCGTCGGAACGCCGATCGCGGGTCGGGATGGCGTGGAGACGGAGCGTTTGATCGGCTTGATGCTCAACACATTGGCCTTGCGCAGCGACCTGTCGGGCAACCCAACATTCTGCGAACTGCTCGCGAACGTGCGCGAAGTGACGCTGAATGCCTACGCCCACCAAGACCTGCCGTTCGAAAAATTGGTCGAAGAGCTACAACCGGAACGCTCGCTGAATGGCAACCCCATTTTTGATGTGCTGGTCAACTTTGTGAACTTGCCGCAAATCGACGCAGAACTGCCCGGCCTAACCGTCTCGGCGGCACCGACAGCCACTCCAGAATCGAAATTCTTGATGACGCTTTATCTCCACGACAAAGCAGAAGGATTAGAATTGCAGATGGTCTATCGTCAAGACCGCTTCTCTGCGCAACGCATCCAGACGATGCTCAATCAATTGGAGCACCTGCTGGTGCAGATCATACACGACGCCATGCGCCCGATTGGCGACTACTCGCTGCGGACGGAGGAAGCTCGTGCGCTACTGCCAAATCCGAGCGTCAATCTGGCCACGCCTGCACTGGCGCTTGTACCAGCACAGATGGCAGCTTGGGCCGATCGAGCACCGAATGCGATCGCCGTCAAACAAGGCAGGAGCGAATGGACATACGACGAGTTGCAATCACGCGCAATCGAGTTGACCCATCATTTGCTGGCAAGCGGTGTGGCGCGCGGCGAAACGGTCGCGGTGGTCGGTCACAGAAGCTTTGGCTTTATCACCGCCATGCTCAGTGTGTGGATGAGCGGCGGAGTGCTTCTGGCGATCGATCAAAACCTGCCTCTCTCGCGTCAGGAGTTGATGCTCCATGAAGCGCGCGCAAAACGGGTGCTCTACGTAAGCGAAACCACCTTGACGAGACACTTTGACGCCGATGTGGTCATGTTCGTCGAACCGAACACCGGCCTGTGGACAGACGATACGAGTTTACGCGATGCGCACTCAACACCGCTGCCCGCACTGTCTCCAGACGAGGCGGCGTACATCTTCTTCACGTCCGGCACGACAGGCGTTCCCAAAGGCGTGCTCGGCACGCATCAAGGCTTGAGCCACTTTTTGAACTGGCAGCGCGATCAGTTTGGCGTAGGTCCGAAAGATCGCAGCGCTCAGTTGACCAACCTTTCATTCGACGTGGTGCTCCGCGACATCTTCCTGCCTCTGACCAGCGGTGCCATGCTCTGCCTGCCAGAAACGCTCGATGACTTGAGCGCCGAAACGATCTTGCCGTGGCTGGAAGAAGAAGCGATCACCCTCTTGCACACGGTGCCGTCTCTGGCTAGCTCTTGGCTGCACAACAGGTCACAGGGCATCCATTTGTCAACTCTGCGCCTGCTGTTTTCCGCGGGGGAGCCGTTGACCGACAGCTTCGTACAAAAATGGCGCTCTGCGTTTAAAAACGATGGCGAGATCGTCAACCTGTACGGACCGACCGAAACATCGCTCGCCAAATGTTACTACGTCGTACCGCCCGAGCCGACCGCAGGCATTCAGCCGGTCGGACAGACTTTGCCACAGACGCAAGCGTTGATCGTTTCCGAAAACGGCCAACTCTGCGGGATCGGAGAGGCGGGCGAGATTGTCATCCGCACACCGTTCCGCACCAAAGGCTATCTGAACAGGCCGGAAGAACAGGGGCGATTCGTACAGAATCCACACCGTGACGACCCAGACGACCTGCTTTACTATACGGGCGACCGCGGGCGTTATCGGCTCGACGGTTCGCTGGAAATTCTCGGTCGACTCGACGATCAAGTGAAGATTCGCGGCGTGCGCATCCAACTGAACGAAGTCGCGGCGACGCTCGCTCGTCACGACAGGGTCGAATCCTGCGCCGTCATCGATTGGAAAGATGAGCACGATCAGACCTATTTGACCGCTTATCTCGTTGTCAAAGCGGGAACAACGATCACCGCCCAAGAATTGCGACAATTTTTGGAGAATCGCTTGCTGTCTGCGATGGTGCCTTCCGCTTTCGTCCTCCTCGATGCACTGCCGCTCAATCCGAACGGCAAAATAGATCGCAACGCGCTACCCAAGCCGGAGAAGGGGAGTGCGGAGGAATCGACGTTTGTCGCGCCGACGACACAAACCGAAGTTGCGCTCGCCAGCATTTGGGCAGCGTTGCTCAAACTGGACAAAATCGGCATCCACGATAACTTCTTTGTGCGCGGCGGGCATTCACTCCTCGCCACACAGGTCGTGTCACGCATTCGAAATGAGCTGGGCGTCGAACTGCCGTTGCGAACCCTCTTCGAACGACCGACGATCGCCGCGCTGGCCGCAGGTCTTGAAGAAGGCATTGAGACTCGTTTGCAAAATGAATGGCCGATCACAGCCGTCTTGCGCCAAGGTGAATCCGCGCTGTCATACGCGCAGCAACGTCTGTGGTTTATCGATCAACTCGACCCGCACAACAGCGTGTATAACATCCCATTGGCGGTTCGGCTGAGTGGAACCATTGACCACGCGATCTTGCAACGCGCCTTCCAAGCGATCATCGACCGCCATGATGTATTGCGCACCAATTTCACTGGCGCAAACGGGGCAGGTAGGCAGATGATCCGACCAAACGCAACACTTGCGATGCCGATCACCGACCTCAGCTCATGGCAAGCAAACGTGCAGGAATCGGAAGTCGAGCGCCTGCTGCGTGAAGAAGCAGCAACGCCGTTCGATCTGAGTCGAGACCTGTTGGTGCGCACGCATCTGGTCAAGCTGAGCGAGACGGACCACCTCGCGATGGTCACCGTACACCATATCGTGTTTGACGCTTGGTCGGTCGGCTTGTTCATCCACGAGCTGACTGTGCTCTACGATGCGTTTGCAAACGATAAGCCATCGCCGCTGCCCGAATTGGAAATTCAATATGCGGACTACGCCAACTGGCAGGCGAACTGGTTGCAAAGCGGAGTGCTCGACCACCAGATGGGCTATTGGAAGCAAAAGCTCGGCGGCACGCTTCCCGTACTCCAACTGCCGACCGATCAACTGCGCACCGCTCACCAGACCAATCGTGGCGCCACACACCAATTCGCCTTGGCGAGCAGTTTGATGCAGCAGCTCGAAACGTTGACACATCAAGCAGGCGCGACGATGTTCATGACCCTGTTCGCTGCCTTCAACACGCTTTTGTATCGCTACTCCGGGCAAGACGACATCCTGCTTGGCACACCGGTCGCAGGACGCAGCCGCCGCGAGATCGAGACGTTGATCGGCTTCTTCGTCAATACGCTGGTTCTGCGCACCGACCTATCCGGCTCGCCTTCGTTTGCCGAACTGCTCGCCCGCGTCAAAGAGACCGCCTTGCAAGCCTACGCGCACCAAGACAGTCCATTTGAAAAACTGGTCGAAGAACTGCAACCGGAGCGCGATCTGAGTCGCACACCGCTGTTCCAAGTTTGCTTCGTACTGCAAAATGCGCCGCTACCCGAAATCGAGCTGCCAGGTATCACAATACAGCCGCTCGTACCAGAGCGCCAGTTTGCCAAATTTGATTTGACAATCACGCTCGAAGCGAGCGGAGTTGGCGACATGCTCGCCACATTGGAGTACAACACCGACCTGTTTGCCGCAAAGACGATTGAGAGAATGGCTCAACATTTTCAAACGCTGTTAGAAGCGATCGCTACCGATCCCGAACAGCCGATTGGAATCCTGCAACTGACCACCGCCAAAGAGCGCGATCACCTGCTGAACTGGCAGCAAGGCGCCGCCAACTTTCCACAGACGCGCACGATTCATGAGTGGTTTGAAGCACAAGTTGCCAAAACACCCGATCGCACAGCGGTAGTCTGTGAGAACGAATCTTTGACGTATGCCGAGCTCAATCAGCGGGCGAACCGCTTGGCCCACTATCTGCAACTGCAAGGTGTCCAGACGGAAACGCTGGTTGGGCTCTGTGTCGAGCGCAATGTGGAGATGATCGTCGGCTTGCTGGGAATACTCAAAGCGGGCGGAGCGTATGTCCCGCTTGACCCAACCTATCCGCCTGAACGATTGGCGTTCCAGGTGGCCGACGCGCAGATCTCGGTGCTCGTCACGCAGGAGAACCATCTGAACGCCTTGCCGTCGCACGGTGCGTTGACGTTCTGTTTGGACCGAGACTGGACGACAATCGAGGCGCACAGCGCTGAAAATTTGAACAGTGGGGCGACAGCAGATTCGTTGGCCTACGTCATCTACACCTCAGGTTCAACAGGCAGACCAAAAGGCGTCTTGATCCCACACGGCAATATCGGCCGCCTGATCGAAGCCACCGAGCGCTGGTACAAATTTGACGAACAGGATGTGTGGACCGTCTTTCACTCCTATGCGTTCGACTTCTCCGTCTGGGAGATCTGGGGCGCGCTCTTGTACGGCGGCAAATTGGTCGTCGTCCCGTACTGGCACTCCCGTTCTCCTGAAGCTTTTTACGAATTGCTCATCTCCGAACGGGTGACGGTGCTCAACCAAACTCCGTCCGCTTTCCGTCAACTGATGCAAGTGGAAAGCAAAGTCGGGCAGGCGGGTGAATTGGCACTGCGCTACGTCATCTTCGGCGGCGAAGCGTTGGATCTGCAAAGTTTGAAGCCTTGGTATGACCGCCACGGCGACAAAAAGCCGCAGTTGATCAACATGTACGGCATCACCGAAACGACCGTCCACGTCACATATCGCGCCTTGACGCAGGAAGATGTGGAAGGGGGAGCGGGCAGCCTGATCGGGATTGCGATCCCCGATCTGCAGGTCTATGTGCTCGACCAACATCTAGAACCTGTACCGCTCGGCGTGATTGGTGAAATGTACGTCGGTGGGGCCGGAGTGGCCCGCGGCTATCTCAACCGTCCGGAGCTCACAGCAGAACGTTTCCTCGAGCACCCGTTCGCAAATGATTCCAAGCTGTACAAAACGGGTGACCTAGCTCGCTTGTTGCCAAGCGGCGAGTTGGAATATTTGGGTCGGATCGACGAACAAGTCAAAATTCGCGGCTTCCGCATCGAGCTCGGCGAAATTGAGGCGGTGCTCGCACAGCACCCTTCGATCAAAGAGTGCGTGGTCGTCGCCCGCGAAGATCAACCGGGCGATCAGCGGCTGGTGGCCTATCTGGTCACCGAACTTCTGCACCCGGCGGAACCTCGTGAACTTCGTGCCTACTTGAAAGAACGACTGCCCGAATATATGATCCCATCCGTCTTTGTTTCACTTGCGTCCATTCCGCTGACCGGAAATGGCAAAGTGGACCGTCGTGCACTGCCGACGCCAACTGAGGAGCAAGCTCTGGGTGCTGAGTCCGAACCGACACTGCCACGCACACCGCTAGAAGAAATTCTGACCGTGATCTGGGCCGATGTGCTCGGTCGTGCGCAGATCGGAATCCATGACAATTTCTTTGAACTCGGAGGCCATTCGCTTTTGGCGACACAGGCCGTCTCAAGAATGCGAGAAACATTCAACGAAAATATCTCCTTGCGCCTCCTGTTCGAAGCCCCAACCGTTGCAGGTATCGCCGCACAACTGGCGCTACGGGGAAATTGCGAAGGAGACTATACCGCGGTCTCGATCCAACCGCTCGACCGCTCACAACCGCTTGCGCTGTCATTTGCTCAGCAACGGCTCTGGCTGCTCGATCAACTGTTGCCAGGCACCGCGGTGTACAACATTCCGCTGGCGGTGCGTCTGCACGGGACATTAGATCTGCCCGCGCTGGAACGCAGTTTGCAAGCGATGATCGAACGCCACGAAGTGCTACGTACTACATTCGCTGAACAGGACGGGCAACCGGTGCAGGTATTGGCCGAGTCGTCCACACTACAACTGCCCTTACTCGACCTACGAACGTTTTCCACGGCAGAACAGGAAGCGGAAACGAAACGTCTGCTCCAAGCAGAAGCTTCAACACCGTTCGATCTAAAAACGGGCCCGCTCCTGCGCAGCCGCGTGCTCCAACTGGGAACGGAAGCGCACATCCTGTTGCTGACGATGCATCATATCATATCGGACGCTTGGTCGTTAAACGTGTTCGTGCGCGAAATATCCGAGTTGTACGAGCAGTTCCGGTCTGGCAAGGCTGCAGAGCTCTGTGAATTGCCGATCCAATACGCAGATTTCGCCGCTTGGCAGCGAAATTGGCTTCATGGCGCAGTGCTGGAGGAGCAACTGAACTATTGGAAACGGACGCTTGGCGGTGCAACTCCTGTCTTGCAGTTGCCGACCGATCGTGTTCGACCTCCGGTGCAGACGAACGCTGGAGCAACGGAAAGGTTTACGCTCTCCAAAGAGCTGACCAGCAGCATGAAGCACCTGAGCCGCCAAGCGGGTGTGACGACGTTCATGAGTTTGCTCGCCGCGTTCCAAACGTTGTTGGCGCGATACAGCGGCCAAGATGACATCTCCGTCGGCACGCCGATCGCCGGACGCAACCACAAAGTGACCGAAGGACTGATCGGTTTCTTTGTCAACACCTTGGTCATGCGCGGCGACCTGTCGGGCAACCCGAGCTTCCTTGACTTGTTGTATCGCGTCCGCGAGCTGGCTTTGTCTGCCTACGCGCACCAAGATGTACCGTTTGAAAAACTGGTTGAAGAACTGCAACCAACGCGCGATGTGTCCCGCTCGCCGTTGTTCCAAGTATTCTTCGCGCTACAAAACGCACCCGTCACAAAAATTGAACGCACCGATCTGTCATTTGAGCTTCTGGAGGTCGAAAATCGATTTGTCAAATTTGACCTCGAATTGGTGATGTATGAGGACGGGGAAGAGATGGTCGGCATGCTGAAATACAACACCGTGCTCTTCGAACGCGAGACGGTGCTACGCATGATCGGCCACTTCACCAATCTGCTTCAGGCGATCGTGCAAGATCCACTGCAGCGCGTTTTTGAAATGCCGATGCTCGCCGAGGAAGAGGCGAGCGCGTTGCTCTATTGGAGCGTTGCTCCCCGCGAAGACCATTACGGAGTTTTGACTCATCAGTTGATCGAAGCGCAAGTCGCACGCACGCCCGAAAGCATCGCAGTAACTTGCGCAGACGATTCCTTGACCTACCGCGAGCTCAACGAGCGCGCCAACCGCTTGGCCCATCATCTGCAGACTTTGGGAGCGGGGCGAGAGGTATTGATCACGCTCTGCGTGGAACGTTCACTCGACTTGGCGGTCTGCCTGCTCGCGATCTGGAAAGCGGGTGCGGCCTACGTGCCGCTCGATCCCAGCTATCCACAAGAGCGCGTCGCTTTGATCCTCGCAGATTCGGGAGCACCCCTCTTGGTCACACAATCTGAGCTGTTGCCCGCTCTGCCAAAATCGAGTGCCCACGTTGTCTGCATCGACCTTGACGCAGAGCAGATCGCCAACCACCCGGCGACCAATCCCGTTTCGACTGCGACTGCAGACAATCTGGCCTACATGATCTACACATCGGGCTCGACGGGACGCCCGAAAGCGGTCATGGTCGAACATGGCAATCTGGTGGCCACGCTTTGGGCGAGCCAAGCGCAATTTGGCTTCACCGAAACGGACATCATGCCATGGATCGCATCTGCTGCCTTTGACATCGCCCTGTTCGAACTGTTCAACCCGCTGTTGTGCGGAGGCACCAGCGTGATCTTGACGCGCGAACATGTGCTTGACCTGTCCAGATTGGTTCAAGACATGCAGCGCTATACAGCGATTCACACCGTCCCAAGCTTGATGCGCCAGATCGTACAGACCATCCGTGAGCAAGCGGTGGCGCTGCAAAATTTCTCCGCGCTGCGCATGATCTTTATCGGAGGCGACGCAGTTCCGCCAGACTTGCTGACCGCGATGCACGAAGTCTTCCAACACGCACAGATTCACGTGCTCTATGGCCCGACCGAAGGCACGATCATCTGCTCGCAATACGCGGTGCAAAGAGGGCAAACGCTCGACAAGTTTTACATTGGGACTCCACTGCCGAACGCCAATTTGCGCATCTCTGACGCGTACGGAGGTATCACCCCGATTGGCGTGCCGGGTGAATTGTACATCGGTGGGCAAGGGGTGACGCGCGGCTATTACGGCCAACCTGAGTTGACACAGGATCGTTTCATCGAGCGAGACGACCGCCGATGGTACCGCACCGGTGACTTGGTGCGCCGCCTAGCAGACGGAACGATGGAGTTTCTGGGACGCATCGACAATCAAGTGAAAATACGCGGCTTCCGCATTGAACTTGGTGAGATCGAAACGGTGCTCGCCGAGCATGAAACGGTCGCCGAAACGATCGTTGTTGTCGGGGAAGCGGGCGGTGAGAAGCGTTTGATCGCCTACCTCGTGGCAACAGAAGGGCAGGCGGTGGACGTAACCATTTTGCGCGCGCACCTCAAAGACAAACTGCCTGAGTATATGATTCCATCCGCGCTGGTCGTGCTCGACACGATGCCGCTCAATCCGAACGGCAAAGTGGACCGCAAAGCATTGCCTGCACCTGAACTGGCCGTCCAAGACGAACGCGTTTATCTCGCTCCGCAATCGCCGATCGAAGAAAAACTAGCCGCGATCTGGGCCGATGTGCTCTCGATGCCGCGCGTCGGACGAGCTGACAACTTCTTTGAACTCGGTGGGCACTCCCTGCTGGCGACGCAAATCATCTCCCGCGTGCGTCAAGAGTTTGGCTTGGAGCTTCCGTTGCTCGACCTGCTAAAAGCACCGACGATCGGCGACTTTGCCAACTTGATCACCGCACGAAGCACGCAGATCGAAACAGATCGGGCACGGCCGAAGATCCAAAGCCGATCCCGCGACGCTTACCGTCGCAAAAAGTAGACCTCATAACAGATTCGGAGGAACGAGCTATGTCAGAAACAACCCCAACTGACATTTTGCAAACTGAAGAGGATGTCTACCTCTTGCCCGCTTCGTTTTCGCAACAAAGGCTCTGGTTTATCGACCGATTGCTCTCCGAACATGCGCTCTACAACATACCGTTTGCAGTCCGTTTTTCAGGATGTCTGCATCATCAGGCGCTGGAGGCGAGCATTCGAGAGATCATTTCGCGCCATGAGGTTTTACGCACGACATTCGATGTGGAAGCAGAACAATTGCTACAAGTCGTTTCGCCTTCCTCCCATTTTCAACTGCCGCTGGTCAAGCTGCCTCAGCTCCAGGCTGCCGAGTTAGAAACGATGGTCAAAGAGCTGGCGAGCAATGAAGCGAACACTCCGTTCGATCTGCAAAAAGGGCCCTTGCTTCGCGCCCAACTGCTTCGCCTCAGTGCCGAAGACCACGTCCTGCTATTCACCATGCATCACATTATCTCCGATGGCTGGTCATGTGGCGTGCTGATGCGCGAGTTGATCGCGCTGTACCGCGCGATCATAGCAGGGCAACCGTCTTCACTGCCCGACCTGCCGATCCAATATGGCGACTACGCAGTCTGGCAGCGCGAATATCTAGAAGGCGACGTTCAAGAGAAGCAAATGAGCTACTGGAAAGACCAACTTTCCGACCTGACCGCGCTGCAGCTGCCGACCGACTTTCGACGTCCGCCCATGCAAACGTATCAGGGAGCGGCCGAAAGCTTTGAACTGTCTCAACAGGTTGTGTCCCAGCTTCGCGACTTGAGCCAACAGCAGGAAGTGACCTTATTCATGACGATGCTTGCCGCCTTTCAAGTCTTCCTTGCCCGCTATTGCGGGCAAGAAGACTTCGCGGTCGGCACTCCGATCGCCGGGCGCACCAGCGAGGAGCTGGAAGGACTGATCGGCTTTTTCGTCAACACGCTGGTGATGCGCGCCGACCTGTCGGGCAACCCGACATTTGACGATGTGCTCGCGCGCGTCTGTGAGACGGCATCCCGAGCTTATGCACACCAAGATCTGCCGTTCGAACAACTCGTCAAAGAACTGCAACCGGAGCGCGACCTGAGTCGTTCTCCTTTGTTCCAAGTGCTGTTCGCCTTGCAGAATGCACCGCAAGGACACATCGAGTTGCCAGGTGTCACCATCAGCCCCGTCGAGTTCGATTACAACATGGTCAAATTTGACCTCTCCTTGCAACTGAACGAAAGCGATGGGCGCTTATGCGGAACTTTCAGCTACAACACCGACCTATTCGGCAGAGAAACGATACGGCTGATGATCGACAGTTTCCAAACCTTGCTCGCAAGCCTCGCAAGCGACAGTTCGCAACGCTTATCCGATCTGACCCTCTTGTCGGACACACAGCGCCAGCAATTGCTGATCGACTGGAATGATACGTCTACCGCCTATCCGCAAGAGACGATCCATCGGTTGTTTGCCGCTCAAGCGGAACAAACGCCCGATCACATCGCCGTAACATTTGACGACGTCAAGGTGTCGTACCGAGAGCTGAACGAACACGCCAACCAGTTGGCCCATTTTCTGAAAAAGCAAGGAGTTACTCCGCAAGCGCGCGTCGGTCTCTGCATGGAACGCTCGATCGAAATGATCATCTCCATGCTCGGGATTCTCAAGGCAGGCGCGGCTTATGTGCCGATCGACCCAGCCTACCCAGCCGATCGTTTGGCCTATCTGGCCCAAGACTCCACGGTCTCAGCGCTGTTGACACAGGCGCATCTGTGCGAAAGATTGCCGACCAATCTGCAAAACCTGCTCCTGTGGGAGACGATCGTAGCAGACGTGTCTGGAGAAAGCAGGGAAGAGCCACGATCAGAATCCGATCCGGAACAGCTCGCCTATGTCATGTACACCTCAGGCTCGACCGGTCTGCCCAAAGGTGTCTGCATCCCACATCGCGCGGTCATCCGGCTCGTCAAAGAGACCGACTATCTACCATTTGACGCACGACAGGTGTTCTTGCAATTCGCTTCGATCTCTTTTGATGCTGCCACGTTCGAAATCTGGGGCGCACTGCTCAACGGAGCACGTCTGGTCATCTATCCATCCGAACTGCCGACGCTGGCTGAACTCGGACGGGTGATACGTCAAGAAAACATCAGCGTACTGTGGCTGACCGCAGGTTTGTTCCATCAGATGATCGATGAACGCCTCGAAGACCTGTCCGGGCTCCATTTTCTGCTGGCAGGGGGGGACGCGCTCTCCGTCACACATGTGCAGAAAGCGCTCTCGCATCTGCCGAACACCAAGCTGATCAATGGCTACGGTCCGACCGAAAGCACTACGTTCGCCTGCACGCATCTGGTGTCGAGCTCAGACGATCCCCAAAGGTCCGTACCGATCGGTCGCCCTATCACCAACACGACCGCATACGTGTTCGATGCGTTTCATCAGCTCGTACCACGCGGCGTGCCAGGTGAGCTTTACATCGGTGGAGACGGCTTGGCCTTGGGCTACCTGAACCGTCCTGACCTGACGGAGGAGCGATTTGTCGCCCATCCGTTTGCGAAAGGGAAGCGCTTGTACAAAACGGGTGACCTCGTGCGCTGGTTGCCAAACGGCACGCTCGAGTTTCTTGGCCGACTTGACAATCAAGTGAAAATCCGCGGCTTCCGCGTTGAACTCGGAGAAATCGAAGCGGCGCTCACCGAGCACCCATCTGTACGAGAGTCGGCTGTCATCGTCTGCGAAGACATGCCCGGCGACAAACGCCTCGCCGCCTACTTGACCGTCTTGCCATCCGAACCCTTGCCAGCAAGTGCCGTGCGCGCCTTTCTCAAAACACGATTGCCTGCGTACATGATTCCATCTGCCTTTGTCATCCTCGACACGTTGCCACTTAACGCCAACGGCAAAGTGGAGCGCCGCCTGCTGCCCAAACCTGAATTCATCCAGAACAGCGGGGAGTACACCGCACCGCGCAACGAAACGGAAACCTTGATCACAAAAGTCTGGTCGAACATTCTGCACATCGATAAGATCTCCGTTCACGACAACTTCTTTGAGCTTGGCGGACACTCGCTTTTGGCGATGCAAGCTGTGTCTCGGTTGAGTAGCGCGCTATACCTCGCACTGCCGCTGAAAAGCCTGTTCGAAGCCTCGACGCCAGCACAACTCGCCGAATGGATTGATCAGGTGAGCGCCGACCGGAACGATTGGCCAGCCCCTCCGCTGAGCAAAGCGACCCGCGATGGACGGTTGCCGATGTCATTCGCGCAACAGCGACTCTGGCTTGTCGATCAGTTGCTGCCAGGATCTCCCGCCTACAACATTCCGTATGCGGTGCGTTTGGATGGGACGCTGAACCGTTCCGCACTCGAGGCGAGCATCGGCGAGATCATCTCGCGCCACGAAGTGTTGCGCACCACTTTTGCCGAACAAGACGGTGAACTGCAGCAGATCATCAAGCAATATCACCCCCAACCTCTGCTCAATACCGATCTGCGCAACTGGCCGGACGAAGCGCGCGAAGCCGAATTACAGCGCCTCGTGCAGGAGCATGGCGGGCGGCCCTTCGATCTGGGTGCGGACAGTCTGATCCGCCTGCAATTGGTGCAGATGGCAGACGATCAACACGTCCTGCTGCTCAACATGCACCACATCATCTCCGACGGATGGTCGATGGGTGTCTTCACGGAGGAACTCTGCAAACTGTATACAGCACAGATCAGAGGGGAGAAGTCGCCGCTGTCCGAATTGCCGCTTCAATATGCCGACTATGCGGCGTGGCAGCGAGATTGGCTCCAAGGCGAAGTCCTCGCACGTCAGGTGAGCTACTGGAAGGAGCAACTCAGCGCCCTCCCAGTGCTGGAACTGCCGACCGACCGTCCGCGCCCCGCCGTCCAGACGTACAACGGGGCGAACGAAACGTTCGCACTGACCCGTGAGCTCTCAGAAGCGCTGCTCATGCTGAGCAAACGCCACAACGTCACGCTGTTCATGACCTTGCTGTGCGCCTTCCAAACCCTGCTCGCACGCTACAGCGGCCAAGACGACATCCCTGTCGGTACTCCGATCGCTGGGCGCAACCGTCAGGAGACGGAAGGACTGATCGGCTTTTTCGTCAACACGCTCGTCCTGCGCACCGACCTCTCCGGCAATCCGACTTTTGCCGAATTGCTCGCCCGTGTTCGCGAGCGGACGCTCGACGCGTACGCACACCAAGAAGTGCCTTTTGAAAAATTGGTGCAGGAATTGCAGCCGGAGCGTGACCGAAGCCGCTCACCGTTGTTCCAAGTGATGTTTCTGTTGCAAAACACTCCGCAAGCAACTGTCAACCTGCCTGATCTGTCCTTGTCGAACTTCGAATTTGACCGTCCTGTGTCCAAATTTGATCTGTCGCTCGGTCTCTCCGAGGCAGAGGATGGCATAATCGGCACCTTAACCTATAACACCGACCTGTTCGAGCAAGCGACCATCCAGCGCATGATCATGCATTTCACCAACTTGCTACGAGCGTTCTCCGACAATCCAGAACTCAAGGTCTTACAAGCGCCACTGCTCACGGCGCAGGAACGTCATCAACTGCTCTTCGAGTGGAACGACACAGCAAAAGAGGAGCAGACAAGCTTCTGCATCCAGCACCTGTTCGAAGCGCAGGTCGAGAAAACGCCAGATGCGACCGCGCTCGTTTTTGCAGATACCGCCTGGACGTACGACGAGCTGAACAAGCGCGCAAACCGTCTGGCCCATCTGTTGCAGGCAAAAGGGGTCGGTCCTGAAGTCATCGTCGGCATTTTGGTCGAGCGATCTCCCGAGATGGTGCTGGCCGCTCTGGCGGTGCTCAAAGCAGGGGGAGCCTATCTGCCGCTCGACCCGAGCTACCCGCAAGCGCGCCTGAATTATATGGTGCAAGATGCCCAACCGCATCTACTGCTTGCCCACAGAGCGCTGAACGGGAGCTTGCCCACCTATGAAGGCGAAGTGCTGTGGCTCGACGATGAGCCACACGCGTTGAACGACCGCTCAGAACAAAACTTGGAACATTCGGCAACTCCGGACTCGCTTGCCTATGTCACGTACACATCCGGTTCGACGGGCAACCCGAAAGGCGTGCTCTCCACGCATCGAGGGGCTGTCAACTATCTGCGCTACATCGCGGACCGCTACGCCCTCACGTCGGAGGACACCGTGTTGCAACTGGCCTCCTTCTCTTTTGACGCCTCCGTGCGCGATCTGATCGGACCGTTGTTGACCGGAGCAAAAGTTGTCATCGTGCCCGACGAAGTGGCCAAGCACCCGCCCGCATTGCTCGAACAGCTCGAAACGCGGCAGGTTACGGCGATCCTCAGCATCGTGCCTACATTGCTTCACGCGCTGACAAAAGCAGCATCGGAGGCAGGAAGCCGCTTCCCGAACGTGCGCCTCGCGCTGGTGAGCGGCGAAGTCCTGTACGGCTATGTGGTTCAACAAGCGCAACAAGTGTTTGGCGCTGAAGTGCTGGTCGTCAACCAGTACGGACCGACCGAATGCACGATGACGTCCACCTACCATCCGATTCGCGGCCAGGCGAGCGAGCGCACGACGATGCTGGCAGGCCGTCCGATCCCCGGCAATCGCCTGTACGTGCTCGACGCTTTTCTAGAACCGGTGCCACTCGGTGTAGCAGGTGAAGTTTATCTGGGCGGTGCAGGCGTTACACGCGGTTATCTGAAGCAGCCGGAGTTGACCGCTGAAAAATTTATCGCGAGCCCATTTCTTCATGGGGAGCGGCTGTACCGAACGGGGGATAAGGCACGCCTGCTGGCCGATGGCAACCTCGAGTTTCTCGGACGGTTGGACAACCAGATCAAGCTACGCGGTCTGCGCATCGAACTTGACGAGATCCAAGCCACGCTGTCTACACACCCAGAGGTGCGCGAATCACTGGTCATCCTCGGTGCCGACGCAGGAGGTGAACAACGCCTGATCGCCTACGTCGTACCGAAAGTGGGAGGCGAGCTAAGCGTCCATAACCTACGCATCTTTTTGAAAGAAAAACTGCCGGAATACATGATTCCCACAGCCTTTGTGACGCTCGCGAAACTGCCGCTGACACCAAATGGCAAGATCGACCGCCGCGCCTTGCCCGTTCCAGCTCAAGCGTCAACTGTTGAATATGTCGCACCGCGCTCGCCGATCGAAGAGACGGTCTGCGCCATCTGGAGCGAAGTGCTAAACGTCGAACGGGTTGGCATCCATGACAACTTCTTTGAACTTGGCGGCCACTCGCTGCTCGCCACACAGATCATCTCGCGAATCAATGCGGCCTTCCAACTGAAAATCTCCTTGCAAAGCCTGTTTCAGGCGCACACGGTCGAATCGCTGTCAGCGATCATCGAAACCTCGCTGTTTGAAGAAATTTTAAATCTGGATGACGGAGGTATTTGATTGGATACGAAAGCTGGATTCTGGGATCGCATGTCAAAACTTTCGCCGGAACAACGCGCTGTGCTGGAAAAACGCTTGCAGGCGGCGCAAACACCAACCCAAGCGCTAGAATTGATCCCCAGACGGAGCGGTGAGGGGCCACTGCCTCTCTCCTTTGCTCAACAACGGCTCTGGGTGCTCGACCAGCTCGACCAAGGTACGACCGCCTACAACATGCCGTTCGCAGTGCGCCTGAGCGGATTCTTGGACGTTCTCGCTTTAGAAGCGACGCTCAACACGATCATCGCGCGCCACGCAACACTGCGCACGAAGTTTGCCAAAGGGGAGGATGACGGACAACCGATGCAGTTGATCGCAAGTGAACTGCACCTGCCGCTTGCCTTTATCGATCTCCAACACCTCTCGCAGGCAGAACAAGAGGCGGAAACGAAAAGGCGTCTGATCGCTGAGACGAAGACGCCTTTTGATCTGAGCCAAGGCCCGCTGATTCGTTTCTCTTTACTGCAACTCGGCACAAGCGAGCAGATCTTGCTGCTCAGCATGCATCACATCATCTCCGACGCTTGGTCGATCGGCGTCGTTTTTCTAAAAGAGTTTGCCGAGCTGTACGGCGTCCTTTCCACCGGACGACCGTCACAGCTCGCCGAACTGCAAATTCAGTATGCCGATTACGCAGCCTGGCAACGCCAGCGCTTGGCAGGCAGTATGTTTGATGAGCAAGTGTCTTACTGGAAGCGACAGTTGGCCGATCTGCCCGCCTTACAGGTGCCAACCGACCGTCCCCGTCCACCTGTTCTGACACACAACGGTGCCCAAGAGCGATTCACGCTGAACAACGAGTTGACCGAAACTTTGCAAACGCTCTCCAACCGTATCGGCGCTTCGTTGTTCATGACCTTATTGGCCGCATTTCAAGTCATATTGTCACGCTACACAGGACAGGAGGACTTTGCGGTCGGCACGCCGATCGCTGGACGAACGAGCAAAGAGACAGAAGCATTGATCGGGTTCTTCGTCGGGACTTTGGTGATGCGCGCCGATCTGACAGACAACCCGACATTCGAAGAATTGATCGAACGCGTGAAAAAGACGGCCCTGCAAGCGTACGATCATCAAGACGTTCCGTTCGATCAGTTGGTCAACGAGTTGCAGGTAGAGCGCGACATGAGCCGTTCGCCCTTGGTTCAAGTGATGTTCACTTTGCAAAATGCGCCGCTGACCTCTGTCGAACTGCCCGGATTGACGATTTCCGCACTGAGTCTGGAAAGCATCACCGCCAAATTTGACCTCGAGCTTCTGTTCCACGAATCGCCAGACGGGCTGGTCGGCCATTTGAAATACAACACCGATCTGTTTGAACGGGACACGATCGCACGCTTCACCAGCCACCTGCAGACACTCTTGCAAGCTGTTGCAGGCAACCCCACCTGCCCAGTGGCCGACTTGCCGCTCATGCCACAATCGGAGCGAGAACGGCTTCTCACAATCGGAAGCGGGAGGCAAGCGGCGCACGAACCTGCACCACTCTGCGCACACGATCTGGTTGCCAAACAAGCACAGCGCACGCCTGATCGAATCGCTGTGATCTTTGAGGAGCAACGGCTGACCTATCGCGAGCTAGATCTCCGTGCCAATCAGGTCGCGCACTACCTGCGCGCGCTGGGAGCTGGCCCCGATACGCTGATCGGCCTGTATGTAGAGCGTTCGGCAGACCTCGCGATCGCACTGCTCGGGATCTTCAAAGCGGGGGCCGCCTACGTTCCGATCGACACGGCCTACCCCCGTGAACGCGTTGCTTTGATCCTTGAAGACACTGCGGCACCGTTGCTGCTCACACAGTCCGCTCTGTTGGAACAATTGCCGGAACACAATGCGACAACGGTTTGCCTTGACACGGAGCGGGCCGTGATCGCCGAACAGCCACACACAGCACCTGACAGCGGCGTAAGGCCGGAACACCTCGCCTACATGATCTACACGTCCGGCTCTACGGGGCGACCGAAGGCGGTCATGGTCGAACATCGCAACCTGGTCAGCGTGCTGTTGACCTCGCAACAAGAATTCGGGTTTCAAACGGGCGATACCATGCCGTGGATCGCCTCGGCCGCTTTTGACATCGCGCTGTTCGAGCTGCTCAATCCGCTGCTCTGCGGAGGCACATCTGTCGTCTTGACCAAAGATCATGTGTTGGACATCGAGCGTTTGGTCGACGATCTGCAGACCTACACGGCGCTCCACACCGTCCCAAGCCTGATGCGTCAGATCGTCGAGGGCATCCGCGCGACTGGCATCCCGTCTGCCGCTTATCGCGCACTGCGTCTGATCTTCATCGGCGGCGATGCGGTGCCGCCCGATTTGCTGACCGCGATGTATGAAGTGTTTCAAGACGCGCAGATTCATGTGCTCTACGGCCCGACAGAAGGCACGATCATCTGTTCACAATTTGCAGTTCCGCGCGATATTGCGCTCAACCGCTTGCAGATCGGCACGCCGCTACAACACGCCACACTTCGGGTCTGTGATTCGGCCAGGCGCATGCAACCGATCGGCGTTCCCGGCGAACTGTTGATCGGGGGCCGGGGAGTCACTCGCGGCTATTTCCGTCAAGCGGAACTGACACGCGACAAATTCACCACACTTGAGGGACAACGCTGGTACAAGACGGGCGACCTCGTGCGCTGGCACGTGGATGGCACGTTAGAATTTCTGGGCCGCATCGACCATCAAGTGAAGATTCGCGGCTTTCGCATCGAGTTGGGCGAGATCGAATCGGTCTTGGCGCAGCACGAATCGCTTCAGCAAACGCTGGTCACCGTCCTCGAAGGCGAGGGGGGAGACAAGCAACTGATCGCTTATGTCGTGCCAGAAGCAGGGCAGGAGCTCGCCTTGGAAGATGTGCGCGGCCACTTGCGCGAACGTCTGCCCGAATACATGATTCCGGCCGGGTTTGTCGTGCTCGACGCGATGCCGCTCAACGCAAACGGTAAAATCGACCGCAAACAACTGCCTGCACCACAGTTGGCACGTGCGCACACGAGCGAGGCCTACACCGCGCCGCGCACTGCGACCGAGCAGGTGCTAGCTGAGATCTGGTCTTCCGTGCTGCACAGGGAGCGCGTCGGCATTCATGACAATTTTTTTGCGCTTGGCGGCGATTCCATTTTAAGCATTCAAATTGTCCACCGCGCCAACCGACAAGGTATCCGCCTGAAGCCGAAAGACCTCTTCCAAAACCAGACGATCGCGCGCTTGGCAGCAGTGGCAAGGATCGCAAACGATGAGGTCACGCTGGCCGATCAAGGGCTCGTGACCGGATCGGTCTTGCTGACGCCCGTTCAACGCTGGTTTTTCGACCAACAGTTTGCAGACCCGCATCACTTCAACATGTCGCTGTTGTTTGAACTGCGCGAACCGCTCGACAAAGTGGCGATGCGCGACGTGATCGACCACCTGCTGCGCCATCATGACGCACTGCGACTTCGGTTTGTCCGTGAAGCGGACGAGTGGAAGCAGTTCACAGCAACAGCAGGGGACGTGCCGTTCACCGAAGTCGATTTTTCAGACGTGCCAGAAGCGGAACAGGACACAGTGTTTACCGCGATGGCCACGACATGGCAGGAGAGCCTCGATCTGTCTGCCGGACCGTTGGTTCGCTTCGTGCATGCGACATTTGGCGGCGAACGCAACGAGCGCTTGTCGATCCTCGTGCATCATCTGCTCATCGACGGAGTATCGTGGCGAATTTTGCTGCAAGACTTGGAGACCGCTTATGAACAGCGCATCGGAAGACACGCCATACAACTGCCACCGAAGACGACTTCCTTCCAACAATGGGCGGCGCTCCTGTCGGCACATGCTCAGTCCGATTCCCTGTTGCAGGAAAAAGCGTATTGGCAAAACATGCTCCAAGTGAACGTCACTGCGCTGCCAAAAGACCGGACAGATGGTGAAAACCTGACCGGGAGCGCCGACACCGTCTCGGTCCTGCTCAGCACAGCAGAAACGCTGCGGCTGTTACAAGACGCGCCCAAAGCGTATCGCACCCAGATCAATGACTTGCTGCTCACCGCTTGGGCGGAAGCGTTCCGCGCCTGGACAGGAGAGCGCTCTCTGCTATTGATGATGGAAAGTCATGGCCGCGAGGAGCAATTCGAACATGTTGACACCTCGCGCACCGTCGGCTGGTTCACCGCCTCCTATCCACTGCTTGTGCAACTTCCGGCCACTAAAGAGCTCGGAAGCGCCGTGCAAACGGTCAAAGAACTGGTGCGCGCCGTGCCCCACCGGGGGATCGGCTTCGGGCTTTTGTCACCCGCGCTTCCTGACGGCACGCTCCCTGAAGTGTCATACAACTACCTCGGCCAATTCGACCAAGCGGGCACGTCCGATACGCATGCGCGTTTTATTCTTTCCAGTGCACCAAACGGGGCCAACAAAAGCACGCGTATGAAGCGAACGCACCTGTTGGAGATCAACGGTGTCGTGTCGGGCGGGCAACTGCGGATGAGCGTGACCTTTTCGCATCAAGTGCACGATCGCACCACGATCGAGCGTCTGGCTCATTCGTTCCTTCAGGAACTGCAGGCGATTATCGCGCAATGCGCGTCGGCAACCGACGTCACCTACACGCCGTCCGACTTTCCACTCGCCAACGTCGCACAGAGCGAATTGAACATGCTGATCGCTCGACTTGACGATCAAGGGGTTAAGGCAGAGCAGTTGGAACAGATGTACCCGCTTTCTCCGCTGCAACAGGGGATGCTCTATCACAGCCTGCTCGATGAAGCATCGGGTGTGTATGTGACACAGGTCAAGGCCGCGCTGCAAGGCGATTTAAACCTTGTGGCGCTACAAAGCGCGTGGCAGAGCGTCATGAAACGCCATCCCATCTTGCGCACATCTTTCCAAACGCTCGGCGGACGCGATCCGCTGCAAATGGTTCTGCAGGAAGTCGAGATGCCGCTGACCCTGCTCGATTGGCAAAACGATAGCCAAACTCAGCAAGAAGCGGCGTTCGAAATCTTCCTAAAAAGCGACCAAGCGCAAGGGTTCGATCTGTCAAAAGCTCCGCTGATGCGACTGACGATCATTCGCACCGCCGTGGACAAATACCGCTTGGTCTGGACGTCACACCATATTTTGCTCGACGGTTGGTCGATGCAACATGTATTCCAAGAAGTTTTCACCCTCTACGGCTCGCATGCGACGGGTCACGAACGGCAACTTGTCCAGCCTCGCCCATATGGCGACTTTATCGAGTGGCTCGGCGCGCAAGATCTCGAAGCGGCCCAGGCATACTGGCAAGAGCGCATGCATGGATTTTCCGAACCGACCCTGCTCGGCGTCGAACGCCAAACGACGTGGTTGCCGGCAGGGGAGCAGCAGTTTGAAGAACAGCGCGCTGCGCTGTCCGAGTCGGAAACGCTCGCCCTCCATCACCTCGCCAAAAAGCACCAACTGACATTGAACACGCTGGTGCAAGGCGCGTGGATGATCGTGCTCCACCGTTACAGCGGTGCAGAAGATGTCGCTTTTGGTGCGACCGTCTCCGGCCGTCCCGCCGAACTGTCTGGGGTGGAAGAGATGGTCGGTTTGTTCATCAACACACTACCTGTTCGTTCACAGCTCACAGCAACATCGGAGGTGCTCCATTGTCTGCAAAATTTGCAGGCTATGCAAACGGAAGTGCGCGACTACGAGTACACTCCGCTCAGCCTCGTGCAAGCGTGGAGCGGCTTGCCACGCGATCTGCCGTTGTTCCATTCGATCTTGGTCTTTGAGAACTACCCGATGAATCAAGAGATGGCTGATGGCGTAGGCGAAGTTGGCTCCTTGCAGATCACCGAGATGAGCACAGGTGAGCTCAGCCACTATCCGTTGACACTCGGCGTTGCTCCAGGCAAACGTCTCGCGGTGAAAATGGCTTATGACCGCCTGCGCTACGAAGATCGTACGATTACGCTGTTGCTCGGCCACCTGCTGACCGTCCTGACCAACCTGTTGACACACCCGAAGCAGCGCGTTCAAGACGTTCCGATGCTGACGAGTGGGGAACTTGCTCAGCTCGAAATATGGGGTGACGCGAATCTGCAGACCGCGCCGTTTGTCAGCACCCACCGCCGCTTCGAAGCACAAGCGGCCCAAACCCCCGATGCGATCGCCGTGCAGACTGACGAAAGCACGTTGACCTACTTTGAATTGAACGCCCGCGCCAACTGCCTCGCCCGTCATCTGCAATCGCTCGGTGTCGGTGCGGAAGTGCGCGTGCTCCTGCTTGTCGAACGCTCTGTCGAACTGGTCGTCGCCGTGCTCGGGATTCTCAAAGCGGGCGGGGCGTACGTACCGCTCGACACCTCGTTTCCAGAAGAGCGCATGAAGCTGATTCTCGACGACGTCAGCGCCGATGTGCTCGTCACCCAAGCATCACTCGCTGACAAACTTCCTGCACAAAATGGGCGCATCGTCCGCCTTGACACCGATGCTGTCGAGATCAATAAACAAGCGGCGGACAACCTGCCGACCGATGCCAATCCTAACGATCTGGCCTACATGATCTACACCTCCGGCTCCACAGGACGGCCGAAAGCGGTGATGGTCGAACAGTACAACTTGATCAGCGTGTTGCAGGCCAGCCAAACAGCATTTCGCTTCTCAGAAGGCGATGTGATGCCGTGGATCGCCTCGGTCGCATTTGATATTGCACTGTTTGAACTGCTCAATCCACTGCTCAGCGGCGGAACTTCGGTCCTGCTGACTCGCGACGAGGTGCTCGATCTGCCGAAGTTAACAGCGCGCATGCATGCTTTTTCGATGATTCATACCGTGCCGAGCCTGATGCGGCAAATTGTGCAAACGATAGAAGAGGCGGCGATCCCCTCGGAAACGTTCGACAACCTGCGCGCGATCTTCATCGGTGGCGATGCGGTGCCGCCCGATCTGCTCGGCACGATGCACAGCCTGTTCCGCAATGCCCAGATTCACATCCTCTACGGTCCGACAGAAGGCACGATCATCTGTTCGAGTTTTGCGGTGCCGCGTGATCTGCAGATCGACAAGTTCTACATCGGCCGTGCACTGCCGCACGCACAGCTGCGCATTTGCGATCGAAAGCAACAGATCGCGCCGCTCGGCGTGCCTGGGGAACTGCTCATCGGCGGACCTGGAGTTAGCCGCGGCTACTACCTCCAAGCAGAGTTGACGCAGGAAAAATACCTCGAGCAGGACGGTGTTCGCTGGTACCGTACGGGCGATCTGGTACGCTACACCACAGATGGAACGATCGAATTCCTCGGTCGTCTCGACAACCAAGTCAAGATTCGCGGGTTCCGCATCGAACTTGGCGAAGTCGAAACCGCGTTGAACACTTTAGCCGGTATCCACGAAGCGGTCGTGGTCACCGCGACAAGCAAAGCGGGCGAAAAACGCCTCGTCGCCTATGTTGTAGCCCAAGACGACTCAAAGCTGAACGGAGCGGCATTGCGTGAAGCGCTCAACCTACGTTTGCCCGACTATATGATTCCATCCGCCTTCGTCATGCTCGACCGCTTGCCTTTGAATCAAAACGGTAAAGTGGACCGTCGCGCCTTGCCGACACCCGATGCTTCGCTTTGGGAAAATTCGGACCGCGATGCGCGGACGCGCACTCCGTTAGAAGAGATCATCGGCGGGATTTGGGCCGACGTCCTAGGTCGCCAGCAGGTCAGCATGAACGAGAACTTCTTTGATGCGGGCGGGCATTCATTGCTCGTCACACAAGTAGTGACACGTATCAATGAAGTTTTCGGCCTCCAGATGCAATTGCGCGCGCTGTTCGAAGCACCGACGATCACCGAGTTCAGCAAACGGGTGCATGCGCAACAACAAGTTTCGCAACAACGGGCGATCCCACCGATCGAAACGATCTCCCGGGCTGGGGAACTGCCACTGTCCTTCGCACAGCAACGCCTGTGGATCGTCGATCATCTAAACCCAGGCACTACCGTCTACAACATGCCATTTGCCGTGCGGTTAGTCGGCGAGTTGAATCGACCAGCGCTGGAACGAACGCTCACCGAGATCGTTCGCCGTCACGAAGCGCTGCGCACCTCGTATGAAAACAAAGGCGGGCAAGCGGTGCAACAAATCGCCCCGCCATATGCGATCCACTTGCCTGTAGTCGAGTTGAGCGGGGAAGACGCAAGCGAGCAAGAAGCGGCTGCGAAACAGTATGTGGAACAGGAAGCGTCCACACCGTTTGATCTCGCCAAAGGCCCACTTCTGCGCTGTTCGTTACTAAAACTTGATTCGACTGTCCACGTGCTGGTGTTGAATCTGCACCATATCGTATCAGACGGGTGGTCGATGGGCGTTTTCCTGCAAGAGGTCGCCACGCTTTATGGGGCGTATCAGCTCGATCAGCCCTCGCCGCTTGCAGATCTTCTGGTGCAGTACGCCGACTTTGCCGCTTGGCAGCGCGATTGGTTGCAAGGGGAGGTGTATGACGAGCAGTTCTCCTATTGGAAAGCGCAACTGAGCGGAGAAATGCACGTGCTGCAACTGCCGACAGACCGCCCGCGCCCTCCGATCCAGACGCATCGCGGAGCGACCGTTTCGTTTCATCTGACAAGGGAGACGGTCCAGCGCCTGCGACACCTGTCCCGCCAAGCGGGCGCTACGATGTTCATGACCTTGCTCGCCGCCTACCAAGTGCTACTCATGCGCTACAGCAACCAAGAGGACATCGCCGTGGGCACGCCCATCGCTGGCCGCAACTGCATAGAGACCGAGAACATGATCGGCTTTTTCGTCAACACGCTGGTGATGCGCACCGATCTCTCCGGCAATCCGACGTTCGAGCAATTGCTCAGCCGCGTGCGTGAAACGGCGCTCGGCGCCTATGCCCATCAAGATCTCCCATTCGAAAAATTGGTCGCCGCGCTACAACCGGAGCGTGACGCTTCCCGTTCACCACTGTTCCAAACGCTGTTCAACCTCCAGCCGCACAGCACAGGTGATAGCGTCAAACTGCCCGGCTTGGCAGTTAAACCGCTGGAATTCGACCACGCCACCGTCAAATTTGACCTCGAACTGTCGATCGAAGATTGGGGTGATACGCTGGTCGGGCGCTTCAACTACAACATCGACCTGTTCGAAAGCGCGACGATCGCGCGTATGATCACCCATTTCCAAACGTTGCTCGAAGCGGTGACTACCGATCCGACCCTTCCGATCGGACTCGCACCGTTGATGTCCACCGAAGAACAAGAACACATGCTCCGCCAAGGACAAGGCAAAAAGGTCGCGTATGCCGATCTGTGCATCCATCAACTGTTTGAAGCACAAGCAGCAAAGACACCTGAACACATCGCAGTCCTCGCAGAACAAGGGACGATGACCTACCGCGAACTGAATGAGCGCGCCAACCAAATCGCCCATCGCCTGCAGCAGATCGGCGTCGGTAGTGAATCTCTGGTCGGTATCTTCATGACGCGCACACCGCAGATGATCGCCGCGATGCTCGGAGTGCTCAAAGCGGGCGGGGCCTATGTGCCGCTCGATCCGACCTATCCGCAAGAGCGTATTTTGTTCATGATGAACGACACCAAGATGGCCGTCCTGCTGTCTGAACAGCATCTGCTCAACGAATTGCCACCGTACGAAGTGGAAACGATTTGCTTACCTCTGGTCGAGACAGATACGGCAGACGATTTGGTCGTTCAGGCAACCTCGCGCAATCTGGCCTATGTGATCTACACATCCGGCTCGACAGGTCGTCCAAAAGGCGTTGCCGTCGAACACCGCAGCGCCGCGACGATGATCCAGTGGGCACTGGAAGAATACGCGGCAGAAGATTTTGCTGGCGTGCTGTTCTCCACTTCCATCTGCTTCGATCTCTCCGTGTACGAGTTGTTCGTCACGTTGGCGGCAGGCGGCAAAGTGATCCTCGCGGAAAGCGCGCTCCAACTGCCGCAGCTCGCCGCAAAAGACGAAGTGACGCTGATCAACACCGTTCCGTCCGCCATCACCGAACTGCTGCGCATTGACGCCATTCCCGATTCTGTTCGTTCGGTCAACCTTGCAGGTGAGGCCCTGCCTTTGCATCTGGTGCAGCGGTTATACGCACTCAAGACGGTGCAAAAGGTTTACAACCTGTACGGCCCGTCTGAGGACACGACCTACTCGACGTACCGTTTAATCGAACGAGATACCGCAACCGCACCGACGATCGGACGACCACTTGCCAACACAGACTTCTATCTGCTCGACGAACACAAGCAACTCGTACCGCTCGGCGTGTCCGGCCAACTCTATTTGACAGGCGACGGCTTGGCGCGCGGCTATCTGGGACGGAGCGATCTGACTGCCGAGAAGTTTATCCCCAACCCGTTCCAGAACGATCCGAATGGAAGAATGTATGCGACAGGTGACGTAGCTCGCTTGTTACCAGACGGCAACTTGGAGTACCTCGGGCGCATCGATCACCAAGTCAAAGTGCGCGGATACCGCATCGAACTGGGCGAGATCGAAGCCATGCTCGTTCGCCATCCCTCGGTGCAGGCAGCGCTCGCCATCGTGCGAGAAGACCTGCCGGGTAGCAAGCGCATCGTCGCTTATCTCGTGGCCGATCCCGCAAACATTGATCAGGCAAAGTTGCGCTCCCTGCTGAAAGCACAATTGCCAGACTACATGATCCCGTCCGCCTTTGTGATGTTGGACGCTTTCCCGCTCACCAGCAACGGCAAGATCGACCGCAAAGCGTTGCCCGCTCCCGACTCTGGACGGGAAATGGCCGACCGTTATGAAGCGCCGCGCAACGAGACAGAAGAGGCGTTAGCAGAGATCTGGTCAAAAGTCTTGCGAGTGGAGCGCATTGGGATACATGACAACTACTTTTCACTCGGTGGAGACTCCATTCTTTCGATTCAAATTTTGCACCTCGCGACACAGCGCGGCATTCGCTTCACGCCGAAAGATCTGTTCCAGTACCAGACGATCGCCGAGCTGTCACAAGTGGTCAGCAGCGGCGCAACACTCCTCTCGGCCGAACAGGGGTTGGTGACTGGTGATGTCTTGCTGACGCCAGTGCAACATTGGTTCCTCGACCGATTGCCGGAAGACGCGCATCACTTTAACTTGCCGCTCCTGCTGATCCTGAAAGAGCGGGCGGAGGAAGCGCTGTTGCGCGATGTGATCAAACGGTTGCTGGAACATCACGACGCGCTGCGCATGCGTTATCTCAAGCAAGCAGATGGCTGGCAACAGTTCAACGATGGCCTGAGCGAAGAGGTTCCACTGGTGACGGTCGATCTGTCCCACATACCGCGGCACGAGCAGGAAGAATCGTTCAAATTGATCGCCGACCATTACCAAGCAGGGCTTGATTTGGACGGTCACCTGTTTCAGGCGGTGCTCTTCCATTTCGGAGCGGATCGTCCGCAACGTCTGTTGCTCATCGTGCACCATCTGATCGTCGATGGCGTCTCCTGGCGCATTTTGCTGGAAGATTTGGAAACGCTCTATAGCCAGGCTCTGCGTGGCGAGCAGATGCAACTGCCGCTAAAGACCACTTCCTTCCGAGAGTGGGCAGCCCGCCTGTGCGAAGCGGCGCAGAGCGATGTGATCGCGAACGAAAGAACGCACTGGTTGCGACTGGCCAAAATCACGCCTCCAGCAATACCCTTCGACCACACGGGTGACCAAAATACGGTGGACTCGGCTCACACCGTCTCCGTGCTACTAACCCGCGATGAGACAATACGGTTGTTGCAGGAAGTGCCCAAAGCATACAACACGCAAATCAACGACCTGTTGCTGACCGCCCTGATTCGAGCATTCGCAAATTGGACAGGGGAGAGCACATTGCTTGTGAACTTTGAAGGTCACGGGCGAGAAAACATCATTGACGGCGTTGATCTCTCCCGTACTGTGGGCTGGTTCACTTCTATGTACCCGGTTTGCTTGCAACTGCCAGCGCACCAAACGCCGGGCGACGCGATCAAAGCGGTCAAGGAGCAGTTGCGCACCGTTCCGAACAAAGGGACCAGCTTTGGCATGTTGCGCTATTTGCATCCAGATACGAGCGTACAACAGGCGCTGGCAGCCCTCCCGACGCCCGAGATTTCGTTCAATTACCTCGGTCAGTTCGATGCAGGTACAACCTCGGCAGACACGATGTTCCAACTGTCAGGCCAGCAGAGCGGTAGCGCACACAGCAAACGCATGAAGCGCGACCATCTGCTCGACATCACCGCACTGATCGCAGGAGACCAATTGCGCCTGAACATGATCTACTCGACGCATCTGCACAACGCCGAGACGATCGAACAAGTGGCCGCCGCCTTCCTCGACGAACTGCGCACCTTGATCGCACACTGTCTGACGCCAGAAGCAGGTGGGTACACACCATCCGATTTCCCGGAAGCGCGGGTGCTGCAAGTCGAACTCGATCAATTTATGAACCGCTTGGGCGACCGACAGGCCGATCTTGAGCAATTGTATGAACTTTCGCCGCTTCAACAAGGGATGCTGTACCACAGCTTGCTCGCTTCGAACCAAGGGGTATATGTCACACAATTGAACCTGACTGTGCAAGGCCCACTCCATGCGGACGCGTTGCAGAGCGCTTGGAACAGCGTCCTTGAGCGCCATCCGATCCTGCGCACAGCATTTTTCTGGGACGAATCGTCAAAACCGTTGCAAGCGGTGTTCCGCAACCTGTCTCTGCCGCTTACGGTGCTCGATTGGCGCGACTTGACGTCAGAACAGCAAGAGCAGTCTTTGCACGAGTTCTTGCGCGAAGACGTTCGGCACGGTTTTGACTTGACCGCGGCGCCGCTGATGCGCATCGCCCTGATTCGGATGAAGGAACAGGAACAG
The DNA here is from genome assembly GCF_002243515.1 of Tumebacillus algifaecis. Lineage (NCBI taxonomy): Bacteria > Bacillati > Bacillota > Bacilli > Caryophanales > Alicyclobacillaceae > Tumebacillus > Tumebacillus algifaecis. The sequence goes on from NZ_CP022657.1 coordinate 2,366,506, forward strand.
CGCCTGATCTGGACGTCTCATCACCTGCTGCTCGACGGCTGGTCAACTTCGATCGTGTTCGCAGAGATGTTTGCCGCCTATCAAGCGAGTGGCCAAGGTGAGCCCCTACCACAGAGATCGCCTCGTCCGTATCGTGAGTTTGTCGCTTGGCTGCAAGTGCAAGACGAGCAAGCGGCAGAGCGTTACTGGCGCGAACGACTTGCCGGATTTATCGCTCCGACCAGCCTACGTATCGAAACGCACCGTAGCGAATTACGGGCAGGGGAGAGACGGTTTACGGAGCAAAAAATGCGGCTCTCGGCCGATCTTACCCAGTCCTTACAGAGTTTTGGCAAACAGCATCGACTGACTTTGAACACGATCTTGCAAGGCGCTTGGGCTCTGTTGCTAAGCCGATACAGTGGGGAAGACGATGTCGTGTTCGGCACGACCGTCTCTGGCCGCCCGACCGATCTCGCAGGGGTAGACAAAATGGTTGGCATGTTTATAAACACGTTGCCGATCCGCCAAAATCTGCTGGGAACAACGCCTCTCGTCTCGTATCTGCAAGCCTTGCAATCGCAACAGACCGAACTGCGTCAATTCGAATATTCGCCGCTTTTAGACGTACAAGCTTGGAGCGACGTGCCGCGCGGAGTCCCTTTGTTCGAGACGATCTTCGTGTTTGAGAACTATCCCGCCGACGAAAAAGCGGCCGAATCGATTGACAGCGCGGCAGATCTCAAGATCACCGCCGCTGCGACAAGCGAACTGACCAACTACCCGATCACCGTCATCGTCGTTCCCGGTCAGCAAATCGGCGTGAAGCTCGCCTACGACCGCCTGCGCTATGACGATGACAGCATCGAACGGATGGCGCTGCATCTCGAGACCTTGCTCACCCAGATGCTGCAAGGCGCCGAGCATCCGGTGCAATCGCTTCGTATTCTCTCACCACAAGAAGAAGCACTGCTGCACGATTGGAATGACAATCTGCGCCCCTACCCGCATCATCTGTGCGCACACGAGCTGTTCGATCAGCAAGCGCGCCAAACACCCGAACGCATCGCGCTGGTCTGCGCAGGGGAGAGCTTGACCTACCGTGAATTGCAAGTAGCCTCCAACCGCTTAGCGCGCCAATTACAAGCACAGGGCGTCGCACCAGGTCTGTTTGTCGGCTACTATGGCGAACGCACGCTCGATTGGGCGGTCGCCGTGCTCGCGATCTTCAAGGCGGGCGGCATCTACGTCCCGCTCGATCCGAAATACCCACAGGACCGTTTGGCATTCATGATCGAAGACACCAAGCCACAAGTGATGCTGACCTTCCGCAGATTTGTCGATCAAATGCCAACCCACCAAGCGCAGATCATCTGCCTTGATGATGCAGTAGCGTTCGTCGAAAAGCAGTGCGATTCAGTACCTGACTACGCGGTCACTCCTGATGATCGCGCATACGTCATCTTCACCTCCGGCTCGACCGGGCGCCCGAAAGGCGCGATGGTCGAGCACAAAGGGATGCTCAACCATCTGCTGGCAAAAGTTGACGAACTTGCCGTCACCGCAGAAGATCGCATCGCCCAGAACGCTTCGCAATGTGTTGACATTTCGATCTGGCAGTTGCTAACCGCTTGGATGGTCGGGGCTAGTACGCACGTGTTGCCAGATGAAATCGCGTTCGATCCGAGCAACCAACTCGACGAAATGCATCGGTCACGCCTGACGATTGTCGAGACCGTTCCCTCCCTGCTACGCGCGATGATCGACGAGATCGCGTTGCGCGATCCGGACCGGCCAGATCTGAGTGCGTTGCGCTGGATGATTCCAAACGGGGAAGTCCTGCCGCCTGAACTCTGCCACAAATGGCTGGATCACTATCCGGATGCATGGCTGATCAACGCATATGGTCCGACCGAATGCTCCGACGACGTCACACACCATTTCATCAGCGAACCGCCGAGCGATCAGGTAACCAACATCTCAATCGGCCGCGTGATTCCAAACATGAAATTGTACGTGCTAGATAAGTCGATGCAAGCGGTGCCGATCGGCATACCTGGTGAACTGCACATCGGCGGCATCGGTGTCGGACCTGGCTATCTCAATGATCCAGACAAAACGGCGAAGTCATTCCTGCCAGACTTCATCTCCGGTCAACCGAACGCGCGCCTGTACAAAACGGGCGACCTGGTGCGTTTCCGTCCGGACGGATTGCTCGAATTTTTGGGCCGCATCGACAACCAAGTGAAGATCCGTGGGTTCCGCATCGAGATCGGTGAGATCGAATCGGTCCTTTCGAACCACGAATCGATCGAAGAAGCGGTTGTCATTGCACGTGAGGACACACCGGGTGACAAGCGTCTCGCTGCTTACCTGATCGCCAAGCCCGATTGTGCGATCGATATAACCGCCCTGCGCGAGTACACCCAAAGCAAGTTGCCAGCACATATGGTGCCGACCGCCTTTGTCAGCATGGATGCCCTGCCGTTGACTGCAAACGGCAAGATCAACCGTCGCGCATTGCCTCAACCTGATGACAATGATGTCGCCCGCAAAAGTGAATACCTCCCACCGCGCGACGAGACCGAACACCGCCTCGCGCAGATCTGGTCGCAACTGCTCGGTCTTTCCGAGGTCGGAATTCAAGACAACTTCTTTGCTCTCGGCGGACACTCACTGCTCGCCGTGCGACTGATGTCAGAAATCCAAACGCAGTTTGGGCAAAAATTGGCGTTGCAAACGCTCTACCAAGGCGGCACGATCGAGCACTTGGCCGATGCATTGCAGCAAACGGACGAAAAACTTCTGCCAACGTCCCTCGTCGAAGTGCAGAAAGGCAACACTGCCAATCAAGCACTGTTCCTCGTGCACGCCGGCGGTGGCATGGTGCACGCGTATGTCGAACTGGCTCGCCAACTCGGTGCCGAACACACCGTCTACGGACTTCAAGCACAAGGCGTAGAGGAAGGACAAGTACCGCTGACCTCGATCGAAGCGATGGCGGCGCACTACCTGGAAGCGATTCGCTGTGTGCAGCCAAACGGCCCGTATCTGCTCGGCGGATGGTCGCTGGGCGGTGTGATCGCTTACGAAATGGCACGCCAACTCCGCGCGCAAGGAGATGTTACCAGCGATGTGTTCCTGCTCGACACGGCGATGCCGACTTGGCAAAAAGATCGCCAGCAACAGGACGAAAAAAGTTTTGCCTTGATGTTTGCCACGAACTGGGCTCGTCAATTGGGAGAAGACCTGTCCGAATTGATCGCCAAACGCGAGCAATTGAGCGAAGCGCAGATTCTCGACGCAATCTTCGAGCAGGGCAGAGTGCGCCAAATTTTCCCGCCCGATTTCGATCTGGCTGCGGTGCTGCGCGGCTACCAAGTTTTTAAACACAACATCATGGCCCAACAAAACTACAGTCCACAGCCGTATGATGGCCACCTGACACTGCTGATCGCACAGGAAAGCGCCAGCCAATTCATCGCGATGCAAGAGGTCGGCTACGTGCTCGACACGACGCTCGGCTGGGGAGAGATCGCACCAAACGTGAGCACACATGAGGTAGCAGGGGAGCATAGCACGCTGATGGAACAGCCTGCCGTTCAAGGTGTGGCGAGCTGTCTCCGGCTGTGCCTGCAAGAGTTGGAGCAAGCGACTCAAAAATAAATTGCCCCCAGACTATGACCACTCATAGTCCGAGGGGCCAACCAAGAAAGGGTGAACTGCTCATGTCGTCACCTTTATTCGTCCCGCTGAAAAACCGTTCCTATCGCATGTTATGGACGGGAGATCTGCTCTCCAGCTTTGGCAACTGGCTCGATCTGACCGCCTTGATCGTGTTGCTTGTCTACCACTGGCAACTCGGGCCGAACGAAACGGCAATCTTGATGCTGACCTTAGGTGTACCGATGGTCTTCCTCGGCCCTATGCTCAGCGTCTATGTTGACCGTTTGCCACTGCGAGGATTGATGCTCATCTGCATCGGCATCCGCGTCCTGTTGATCACAGGCTTACTTTTCGTGCCCAACTTCTATCTGCTGTTGCCGCTCGTGTTTCTGCGCTCGGCGATCGGGACGCTGTTCTTTCCAGCACGTCAAGCGATGATTCGCCATATCGTCCCGCTCGAACAAATTCCGGGCGCGATCTCTCTGGGTCAAATGACGATGTCGCTGACGATGATCGTCGCGCCAGCAATCGGAGGCGCACTAGTGACTGTGATCGGGCCTAGAAGCCTATTTGGAATTGAAGCAGTGTTGATGGCACTTTCACTCCTGTTCATCTGGCAGCTTCCAACGATCCCTCGCAAACAAACTTCCGCCCAACCAGCTTCGATTGACGATACTGAAGCCGTACAAGCAAAACGCTCGTTCTGGAACGATTTAAAGGAAGGGTTCGCACACATTTTCACCGTGCGAATTTTGACAGTCGGGCTGACGCTGATCACGATCGGCATGTTTCTCGTCTACCTATACGACGGACTGCTGGCGATATGGGCCAAAGAACAGGGCATTGTCGAATCGGGCTATGGCACCCTGATGAGCGTGATCGGTGTTGGCAGTGTGACAGGCGCACTACTGGCAGGGCAATTTCCGCGGTGGCGCAAATCGCCGCTCACTTTGATCGCAATTGTCGGCATGCTGGCAGGCGGGCTGAACATGTTGATCGGCCTCGGGGGTCTACACGTCGTGCAGTTCCCGCTGGTGATCTGGGCGATCATTTTCCTGTTCTTCGGACTGTTTGGAGCCGCCGCGACTGTGCCGTTCGGTTACATTTTGCAGACCGAAACACCGAAAGAGCTGATCGGACGCGTATCAAGCGTTTCCAGTTCCATGCAGAGCGCAGCCACGCTGCTCGCACCGACAATCGGAGCGACCTTTGCCAACCTGTACGGCACAGGCAGCGTATTCTTCGGCTCAGGAGCGTTCATGCTCGTCTTGGCGCTACTGACCCTGCTGTTGATGCGCCTGATCAAAGGAGACCAATCCAAACGGACACCGGTCGCCACGTCCAGCAGTTACAGATAGGGCTTCGAACTGGAATCGGCTGCACGACAGCAACTTTTGCAAAGATTTGAAAGGGAAGACGTGATCATAACGATGGGAGCAAAAAAGAGGCATCGATCCTTGCCCCTTTTTTGCTCCCATCTTTCAGTTCAATACACTTTTTTCCCGTAGTACACTTTTTTCCCGTATTGAACGATATCTATTTTCACGTTCACATCGTGTAGTGAATCGGCAGTTAGCTTCAATTCCCCCTGTTTGGAAAACTGTCTCCATAACTTTTGATGATGACGATACAAGACATCTAATAGATTGAGCACATCTGCGTCAAGATCAATCCCGGCCTGAAACGTGGTCATCACCTGCTTTTTCACATTCTCACTTGCCGCTCTTTTTATTTCTTCCTCACTCATACACCCCATAATTTGTGTAATGTGTCCTTTAAGTTTAATATCAATTGAAAATCGAAGCTCACCTTCACTGACGAACGGTTTTATTTTCATTTTCGGTTTCATAATGACAACGGTGAAGATTTTATCTTCGCCTAATGAGATCGGGAGCGGTGCGCGTACCAGTTCACGGTTGAGCCAAAGTAGACCGCGCGATTGTAAATACGTCATTTTTCCCACCCATTTATCCCCGATCACCACACTGTATCCATCAAATAGCATCACTCGATACTTCTTTTTCTCATCAAACCATTTGCTTTTATCAGTCCCGAGACTCGGGATGATCAACGTGTGCATCGGTTCCCGCATCATAGCTGTAAATCGATGCAGCCGATAAGGAAGCACCGGATAGGAATCCTGTTTGTTCATATCGCTCGGATCTCCCAATTTCGAGTAGACAGGGGAGGGATCGAAAACGTGCGTAGCGAGCAACAGATCTTCGATCCGCTCATCGGTCGTGTACACCCAAAATGTAGGTCGAATCTCCCCATAGCGCTGTAAGAGGTCGATCACCTCATTCACCCCTTTTTTTGCAGCCGCTTCGGTGAAGACGAGCGAACTGATATGGCTCCAAAACAAGCGGCGCTGCAAGGTGTGATACAAATCGAAGATCGCTAGGTTGAACGTTTTCCCGATCCCTTTGCCCACATAGATTGGGGCTGCGTTTTCCGATTGACCCGCACCTTCCGTTTTGCTGATACTCGTAAAATTGGGTATTTGCACATAAAGGATATAGTTGCCGTCCTGATAATCGACCCCAAGCGAAAGAACATAGGTTAAATGCTCGAGCGACTTGTAGCTCCAACAGCCGGACAGCGACACCGAGGCGACCAGCAGGAGGAGAATCCCGATCGATCTTCGTTTACGTTTCATCATCCGCGCTCCCTTCCTTGGTAGCGTCTAGCGGATGCAGAAATTCAGGACGCTTCCAGACTCTAGCTTGAGGTTCCCGCATGAAGAACAGAAAGAAATCTTTCCAACTAAAAGCAGAGACCGGTGTGAGATAGGAAATCCCAAATGATCTGATGTTCGCCATATAGACGTAGATCACAAACATCCCGACAAAAAATCCAAACAGCCCAAGGAAAGAAGACAGTATCATGATCAGCAATCGCAAAATCGAGACCGCACCGGCCAACGACTGATTGATCAAGGTAAACGTGGTGACGGCCGTTGTTCCGGCCACCACGAGCAAGGAGGGGGAGGCGATCCCTGACCGGATGGCCGCATCCCCGATGATCAACCCGCCGACCACCGCCAGAGTTTGCCCGATCTTACTAGGTAAACGGACGCCCGCTTCTCGAAACAGCTCGAACAGCAGGAGCATCAGGAACGCCTCAAGGGGGATCGTAAACGGAATTCCTTTGCGAGCTAACAGCAAGGTCGCAAGCAGGCTGAGCGGAATCTGATCCTGATGGTAGCTTGTGATCGCCACATAAAAGCCGGGCAGGAGCACGGCGACAAACAGCCCGATGATTCGAAGTATCCGTTCAAACGAGGCATAAATATAATTGGTATGCATGTCTTCCGCAGCTTTTAGCATTAAAAATAGGTTGCATGGAGCGATCAGCGAGGTTGGAACTCCGTCGATGATCAGAACAAATCGACCTTTGAGCACCGATTCGACTACATAATCCGGCCGCCCTGTATAATCCATCTGCGGAAAGATCGAGAATTTGGCAGAGATGATCCGCTCTTCGATCTGCGTTGAGCTGTAAATGCTTTCTGCATCGATCTTGTTAAGCTTTTCACGAACCTCTTTGATCGACTCCGGCCTTGCAATGTCCTCGATGTAGAGCAAGGCGACTTGTGTCTGACTGCGTGTTCCCAGGCGAAAATACTCCGTTCGGAGTGAATTTGTCTTGAGACGTTTGCGAACCAGCGCAATGTTGACCGACAGTTCTTCAGTAAAACCATCGCGCGGTCCTTTTACGGAGACTTCGCTGTTCGTCTCAGACGGTTCCCGGTTCGGCAGGTCGGCCACGTCCAGAAGAAAAGCGGTCGCAACACCGTTGATCAAAACGGCCACTTTCCCCTCAAATACCGGAGCGATCACTTCTTCTAGCACCTTCACACTTTGCACAGACGAGTATTGCCAAGCGGCTATCACTCGTTCTTGATTGGAGGTCTCGGGAACAATCGTTTGCAGCACCCTGCCCAGACTCGGAATCACTTGCTGATTGATCAGATCCACTTTGCAGACACCTGGGCAATAGACGAGCAGAACAGAGCGCGGCGCCTGTTTGGTAGGCAAGATCAGCGATTTGATCTGCACGTCTTCACATGCTTGGAACGTATCTCGTAACCACGCTTCATTGGCTGACAATTTGTTTTGAATCGGTGACCTGTGATCACCCGATTGAAGGTCCTGCCTCGTTTTATTGATAGGACTCGCCCCCTTCATTCGGTCGTTTCAGAAAGCACAGGAACAAGAGCACCAACGTGAGCACGATCACAAACCAGAGGTTGTAGGGAAGGAGAAAGTTCGTGATCAACGACAGATATTGAGCGTCTTCAAACGGAAGGAGTAAAACTACGATCAATATGGCCACAACAATACTGATCGTGAGCAGACGCTGTTTCCGTCCCGAGATTTGAAGAATTTCCGGAATCAGATAGATCGCCAGAGCTGTCCGGACGAAACTCCCAACCATCCATTGAAAGACGGAGAGAAAATCAACATGTTCAAAAATGCGGGACAGGGAGACGATTCGCCATTCCTCGGAAGCCGGATAGCGCAAAGTGCCGCCTTCGTCAGGCCCAAACTCGGCAATCGCACCGGTTAGTGGCCCTAGCATCAGTATGACTGAATATCCTGCCAGCAAGAAGAGCCGACCTTTTTTGGCCTTTTTTTTCAAATGATGCTGAAGCAAGAGCAAGATTGCGAGTTCGGACAGTCCGGACGCAGCAGGGATCATACCTTTCATGACAGGAGTTATCCCATGCTCCAGCATTGGAAAAAGAAGATCATAATGCTTGTTGGGAATATTGGCGAACATTACAAAAAAGCCAAACAAGATGACAAACGGTAGCAACAATCCATTGGTGATGGCGATCACACGAAGACCCAAAAACGCTGGATACGCACAGAGCAGAGTAAAGATGACAACCAACACCGGCTTGGGTGTCAAATACAAGTACATGAGGGCAAGCCAGGTGGTCGTATCCTGAATCGTGCTGTACGCGATCACAAACATTTGTATGAGAAAAATGAAAGTCAGTGGAATGGAAAGCAATGGACCGGCTTTTTGTTTCACCCATTGCAGCAGGTGCTGCTGGCCGCTTTTCTTCATAATCAGGTACAAGCAGGGAATCCAGAGCATCAAAAGCGCCCCGGACACCAAGACAGAGAGCCAAGCGTCCCGTCCTGCGCTGCGCAGCAGAACAGGGGTCACCATGACGTGTAGATTGATACCAACAAACGAAATAAGGATCATCGAAGCTTGCAATACATTGATTTCCCCCTGCGACCGACTCATCAGATCCCCCCACTGACTTTTCCCTAGGATGTGCAGGAACTTCCAATTCAATTAGTGCTTCTTTCCATCTCTACAAAATACAGAATGACCGCAAAGTCCTACGGTCTACGAACACCATGAGAAGAGGAAAAGCGTCACAGTTTCTTTAGTTTGATAGCTGTTATCTTCGTGATCATGGAACGTACAAAAATGATCGTGCTTGGCAAAACACGCACTTCAAGTGATTGACCAATGTTTGAACTGTACAATTTCACATGTTATGACTGTTTATTGTCAGTCGGAGAAGTCGTTTGGAGAGCATTGATTATTTAAAGAAGGATTGTTCTGTCATACATTTTGACAGAACAATCCTTCTTTAACGTTTCTGTGACAAGATTATCCTTCTATAACGGACTAATGAGAAACGCGCTATCTTCTTTAAGCGAGTTTTGCCACTGCTTGAATTCGGAAGGGAACGAGTGGGGATCGACCTTTCCAAAGTTGTGCTGACACACCACAAGTTAAAAAACCAAGGCAAGCGCAACTTGCAACTCGGCGTAGGCGAGGCTGTGAAACTGAAACCACTCACCGACACGGGGAATGGCGATGTCAAATCGAACAGCGAAACTTCGGAGCCAATGATCCGCAAGATCGAAGGAATGCGCCTTGCAGACATCGATGCTGCCATCCGCGTTTTTTATATGTTGCCTCATCGGTCATAAAATAGTAGAGGTAGAAAGTTCACTAATAAATATATCCGTTCATAGAAAATAAATTTATTCAAAGTAATAGGAGGAATATTGAAACAACTTATGGAACTACATCCAAGAAGATGTTTGTATTTCTTCCTAAAGATGTATTGATCGTAATTATTTGGAGTTTGGAGGAACCCATTTATGAAAACTTCAATCCCGATCTTTTCTACTCTACCCGAACTTTTGCAAACTAGAGCGCACCTTTCTCCAGAAAAACTTGCCTATTCATTTCTAACAACAGACGGAGACGAGGAGACGGTTACTTATCAAGAGCTCGATCGAAATGCGCGCATGCTTGCTGCCACGCTTCAAGAGCATTCGCCAGGCGAGCGTGTGTTGTTGCTCTACCCGCCTGGTCTTTCCTATATACGTGCTTTTTTTGGATGTTTATACGCCGGATTGGTGCCAGTCCCAGCCTATCCGCCGCGTACAAACGGTCATCTCGACCGATTGCAGGCGATCATTCACGATTCACAAGCCAAACTCGCATTGACAACCCCCTCGATTCTAAACGGAATCGAGCTGCAGCAATCTAACTTTCGCGAACTGCAAGACATCGAGTGGATCGTCACCTCGTCATGGGAGGGGAGCGGTTCGACCGGCTGGCGACCACCTGCTGTTGACGGGGACAGCCTTGCGTTTCTTCAATATACATCCGGCTCAACAGCCTTGCCGAAAGGTGTGATGCTGACACATCACAACCTGTTGCACAATCTACAAGCGATCGAGAACAGTTTCGAAACGAATGAGGCAAGCCGCTGTGTGATCTGGCTGCCTCCTTATCATGATATGGGATTGATCGGGGGAATCCTCCAACCCTTGTACACAGGATACCCGGTCACGCTGATGGCACCTGTCGATTTTATTCAACGACCCTATTTTTGGTTGCAGACGATCTCTCGACTAGGTGGGACGGTGAGCGGTGGGCCGAACTTTGCCTACGATCTTTGCGTGCAAAAAATCACACCTGAACAACGAGATACATTAGATCTCAGCACGTGGAAAGTCGCATTTACAGGCGCAGAGCCAGTTCGCTCCGAGACACTGGACAGATTTGCTGACTTTTTCGCTCCCTGTGGATTTCAACGGGAAGCTTTTTACCCGTGCTATGGGTTGGCCGAAGGGACTCTGTTTGTAACTGGCGGACGAATCGAAGAAGCACCTGTCATCCAACCATTCAATGCTGATCTTTTGCAACAGGGTCGTGCATCCAAAGTCGAGCCTGTGTTTGAGCATGCCCAAACATTGGTGAGCAGTGGTCGACTTACTGATGGTCAACAAAGTATTGTGATCGCATCCCCTGATACTCTCTCTTTGTGTTCAGAAGGTGAAGTAGGCGAGATCTGGGTAAAGAGTCCCAGTGTCGCTCAAGGGTATTGGAACCGTAGAGAGCAGACGGAAGAGGTGTTTCATGCCTTCCTGACAGATACGGGAGATGGCCCCTTCCTCCGCACAGGCGATCTTGGATTTGCCCAAGATCAAGAGTTATTCGTGACGGGACGACTGAAAGACCTGGTCATCATTCGAGGTCGCAACTATTATCCGCAGGATCTTGAGTTTTGTGTTCAGAAGAGCCATCAAGCCGTTCATAACAACAACGGTGCCGCTTTCTCCATCGAATTGGATGGGGAAGAGAAGCTGGTCATCGTGCAAGAGGTGGAGCGTCAATACCGCAGATCAAACCTGCAACCGGTTCTTGACCTGATTCGACAGTCGATAGCAGAAGAGTATCAACTACAGGTGCATGAAATCGTTCTGATCAAGCCGGTCAGCATCCCCAAGACTTCCAGCGGAAAAGTACAGCGACATCTCTGCCGAGCACGTTATTTGAACAATACGTTAGATGTTCTCTGTACAGATGGTTCCCAATCTGAACTGTTGAAGCTCGACCAAATTCAAGAGGAGAGACCCGATCAGTCCCTCGCAGATCCGCAAGGTTGGATCACCGATGCGCCTGAGCAACGACTGGAAAAGGTCAGATCGCACCTTCAAGCCCAGTTGGCGCAGCTGTTGCGGATGACATCCGCTCATCCTCCGTCAGATCGCCCGATCAGTCAGTTTGGACTTGATTCGCTGGTAGCTGTCCAATTCAAGGATGAGATTCAGGGTGCCTTTGGAGTTTCACTCCAACTTTCGCAACTGCTGTCAGGGCCAACCCTCGATCAATTGGCACTTTCGATCATCGAGAACCGCAGTGCTGCAGATCTTGAGGAGACGGGGATCGCTCCCGATAACAATGAGCTCACAGGCGAAACAACAGGACTTTCGTATGGCGAGCAGTCCCTTTTCTTCTTGCAGAACATGCATCCTGAAGATACTGCGTACAACATCGCCAGAGCAGCAAAGGTGAGCGGCGCTTTTGATGTGGACGCTTGGCATCGTGCCATCCTTCAGTTGACGAAGCGACACCCACAACTTCGCACCCGGTACACATTGCAAGACGGGATGCCAGTTCGAGCGATACAGGAAACGGCAGAAGTGGGATGGCTCTATCAGGATGCTCAAGCTTGGTCAGAAGTTGAGCTCCAAGATCGAATGATCACCGAATCGCATCGTCCGTTCGACTTAGAAAATGATTGTTTGTTGCGAACTTGCATCTGGAAACGTTCAGAAACGGAGCACATTCTTTTGCTCATCGCTCATCACATCATTGTCGATTTTAACTCGTTCGGCGTGATGGTTCAGGATCTGCAAACCTTGTATCAAGCAGAGATCCGACTTTCTTCAGATGCGACCGAGGCCTCTTCCAGCCTAGGCTACGGCGGCTACGAAAGCTTTGTGCGAAAACAGATGGCGTTGCTTCAGAGCGCTGAAGGCGAACGCCAACGTCAATATTGGCATCGCAAATTAGGGGGGGAGTTGCCCGTACTTCAGATGCCATCCGCTCATGCTCGCCCTGCGATACAGACCTATAAAGGCGCTGCCAGTTTGTTTCAACTGTCTGCAGACGTCTCGGCGGGGGTGCGCCGACTCGCACTTGAGCATGGCATGACGATTTACAGCACGCTCCTCGCCGCATTTCAAGCCATTTTACATCGCTACACAGGTCAAGATGATCTGCTGATCGGCTCTCCGACATCGATCATTGAAAGTGCACATGAAGTTTCCGATATCGGTTATTATGTAAACCCGGTCGTCATTCGAACCGACTTCAAAGCTGACCCGACCGTTCGAGAACTGCTCGGACAGGTTCGCCAACATGTTCTCGAAGCGCTCGATCATGCCGAATATCCATTCGCTCTCTTGGTCGAAGACTTACAACCAGAGCGCGACCTAAGTTTCCCTCCGCTCTTTCAGGCGATGTTTACCTACCAACGCTCTCAATTGCCCGAGCTGAAGGAGTTGACCGCTTTTTCGCTCGGTATGAAGGGGGGCAGTTTCAATCTAGGTCAGCTTGCTTTCGAGTCGCTTCCGCTTCAGCAAAATCATGCTGGGTTCGATCTGTCCTTGGCGATGGCAGAGGTGGAGGGGACTCTCGCTGGACGGTTTGAGTATAATACCGATCTTTTCAGCGACGAGTTGATCGAGCGATTGATTGAGCATTTCAAAACTTTGCTCGCAGCTTTTGTTACTTCTCCCGATCGTTTGGTCGCTGAACTTCCCCTGCTGACCGAATCTGAATGGCAGCAGCAGTTGATCGACTGGAACCGGTCGACTTGCGATTTTCCTGAAGTTTTGTCTGTTCACAGATTATTTGAAGAACAGGTAAGACGAACACCTGATCGGATCGCCGTCTCATTTGATGATGTGTCGCTGACGTATCAACAGTTGGATGAGCTTGCGAACCGGCGTGCAGATCAGCTTCTCGCATTAGGTATCGAAAAGGAAACGTTGGTCGGTCTGTACTTAAATCGATCCCATGAGCTGATCGTCTCCATTCTTGCGATCTGGAAAGCGGGTGGGGCCTATGTTCCGCTCGATCCGTCACATCCTCAGGAACGTGTGATATTTACCCTGCAGGATGCGCGTGCCGCTGTGCTCGTCACAGAGTCCAGTCTGCTCAGCACCTGGATGGATGAGATCGAACAGGTACTATGCATCGATGTAGATCGCAAGGATCAGCAGATGATCGATCGTCAGGTGCACCCACAATCCCACCCACATCAGCTGGCCTATGTGATCTACACGTCCGGCTCAACAGGACAGCCAAAAGGGGTACAGATCGAACATCGCTCGCTGACCAACCTGCTGTTTTCTCTTCAAAACAAGCTCTCATTTAGCGAACGCGACGTGCTGGTCGCTGTGACGACGATCACATTCGATATCTCGACGGTAGATCTGTTCTTGCCGCTGATCACCGGAGCACAGGTTGTGGTGGCAAATTCAGATCAGGTGGCAGATGCCCGCCTGCTCGCGCAGCTGTTGCAAGAAAAGAACGCGACTGTTCTCCAAGCGACGCCAGCAACATGGTATCAGCTGATCAATTCTGGCTGGCAAGGGAAGCAAGATCTGCTGGTGATGTCAGGCGGAGAGAGCATGCCGCGAGCGCTCGCCGATGATCTCCTCATGCGCAGCCGAGAGGTTTGGAATTTGTACGGCCCGACCGAAACGACAGTCTATGCTACGGGAGGGCGTGTTGGAGCACAGGGGACGGTGTTGATCGGAGAAGCGCTCGACAATGTAGAGGCGTATGTGTTGGATGCGCACTTGCAACCGGTGCCGCTCGGTGCAAAAGGTGAACTTTATGTCGGAGGGGTCTGCTTAGCACGCGGATATTTGAATCGCCTCGAACTGACGGCCGAAAAGTTCATTCCACACCCTTTCTCTTCCAGTGATGAAGCGCGTCTGTACAAGACAGGCGACATCGCTCGGTATCAGGCTGATGGAAACCTGGAAATTCTCGGCAGGGTGGACAATCAAGTTAAAGTGCGCGGGTATCGCATTGAGCTAGGCGAAATCGAAGCGACCCTCACCGAGCATCAAGAGGTGAAACAAGCGGCGATCATCGTCACCGACGCTGGTGATGGAGATGTGCGGTTGATCGGCTTTGTCACAATGAAGTTTGCCGTGACAGCTACGACACTGAAACGCAAGGAGTTACGCCATTTTCTGAAGAGCCGATTGCCAGACTACATGGTGCCTGCCCACTTGGTCATCTTGGAAGAGATGCCGCTTACCACCAGCGGGAAAGTGGATCGCAAAGCATTGAAAGTACCAGATGAGTATTACGCTGAGCAGGCAGGAGTTGTCCAGCTCGACACCGAGACGGAAAAAATCGTCGCAGAGATCTGGTCGAAAGTCCTGCGAGTGGAGCAACTCGGAGCGCAAAGCAACTTTTTTGAACTCGGCGGTCACTCCTTGTTAGCGACTCAGGTGACGACGCGCATGCAAGACGCGTTCGGACTCACCATCCCGCTTCGCCAGCTGTTCGAATGTCCGACTGTCGCTGAGATGGCAAGCTGGATCGAGGGTGCGACTCAGGAAGCACCGAACGATCTGTCGAAACATCGACTCCTCACCCCGATCTCTCGTGCGGGAGAACTACCGATGTCATACGCTCAACAACGTCTTTGGACGTTAGATCGCCTGATCGACGATCCAGCTGCATACAACATGCCGTTTGCGATCCGCTTGCAGGGGAACTTAAAAGAAGCAGCATTGGAACAAAGTTTATCGTTGATCGTCAACCGGCATGAGGCGCTTCGAACAACGTTTGCTGAAGTGGATGGTGCTCCCATTCAGATGATCGCACCTCCCGCTCCTGTCTTGGTCATGAAAAGAGATCTGAGCAACGATTCGAGCGCGGAACGAGAATTGACGCTTGAACGTCTGTTGCAGGAAGTAGCAGGGCTTGCGTTCGACCTGCAAAGCGGCCCTTTGATTCGTTTTTGCTTAGTCAAAACAGCCGATCAGGAACATGTGCTGATCATCAACATGCATCATATCATCGCGGACGGTTGGTCTATCGTATTGTTCCGTGAGGAGTTTGTTGCAAGCTACAGCGCGCTCGCCGAAGGGCGCTCACCAGATTTGGCAGAACTGTCACTTCAGTATGCAGACTTTGCAAGTTGGCAGCGAGACTGGTTGCAAGGGAGCGTTTTGGAAGAGCAGTTAAACTATTGGAATCAACAGTTAGCAGGCACGCTGCCAACGCTTGAACTACCGATCGATCATCAGCGACCCGCCTTGCAAACACAGCGCGGAAAAGTAGAGCGATTCACACTTTCTGAAGAATTGACTGTACGTTTGCGAGCTTTGAGCAGTGAGCATGGGGTGACGATGTTCATGACATTGCTCTCCGCGTTCAATCTGTTGCTCGCACGCTACTCTGGCACTCCTGACATCTGTGTCGGGACCCCGATTGCAGGTCGTCATCATCGAGAAGTTGAGCCGATGATCGGACTGTTCGTCAACACCTTGGTGATCCGAACCGACCTGTCGGAGAATCTGACGTTTGCCGAACTGCTCAGCCGCGTGCGGGAGACGGCGCTCAACGCATTCGCACATCAGGATGTTCCGTTCGAAAAATTGGTGGAAGTTCTAGTGCCGACGCGCGACCTGAGCAGAACACCGTTGTTTCAGGTCATGTTCGACCTGCAAGAGGACATCCTTACAAAAATCGAACTGCCCGATCTCGCCTTGACCCCGATCGAGTTTGACAGCGAGCATGCCAAATTTGATCTAACGCTTGCGATGGTCGATCGCGAAAGACAGCTTAGCGGCAGTTTCGAATACAATGCTGACCTTTTCGAATCGGCGACCATCAAACGGATGCTCGTCCATTTTGAGCAGTTGCTCTGCTCGATCACCGAGCGGTCTACCGAGCGGATCTCCGCTCTTTCGATGCTCACCTCGAACGAAAGAAGCACCTTGAGCGCGTATGGGAGTGGCGTAAAACGAGCAATCCCTCAGCACCTGTGCGTTCATCAGCTATTTGAAGCACAGGCCGAAAAAACACCTGACTCGAAAGCGATCGAATGGAAGTCTGGTTCGCTCAGCTACAAAGAACTGAACAGAAGAGCCAATCAGCTTGCACATGCGCTGATCAGAGCGGGCGTTCGAGTCGATCAGCCTGTCGGTCTATGCGTTGCGCGCTCTCCCGAGATGATCATCGGCATGCTGGGGATCATGAAAGCTGGCGGCGCCTATCTGCCGCTCGATCCTGCCTATCCCGCGCAACGGATCACCTACATGCTTGAAGATGCGGATGCGGACGTGTTGCTCACACAGTCAGGTTGCATCCCCGCGAATGTGCAGGGACGAACGGTGTTTCTGCTCGATGCGGATCACGATCGATTCGATCAAGAATGCGAGGAGAATCCAGCTACAGATGTTCGCTCTGACCATCTGTGCTACATCATCTATACATCTGGTTCGACAGGGGCTCCCAAAGGTGTGGAGATTGAACATCGCAACGTGGTCAATCATAACCTTGCAATCGCTGAGGAATACTCGTTGCAGCCTCATGACCGTGTCCTGCAATTTTCCTCGATCTCCTTTGACATCGCAGTCGAAGAGATCTTCCCGACTTTGGTGACAGGGGGGACGCTTTACATTCGTGATGAAGAGATGCTCACCACAGCAGAACGCTTCTTGCGTGAGATCGATGAGAGAAAGTTGAGCGTCCTGAACTTGCCGACCGCCTTTTGGTCAAGCTGGACGCATGAGCTTGCAGAACTTGGTGCAAAGCTTCCCGAGTCGCTTCGACTGATGATCGTCGGCGGGGAAAAAGCATCTCCTGAAGCGCTGACCACCTGGCAGCGGATCGCACCCGAAATCGATTGGATCAACGCTTATGGCCCAACCGAAACGACTGTCACCGCAACCTTATTTCGATCCAAAGGCAGTTCGACTAGGCTCGGCTCCATTCCGATCGGCAGACCGATTGCAAATCTAGAAGCGCACATTTTGGATGCACATCTTCAACCTGTTCCAATCGGAGTGGTTGGCGAATTGTATTTGAGCGGCGCAGGTGTCGCACGCGGCTATCGCGATCGCCCTGAGCTGACAGCTTCCGTCTTTCTTAACAGTCCCTTCCACGAAGAGGGAAGCGCACGCCTCTATAAGACAGGAGATCTCGTTCGCTGGCTCAGGGACGGTCAATTGGAGTATGTCGGAAGAGTGGATGATCAAGTCAAAATCCGCGGATTTCGGATTGAGGCTGGGGAGATCGAATCATGCCTTGAACAACTGCCGACCATTCAAGAGGCGATCGTACTTCCCGTGGAGGAGATCCCGGGCAACCCACGCCTGATCGCCTACTTGGTCACATCAGATCGATTCGATGAGCAAGAGGTCGTTGCGAGCCTTAAGGCATCACTGCCCGATTACATGATTCCGTCCGCGTGGGTCACGCTCGACAAATTTCCGCTGTTGCCAAACGGAAAGGTGGATCGACGTGCACTTGCAAGCATCCAATCGACAGCTCCAGACCGGTTGACAGAAGTTGTTCCCCGAACCGAGATGGAACAGCAATTAGCTTCCGTTTGGGAAAAAGTATTGCGGCGCGACTCAGTCGGAATTCATCAGAACTACTTTGAACTTGGCGGCGATTCGATTCTGAGCATCCAGCTCGCCTCTCGCGCAGCTGCTCAGGGCATTCATCTGTCGCCCAAAGATCTCTTTCAACATCCGACGATCGCTCAACTTGCTCAGGTCGCCAAGTGGGCAAATGAGAAGGGGACTGATGCGGAGGAGGAACCGACTGCTGGCCCCGCTCCGCTTACGCCAATTCAACGCTGGTTCTTCGAGCTGCACCATGAGTCGCCACACCAATGGAACATGCCGCTGCTGGTAGATCTAAAAGTCCCACTCGATCTGCAGGTGCTGAAGGAATCTCTGCGAGCGCTCTTCTTGCATCATGATGCATTGCGCATGCGCATCGTCCAAACGGAACGCGGTTGGGAGCAACAGTTTGACGAGTCGATCGGCGACGTGCCCTTCGAACGCCTCGATCTCACCAATCTCTCAGCGGATGAGGAAGAAGCGGTGTGGAGAGCAGAAGTGGTGAAGTGGCAGGAAAGCTTGAATCTGTTTACCGGCCCGATCGCACGATTTGTCTACTTGGACAGAGGGGAAAACAGATCGCATCGCCTTTTCTGCTTGGTTCATCACCTCGCTGTCGACGGAGTCTCTTGGCGGATCTTGCTCGAAGACCTCGAGCGCATCTATGAGCAATTGTTGCACGGTGAAGCGGTTCGGCTGCTTAGAAAAACGACGTCTGTGCAACGGTGGGCACGAGTCTTAGCGCAACGTGCACAGGAAGTGGAGATGGAAAAGGAGCTGACCTATTGGCTGGATCAAAACGTTGCAGCCGATCCACTGCCTGTAGATGATTCAGCTGGGCGCAACACGTACTCGTCACTGCGTCGCAAACGAATGTTCCTCGATCCAGCAAGCACTCGCGCATTGTTGCAGGAAGCGCCTCGAGCGTTTCGGACCAGTGTGCAAGACTTGTTGGTAACCGCTTTGGCTCAAACGATTGCTGACTGGACCAAAGGGGAGCACGTCTCGCTTGAGCTGGAGGGACATGGGCGCGAAGAGCTGTTCGAACATGCAAACCTTTCGCGCACTGTCGGCTGGTTCACCGCCACCTATCCGATCCACCTCCATCTTCAGAACCCTGATGATCCTGCCGATTCGCTAAAGCGGGTCAAGGAACAGCTTCGCTCAGTTCCACGCGGAGGTGTCGGATATGGTCTGCTCCGGTTCATCGGCCGGGAAGAGGGGAGAAGCGCTTTGCGCAAGGCCCCACAGCCGCAAGTGTTATTCAACTATCATGGGCAGACAGACATGCAGTTCGACTCTTCCAATCTTTTTGCACTTTCAGCTGAGGAAGTGGTGGCGTCCCACGGCGCGGACAACCTGAGGAGCCATCTGTTGGAGATCAACGGAGCGATTGTGGATCACCGTCTGCAACTCGATTGGGAGTACAGCGATCAGTTCCATTCGGCCGATACGATCGAGCTGCTGGTGAACTCGTTCTACGACCATCTGCAAAAATTGATCCAACTCTGCTTCTCTCCAGAAGGTCGAGGGCGAACACCCTCCGACTATCCGAACGCTGAACTTGATCAGGAAAGGCTCGATCGCTTCTTGTCACAACTTGAGTCACGTGGATTCCCCCTCGAAAACATCGAGGATCTTTATCCGCTATCCCCGATGCAGCAAGGAATGCTCTATCATTCCAACCTCGTCGAAGAAAAGGGGATGTACCTCGTGCAGATGACGCTACATCTGCGCGGGAACTTAAAAGTTGATGTGTTGGAACGCGCTTGGCAATGGGTGGTTGATCGTCACACGATCCTCCGCACCAGCTTTCATTGGCAATCGCTTCAGGTACCACTTCAAGTTGTACATCAACAGGTTCCAATCACCATTAGGAGCTTGCAGGAAGATGAACATCAACAGGTTGTACAACAGTTTCTGGACGAAGAGCGCACAGTCGGATTCGACCTTTCGAGTGCGCCTCTCTGCCGCTTGACTTTGGCCGAGATTGACAGCGAGCAATCTAAACTGATCTTCACTTCCCACCATCTGGTTTCAGATGGATGGTCTTTGCCTTTGATTTTTCAAGAGCTCTTTGCCGCGTATGTAGCTTTCGATCAGGAGCAACTGCCGCAGCAACCAACCGCGCTACCTTTTGTTCGCTATATCGCTTGGTTACAACAGCAAGAGTTGCAGTCTGCTGAGAATTTCTGGCGCGGCTATCTTGACGGATTCAGCACACCTTTGCGTTTGGGCATTCGCAAGCGAGGGACGGAACAAACGTTGCCTTCCTCGCTACCTCAAGAACAACATGCCGCCTTATCCACCTCTGTGACCGAACAGCTTGTGCGCATGTCCAAACAACAGCAGCTTACCCTCAACACGATCGTACAAGGTGCTTGGTCGATCCTGTTGAGCCGATACAGTGGAAACGATGATGTTTTGTTTGGTGCCACCTTTGCTGGTCGACCTGCCGATCTGCTCGGATCTGACGAGATGGTCGGTCTCTTCATCGGCACGTTGCCGATCCGGGTTCAGATCGAATCGACACAAGCTGTGCTTCCCTACCTACGGGCTCTACAACAAAGGCAGTCTGAGGTGCGCGAATATGAGTATACTCCGCTGGTCGACATTCAAAAGTGGAGCGAAGTTTCTCACGGACAAGCTTTATTCGATACGATTTTCGTCTTCGAAAATTACCCGATGGATCGGTCGCTGACCGAAAATGTCGGAGGTCTGTTGGTTGAAGAGATCATGTCAGAAGAGTGGAACAACTACCCGCTCACACTGACTGTTGTACCTGGTAGCAAACTGATGCTGAAAGCCATGTACGATCAAAGTTTGTATGACGATCGAGACATCGAACGGCTGTTGGTGCACTTGAGCACGCTGATCGAACAGATCGTCTCTCAACCTGAGCAAACGATCGGAAAGATGCCGATGCTCACAGCGGAAGAGGTCAACCAACAGCTGGTCGAATGGAATGATCGCAGTTGGATGTCCACCTCGGACCTGTCGATCTTGCGTTTGATTGAGGAGCAGGCGGAGCGAACGCCTGACCGCACTGCGATCCAGTTCGGTCAAGAGCGGCTGACCTACCGCGAAGTCACTCAGCGTGTCGACGCCCGTGCTCAACAGCTGCGCGCGCTGGGTGTCACGCGTGATGCGCTAGTCGGGCTCTACCTGAACCGCTCGCACGAATGGGTCATCTCCATCCTCGCCATCTGGAAAGCGGGAGGCGCCTATGTACCGCTCGACCCCGCACATCCGGTCGAACGCGTGACACGGTGCCTGCAGGATGCACAGCCGGCCGTGCTGCTCACCGAGAGCAAACTGGTCGAACCTTGGATGAACGAAATGAATCATCTGCTCTGCGTCGATTCATCTGCTGAATTGCGCGCAAATGACCAACCTGTTTGGGAGGCGATCAAGTCTGAGCAACCCGCCTATGTGATCTACACTTCAGGTTCTACCGGCGTGCCCAAAGGGGTGCAAATCGAGCATCGCTCGTTGACCGATTTTCTGTTGACGATGCATCAACGCCTGTCGTTCTCTGAGCGGGAAGTGCTGGTCTCCGTGACGACGATCTCCTTTGACATCTCGATTCTTGAGCTGTTCTTGCCGCTGATCTCCGGCGCTCAAGTGGTCATCGCAGAAGCGGAAGTGGCGGCCGATGGGAAACGATTGGGACAGCTCTTAGAAGCGGCGCAGGCGACCGTTCTTCAAGCGACCCCTGCGACTTGGTATTTGTTGATCCACGCTGGTTGGCTAGGGAAGCACGACCTACGCGCCCTCTGTGGCGGGGAGAACCTGCCTCGCGATCTGGCCGACGACCTGCTCGCGCGCGTCGGAGAAGTGTGGAACCTGTACGGGCCGACCGAAGCGACCGTCTGGGCGACAGCCGGGAAGGTGGCGCTCTCCGAGCCAGTGTCGGTCGGTCGCCCTCTGGAGCATGTGGAGACCTATGTGTTGGACGTCAGCCTGCAACCGTTGCCAGTAGGTGTCGTCGGTGAGCTATATCTGGGCGGTTCCTGCTTGGCAACCGGCTACCGAAACGCTCCGGAGTTGACAGCAAACGCGTTCATTCCGCATCCATTCGCATCCGAGCCAGCATCCCGCCTCTACAAGACGGGCGACTTGGCACGCTACCTGCCTGACGGATCGCTTGAGATTCTCGGGCGCACCGATCATCAGGTCAAAGTGCGCGGCTTCCGCATCGAACTGGGCGAGATTGAGGAAGTGCTGTTGCAACACCCCGAGGTGCACCGAGCGGTGGTCGTCGTGCAGGATGCGGCAGTGGGGGACAAGCGCTTGATCGCCTATTTTGTCCAAGCGGCTGATCAGCCTTCGGTCGAGTCGGGTGAACTCAGAAGATTTCTCAAACAGCGCTTGCCCGACTATATGGTGCCCTCTGCGTTTGTCAGCCTGACTCAGCTTCCGCTGACACCAAACGGCAAAGTCGATCGCAAAGCACTGCCACAGCCTGCTGAATTCGCGAGCGCCGAGAGGGCCTATGTTGCGGCGCGCACCGAGACGGAGACGATGCTGAGCCAGCTGTGGTCAAGCGTGTTGCGCAACAAGCGCATCGGCATGCACGACAATTTCTTCGAGCTTGGCGGACACTCCCTGCTGGCGACACAGGCGGTCGCTTTGATGCAGGAAAAGATGGGGATCGATCTTCCGCTCCGCACTCTGTTTGAACATCCGACAGTGGCCGAGTTTGCCGCTTGGATCGAAGAGCGGACAGCGACGGGGAATCACTCGTTCGCTGTAGTACCCCAACTGCCGATCGCTCGACCGTCCAAGCTTCCGCTCTCGTTCGCCCAGCAGCGCCTATGGATGCTCGACCAGCTGTTGCCCGACCGAGCAGCGTACAACATGCCGTTTGCGGTGCGGATGGAAGGTGCGCTCGACCTTGCCGCACTTGAGCTTTCCTTGCATGAGATCATCTGCAGACATGAGATCTTGCGCACAACTTTTGCCGAGCAAGCGGGAGAGCCGATCCAGGTGATTCACGCACCGCAGCAAGAAACCCTGTTGGTGATCGACCTGTCCGATCGAGCAGATGGCGAGCGGAAGGAAAGACTCGAACAGCTCATCGCCGAGGAGGAGAAGCGGGCGTTCGACCTGCAGGTCGGCCCCTTGTTACGCCAGAAGCTGGTGCGCTTAGGCGAATTTGAGCACGTTTTATTGATGACCTTCCATCACATCATCTTCGATGCTTGGTCGATCGCTCTGTTTGTCGAGGAACTGGTCTCGCTCTACGAAGCTGCGCACGAGCAGACTCTGGCACAACTGCCCAAGATGGAGCTTCAATATGCAGACTTTACGCTCTGGCAGCGCGACTGGTTGCAAGCGGACGTGATGGAGGAGCAGATCCAATATTGGAAACAGCAGTTTCATGGTGAGATTCCGATCTTGCAACTG